>DATJAD010000080.1:0-47584 GCA_035516615.1 Candidatus Acidiferrum sp.
GGGTGCCGCATGCGCTGGTGTTGCGCGTGCGGGTTTAGACTAAACTTCATGCACAGCCCTCGTGACCCCGAGAATCGTATCGACGCGCGCGAATCGGACACTGAAACCGGCCTTTATTACTATCGCGCCAGATACTACGATGCGTCGATTGGAAGGTTTATCTCGGAGGACCCGGAGGGCATTCGGGATAACCTGAATATGTTTGCCTACGTCCGGGATAATCCGGTCAATCTCAATGACCCATTCGGACTATACGAACTGAAGGGCTTTAACCCAGTGGATGCATTGACCATGAGATTTGCCATCAAACAGGCTCTTGAGACACTGCATGGCAGTTGCTGCTTTGGACCAAACACCTCCAAGCTCGCAGAAACGATTCAGAATGCGACTTATGTTTTCAAGCCGAATATGAATCCTGGGGACTGTGCCGAGGTCGGGCCTCTCAGCTTCTTGAGACTTCGCCACGAGGTAGGAATAGGTTCAAACGCCTTCTTTCCCGGTGCCTGTTGTCTGCTAAGCGCGGTCATAATTCATGAGGGTGTGCACCTCTTGACTCACGGGGAGAATGAGGCGTACGGAACCGAGGAAAAATGCACCGGTTGTAAAGACGTCAGGGCAAGATGAGATACCTTGGACCTCTGTTATTGTCGCTGTTTAGTGTTTTGGCGTTTTCTCCCAGTGCCGTCTCTCAGTGCACGGAGGGAAGCGTCAGAGTGACTGGGAGAATAGAAAATCTCGCTGGGGGCCGAGCACGAATCGACGTGACCGTACTCTTAAAGAAGGGTGAAACGAAAAGCACCTCAATGGTTACCGGCCCAGATTTCTCGATTGAAGTACCGTTTAGCACGTTTAGATCCTATTTTTTCCTTTGGGGGCACCGCTGCGACAATGCCCCGATTTCTGTGATGGTGAAAGTAATATCCAGTGGCAAAAAACCTGTGCTAGAGAACTCTACAATCAAGGACAATTTCCGTATGGACGGCGCTCTCCATTACACGCTGTGGAAGAATTTGGTGGTTCGTTTGGAAGATGAAGACAGTGATGGGAGGCCGAAAAGCAAATTGGCGCCGTGAGATTCAGGGACTATCCACTGAGGAGGCGCGTCGACAAACCCTAGTCGGATTGCGCCAGCATTTACGATTGTGGCGGCGGCATTTAATTGAGGAGACAAATGCCTGGAGCACCCTGGTCGCTCGTTACTTGCAGAGCTTGAACATTGATGAACCCCTGGCGATCCCGCAAAATGCGCGAATTTCTGGTCAAGCTCGTTCGCGGAGCAGTGCCGCAATTATTCGGGGATTGCGTCGACCGTGGAGCACCGCGATCACGAGGAGGGGTTCTTCCTCAGGCGCGTAAGCAATCAGAAAGCTTCTTACCGGCTGAAATCGCAGCGGTCGGGAAGTAAGGTCGGAACGAATGTGACCCTGTTGAGGGAAGCGGACGAGGGCGTGAATCGCCTCATGGATTTCCATGAGAACCCGGTCCGCAGCGTCCACATTGTCGGCGGCAATGAACTCCCAAATTTCTTCAAGGTCCGCGAGCGAGGCAGGGTGAAGGACAAAACCGCTCATGAGCGGCGGCGGTCTTCGCTTTTGGTGCGGAGCCGGTTGAAGGCTTCTTCGCCATCAATGGGCTTAACGCGGCCGCTGTTGATTTCGTCGTAGCGGGCGTCGAGCATGCTGCGTACTTGGCTCAGCTCCGCCAGGTATCCGATCATGGCGTCCTCGACGAGTTCATCGGGAGCGCGGCCGGTGCTTTTGGCAAGCTCCTGCAAGCGGGATTCCGTTTCTGGCTTGAGGTGCACTACCATGACTGTGAGTGTAGAGAGGCAGCCTTGAACTGTCAAAGCGATATTACAGTGGATGGCCTTGCCCCTTCACCTTCAAGTGTCGACCCGGGCTTTCAGTCCAGAGGGCCGACTCTCCCCAAAACCAGCGCATCGTACTATCGCGCCGGATACTGCGACCCCCCGACCGGCCGGTTCCTCGGCGAAGATCCGACTGTGTACCTCCGCAGGTGTGACCCTCTTTCGCATCAGCTGCCAACATTGCCGATCCGGTCTGCTACCACAAAATAGTTCCCGCCTCCCAGAATCAGGTCTGGATCCACACCCATAATCTTCAGGAGGATAAAAGCCCGAATCTTGTTCTTCCAGTTCGGAAGTCTGCCCCAGTCCACACTCCCTTCATCAACCACTTGATAGCCGAAGCGCCCGAGCATTTTCTTGATCACCCAAGGACTGTAGGGCGCCACATGAGAAGGCACGTTCATGTAAAAACGGTGCCCCAGGATGGATTCGGTGTAGGGAGTTTGAATGATCACGCGGCTGCCCGCGGGCAGCAACCGGAATAGCTCCAGGTTGAGTTCCAATGGCACGTGCTCCATTACGTCGAGGTAGAAATAGGCCGCCGGCTCGAGCGGTCCCTTTCGAAGGTAATCCCAGATGTCGCTTTCAATCAGCGGCACGTCGAGCGTATGGGCGATGCGCAGAAGCTCTTCGTTGGACTCCACCCCGACGATATTCTTCTTTCCCGCTCGCTTCAGCGCAAGCAGCAATGCCCCTTCCCCGCATCCCAGGTCCACGATGGGACCCTCTTTGATGTACTTTCCGAACTTCGCGAGGATGCTCCGCCCTTTCTCGATTACCTGCCGTTCGCTCTCTGCATATCCGCAGTGGAATTCCGCCGGCCTCGAGTCCATCCCGTTCACCCCTCCCAAATCGCTGCCCAACCTCAAAAAACCGCCGTTCGCCCGCCTGTCCTTGATCTTTCGTTACTTATGTGGTATGGTACTTCCGTGTTAAAAGGAAGGCCGTTTTTCTGCGCTCTCCGGCAACTTTCCCTTCCTGCGTCCCACCTCGAATTCCCCCTAACCCGCTTTGGAATGAACACTTATGAAAATCCCGCCTGTAACCACTTTTAGAATCAACACTTCCAAAAACCCCGTTTTTAACCCCCTTTGGAATCAACACTTACAAAAATATGGCGGGGGGGCCCCCTCTCGCGAGTCCCCGGAACGGCCTGGGGATGTAAATCCCGTACTGCTCCGGCGGTGCGGCGACCCTGGGCAAACGGCGCTGCGAAAAATGGTAGCGCAAATCCATGTAGGAAAGGATCCACGGCAAAGGCAGATCCACCAGGAGAAACGAAAATCGTTTCGAGCGCAGATGGCTCCAGACCAGCGCGCGCGCGGACCGGAAATTGTACAGAATCTTCAGCCCCATGCGGTTGTAGCCTCCGCGGAAATAGTGAAAATAAAAATCCCAGTGCCACGAAGTGCGGATCACGGAACGGATCGAGTCGCGCCGCTGGTGATACGCGATTGCCGCGGGCTCAAACACGAGTTTGTGCCCCGCCGCGAGCAGTCGCGCGCAAAGATCCACGTCCTCATAATTGGTCCGGTAACTTTCGTTATAACCTCCGGCGGCCAAAACCGCTTCCTTACGGAAAATCGTGCCGAATCCCCCCAGCCTGCGATGCGAGGGATGCTCGATCACGATTTCTTCAAGCCCCAGATCTTGGGACATGTTCGCGGCGCGCCAGGCGTCCGCGACTTTCGTGCGGTGCGCTTCAATCAGCCTTCCCCCCGTGCCGGCCACGCGCGGATCCTCGATGCGGATGAGCAAATGTTCGAGCCACGTGGGTTCGGGAATCACGTCGGCGTCAATCGCGCCGACCAGAGGATGCGTCGCGTTGGCAAATGCGGTGTTGCGAGCCGCGGCGAGGCCTCTGTTTTTTTCGTGGCGGATGACGCGCACCGGAAATCGCGAAGCAAGTTCCACCGAATGATCCTTCGAACCGTCGTCAATGACGAGCAATTCGTCGGGCGGATGCGTTTGCCCGAGCAGCGCGCGAATCGAAGCTTCGATCGTGCGCGCCGCGTTATAACAGGGAATGTAAACCGTGAGTTTCATCCGTGCCATTGGAAAACCGCGCAAAAACCTAGTGCGCGAGCGACAACGATCATACCCGACACGGTTGATCGCAGAGAACGCCGAGATGGAGAATCTTCGAGCTTCGCGAGTGCCGCTAATCTCCAGAGCGCCCTTTCGATCGAAGCCAACAAGGCCAAAGTCCGGCTCCGGCGGCAAACCAGGAAAGTAGCGAATCAGCGCCCATGAGGATCTTGACGGTCACCTATCCGGACCGCAGGATGCAACCCGGCAAACGGCTCGAAGCATCCACCCGGGCATAACAAGCTATAACTTTGAAGACGTAGCAATCTGGAAATAGAGCGGCTGCGGAGTCCGGAACCCAGAAAAAGCCATGCGGCGAAGCATCACGGCGTTAGCACTTTTGTTTTCAGTTTTGGCGGCGCGCACGTTGCCTGCGGCCGCGGCGCAACAGGCAGAAGCAAACCGTTACGAGCTGAGAGGGGCGGTGATCAATTCCGGCACCGGAGAAGGGATCAGCGGCGCACTCGTGGAAGGCTACTTTCCCGACAGGAGAGTGCAGTTCAGCGGAAGCGACGGATCATTCGTATTCGAAGATATCCCGCGCGGCCGATATTCGATCGCGGCAAGAAAGCCGGGATTTTTCAACCAAGCAGAACTCGGGCAATGGAATGCGGGGTTCAAATCGATGAGAACGGTTCCGGCAGACGCAGAGGTGATCGTGAAGCTGACGCCGGAAGCGATCATTTATGGTGATGTGACGAACGAGGACGGCGCAGCCGTGGAGCGAATCACGGTAAAGGCGGAGCGATGGCAAACGGAAGACGGCCGAAGTCAGCTGGAAGTTGCCGGGAATACGGCGACGGATGATCAGGGAAATTTTCGAATCGCGGAGCTGAGGCCGGGAAACTATTACCTGCGGTTCGAATCGGTGAACCGGGGAGGAAGGAGGAATTATTTCGAGTTGCAGAGAAACAACGCAAAGGAACAGGGATACGGAACTGAGTTTTATCCCGGAGTGGCAGATCGAGCATCCGCAAGCGCGATCGCAGTTCGCGCGGGAGCGCAAGTGCACGTCACACAAATCATGAGCAAACTGCGGCTCTTTGAGATCTCGGGGATCATCCATGGAGCGGGGCCGGAGTCCGGCGTGAATCTAAACCTGAACAACGAAGAGGGAGACATGGCGCAGAGCAGCGTGCACTTTGACGCAAAGACGGGAGAATTTCAGATGCCAGGAATCCCTCCGGGAATGTACGTGCTCTCTGCAACGGCCTGGAGTCAGCGTGGGAACGGGGTTCAATCCCAAAGAGAGACATCGAGCGCGCTATTGCCGATTCATGTGCATTCCGACATTTCCGGGCTTAACCTGACGCTGGGACCGGGAATATCAGTTCGAGTTGTGGTTCACGATGAAAGGTCGCACGGGGAAACAACAATCAACGGAAATCTGGTGTTCGTGCGCATGATTTCGAAGGAGTTTCCGCAGATTACACAGGCAGTTTCAGCTCCTTCGCCTGAGGGACTGGGAAGAGGTCCGGCAAAATTTTCGGGACTGATGCCGGGAGTGTATTCGGTGGAGGCCACGACAAATCAATGGGGGTATGTGGCCGCATTGCAGTGCGGCGAGGTCAATTTGCTCCGCGATGACATGATCGTTGGGGCGGGCACGGCGCCGCCGCCGATTGAGGCGACACTTCGAGATGATGGAGCGCAGTTAAACCTCACGGTTGCGGAAAACGGAGAGCCTGTGGCAGCAAACGTGGTGGTTTTCTCGGAAGAGAAACCGAAGGCGTCGCTGCTAATTCGAACGAATGAAACAGGCCAGGTTTCGACCGGGAGCGTTGCGCCGGGAACTTACGAAGTCATCGCGTTGGAAAACGCGGAAGATCTGGAGTTTCGCAATCCAGCCGCGATGCAGAAATATCTCGGTCAGGCGAGTACGGTGACTCTCGGTCCCGGCGACAAAGTTTCGGTAAAGGTGGAAGTGCAAAAGGAGGGCGGCCAGCAATGACGGAACTGGCCCTGCTCTTCGCGCTGCTCTCCGGGCTCGGGCAGGGAACAGCAAAACAGAATGCTCGGGAGGTGTATCCGATCCGTGGCATGGTGGTGGACGCATTGAGCGGCGGACCGGTGGCGCGCGCGGAAGTATCCATTTTCGCGGATACGGAAGAAATCAAAACGACTGCCGATGACGACGGAAAGTTTGTGTTCCAAGGTTTGATGGCGGGAAAGTACCCGCTGTATGCGACCGCACAGGGTTATTTGAGAGAGGGTTACAACCAGCACGGGACATTTTTGACCGCAATCGCTGTGGGTGAGGGGTTGGATTCCGAGCACATCGTGTTTCATCTACACCCACAAGCGGTGATTTTCGGGAAGGTGACCAACGACCGCGGGGAGGCCGTGCGCCACGCACAGGTGATGTTGTTTGCGGACGGGACTGCGAGCGAGGCTCAGAGGAGATTTGTGCAGGCCCAGATGCAGACGAACGACCTCGGAGAATATCGCTTCGCGCACCTGCCGGCCGGGGGTTACTGCGTGGCGGTTCAGGCGCAGCCCTGGTATGCGCAAACAGGTTTCCGCTATGTGCCACAACCTGAACAGAACCGTTCGGCCCTTTTTGTTTATACGGGCCCGGTGAATCAGACGGCGGACCCACTTCTGGATGTGGTTTATCCGATCACGTTCTATCCCGGCGTCACTCACCCGGAGGAAGCGGGCGAATTGAGAATGACGGCGGGGGAAACGGAAGAAGCGGACATTCAGTTGGAGGCAGTGCCCTCGGTGCACATCCGGCTCACAAACTTGCCCGTGGAAGAGAAGAGCGGAATCCAGATCGGAGCCAACGAAAAGATCTTCGGATCGTTCAATGCATTCATCAATGTGCAGCACAGAACGATATCTCCCGGGGAATACGAACTGACCGGCTTGCCACCCGGGGAGGTCACATTGCGAATCAACCAAGGACAAGGTGCAGGGCTAAGCCCGCGAGCGATTGATGCGAACTTGATAGACGGAGAGCAGGTGGACGGAGGAGAAACGGGAACGACGGCGAACGTTAAGGGGCGAGTCACTTTTCCGCTGGAGACCGGCGGCGTGGGGCAGGGCGGAGTGACGCTGATCAACGAGGAAAACGACGGCGTTAGCACCCAGGTACAGAAGGATGGGACGTTTTTCTTCGCCGGTCTCCGGGATGGCACCTACAGGATTTTTGTAAATTTTCAGGCGAGCGGCGAGTATGTCGAGCGGGTTGCGGCGGAGGGAGCCAAAACCTTCGGACGAGAAATCAAGATTGAGGGAGCGGCGGACGTGCAGCTGAACATCTCGGTCGGAAGAGGGCTGGGACAAGTGACGGGAGTGGCGAAACTGGACAGGAAGCCGGAAGCAGGAGTGATGGTCCTGATGGTGCCCGGTTCGGGAGAAAACCTGGAGCAGGATTCGCGAAGAGACCAGAGCGACAGTGACGGCACATTCACGCTGGCCAATGTGGTTCCCGGAAAATACGTGCTACTGGCGATTGAGAACGGCTGGGGGCTGCACTGGATGAATCCGGAGGAACTGAAACCATATCGAGCCAAAGGGCAGATTCTGACGATTGCGCCAAACGAAACGATCAAAGTGATTGCGGAAGTGCAACGCAGTGTCAACCGACGGCGGCAATGACGGTCACGATGCCGGGCTAAGGCCGGGTGCTTCGGTTGTGCGTAACGGGAGGAGCGGCTGGTTTGACGAGTTGTGGCACGGGAATGAGATCGCGGCGGGCGCGCTTGTACCAGGAGCGCGAACCGAGCCAGCGGCGGCCGGAGTAAAACCAGCGCGGAGGAAGAAGCAAAGCCGGAATCATCGAGAGCGCGCGGAAAGCGCCGCTCTTCCACGGAGCATTCGAATGCTGGATGCGGTAGAGCGTGCTCTCGGTACGATATGTATCCCAGGAGAAACCACCTTGCGTCTGCAAACGCAGTTGCGTGGCTTCGGCATGCACGAGTTCGAGGACGGAAGCCACGGCATCCGCGGGAACGCCGGCGGCGGGAAGCGCGGTGCGCAGGGCGTCAACAAGCGCGGCGAGAGAGCGAGCTTTGCGGAGTTCGCCGCCGGGAAGAGCACTAGAGGCCATGAAAAGATTCGCGCCGTGAATGCGATAGTGAGTAAGCGGATCGGTTAGCAGTAGCGAATCGGCGTGGGCGGCTCCCAGAGTAAAAAGATATTCGTCGGCTTCGATGATGATGGATTCGGGAATCGGAAGGATTTTTCTAGCCAGACGCGCGCATAACGTAAGACGGCTGGTGCCGAAGTAGCAGCGGTTCGAACGGAAAAATTCCGCGGAGGGAAGCGAGTCGAGCCGAAAGCGTTTTTCCGCCGAAGGCGCGACGGCGCGCTCGTAACCATCGTTGAAAGATTCGATGATGGCATGTCCGATCATGCCGAGCGAAGAATCGGCGGCCATAAGTTCCGCAACGCGGCGGAGCTTTCCCTGAGCCCACCAATCGTCGCCATCGAGAAAAGCGATGATCTCGCCTCGGCATTCCGGAATGCCGGTGTTGAACGCAGAGGCCTGGCCGCCATTTTTCTTTCGGATCACCCGGATTTGCGATTGAAATTTGCGGAGGATTTCCGGAGTGCGGTCGTTCGAACCGTCGTCCACAACGATGATTTCGCGATCGGAGGCGGGAAGATCCTGTTCAAGAACACTGAGAACAGCTTTTTCGATGAACGATTCATGATTGAAGGTGTCAATGAGTACGCTTGCGAAGGGCATCGTTCAGCGGACGAGGAGCGCCGCCTCCTGAACCACGCAGCGGGTCACGAGCCGCTCGAAGCCGCCTGCAACTGGCTTTGCGCGGCGACGATTTCTTCCAGAATGTTGTCGAGAGAACGGGTGATGCGCCAGCCGGGATAATGGGAGCGGAATTTAGAAAGATCGGAGATGTAGCAGATGTGGTCGCCCTTGCGCGCTTCCTCGATATAGCGCCATTCGAGCTTCTTTCCGGTCATTCGATTGATGCGGTCAATGGCTTCGATCATGGAGATGCTGTTTTCGCGGCCGCCGCCCAGATTGTAGACCTCGCCGGGACGCGGGTTTTCCGCGAAAGCCTCCATGGCGGACACGACGTCGTGGCTGTGGATATTGTCGCGGACCTGTTTGCCTTTATAGCCAAAAACGGAGTACTGGCGGCCGGTGAGCGTGGCTTTGACCAGATAGGAGAGAAAGCCGTGGAGCTCGACGCCGGAATGCGAGGGCCCGGTGAGGCAGCCGCCGCGGAAAATTCCGACGTTCATCTTGAAATAGCGGCCGTACTCCTGGGCGACGAGGTCAGCAGCGGCCTTGGAAGCGCCGAAGAGAGAATGCAGTGTCCGGTCAATGCGGCAATCTTCCGTGATGCCTTTGAAATCGTCCGAGCGAGCGTAATCGTAACGAGTTTCGAGCTCTTGGAGAGGAATTTCGTTGGGAGCATCGCCATAGACTTTGTTGGTGCTCATGAAAATGAAAACGGCTTCGGGCGAATGCCGGCGAGCGGCTTCGAGAAGAAGGAGGGTGCCGAGAGCGTTGACCTCGAAATCGAGAATGGGGATGTCGCGCGCTTTGTCGTGCGAGGGCTGCGCGGCGCAATGAATGATGAGGTCGAAGGGATGGTGCGTGAAGAGCTGTTCAACGGCGGCGCGGTCGCGAATATCAATGGCGACAGGAGTGAAGTTATTCGTGACACTCTTGAGGCGTTCGAGGTTCCAAAGAGTGTCGCCGGCGGGGCCGAAGAATTCGCGGCGCATGTTGTTATCCACACCGATGACGCGATGGCCCTGACGGTCAAAATGCTCGACGGCTTCCGACCCGATGAGACCGCTGCTTCCCGTTACCAGAATGGTCTTCATTTGCATAAGGCTAGCTTAGAAGAGTTCCAGGAGGCAATGGGAGCAAGAGAAAGAAGTACTGCGCGCGCGAAAAAAACAGGCGCACGGCAGGCCCGCGATCAATCCTTTTTCCGCGCGAGACAGTAGAGGAAAGCGTCGCGATAGCCGCGGAGCCTGACGACTGGCATCCAAAGAACGGCCAGAGGGAAGCAGGCAGCAAACTTGAGGCTGGAGAGGGCTTCGAAGATGCGACGGCGCGCAGAAGGGTCGCGCAAGGAAGCCTGCATGTCCCAATCGCCTTTTTCCTGGATAGTGTCGCGAAATACGGGAGGCAAATCGGGGACCACGGCGCGAGAGATGCCGGTACGAAGCGAAACGTTGATCATCTGTGCGGTATAGGAAATCCCGGCAGGTTGTTCGTACAGGGTGAGGATTTCAAAGCCCTGGGCCTCGAGGAATCGCCTCAAGGAAGGAGCATCCCAACGGAGGAAGTGGTTGGGGGGATAGTCAATGGGGTCGAGGCCAACTCGCCAGCGGCGGCGGTTAGGGACGCTGAGAGCGATGCAGCCGCCGGGCCGGAGGCAAGAGCGGGCATTCGAAAGGAATCGAAACGGATCAGCTTGATGTTCCAGCACTTCAAAAAAAGTGACGACGTCAAATTTTTCGTCAGGGTATTGATCCACGAACTGCGCGAGAGTGAAGGAGAGAACGCGAGGCAAGCCGCACTTTTCGCTGGCAAAGCGGGCGGCGCTGGGATCGAGCTCAGTTCCGGTGACGGCATAGCCCGCTTTTTGAGCGGCGACCAGGAAATTGCCGGTGCCGCAGCCGATATCGAGCAAGGAGCCCGCACGAGGAGCCTTGGGATCGCGCAAGAAGAGCCGATGGCCGGGCTCGAGAGGCATAAGACGGACGTCGCGGCCGTGGTACATGCGCTGATACCAGCCGGAGTCGGGGAGATTGCGCGGCTCCCAGTAGTGCAGGCCGCAATGAGGGCAGGCGTGAAGCGTGAAGGAGTAGAAGGTTTCGTGAGAAGGTTCGCTGGAAACGAGAAGACACGCGGGACACGACGATGTATGAGCAGCTTTCTGCACGGAATTCTCAGAGCCAGATGAGCTGACCGTTGACTGTTGGGTGGCCTTGGGATTCAACAAGATTCCTTTGAAAAACTATCTTGCAGAAAGATAGCGTGAGCGAAGCTCCGCTTCATTATTGCGAATCCAAGCAAAGATAAGTTCGAAACCGGCCTCGCAAGAGACCTGAGGCTTCCAGCCGAGAATTTTTCCTGCTTTGCGGTTGTCGGTGTAATAGAGAGCGATGTCCGCGGCACGGACGGTATCTTCGTGCGGGATGGTGATGGAGCGGCCGAGGCGGGATTCGACAAGGCGAGTGGCTTCGAGGAGCGAGAGGGAATTTGCAGCGCCGCCACCGAGATTGAAAACGTCGCCGCGGAAGTCCGAGATCCGGCTCATCTGCGTTTGCACCAGATTCCAAACATCGTCGAGGAATAGAATGTCGCGGACCTGCTTGCCACCCCAGCCGATATATTTCAAGGGAAGACCGAAATAATGGGCGACGGCCCACCAGACGACCCAGCCTTGATCGGCTTTCCCGAACTGTCCGGCACCGGAAATGACGCCGAAGCGATTGACGACAATCGGTAGATCGAAGGCCTGCGCGTATTCCTGGCAGGAGGCATCCGCCATCAATTTGCTGAGGCCATAAATGCTGCGTTGGCCGCCGTCAATGCTGAATTCCTCGGAGACGCCGTGAACGGGATCGAAACCGCGAGGGCGCTCGTGCGCGGGAATGTTCTGCCACGCGGCGGCGTCCCATTCGAATCGAGTGGGGGTTTCGCGGCGAGGAAGAGCGTTGAGGCGGTCGGCGCCATAGACGCGATTGGAACTGAAAAAAAGAAGCGGGCAACGATGATGGCGGACAAATTCGAGGACGTGTAGGACGCCGAGAGCGTTGTTGGTGATGTCGAATACGGGATTCGAGTAGCCGATGACGACGGAAGGCTGGGCGCTGGTATCGCAGACAAATTCAATGCCGCGAGGAAGATTCGCGAAGTCCTCGGCGTTGCGAACGTCGCCGTGGACAAAAGCAATATCATGATTCTTGAGGCGATCGAGATTGGATTCGCTGCCGCGGCGGACAAGATTGTCCATGACCACGATGCGGTGGCCCTGCTCGCGAAAGCGAAGAGCGAGCTCGGAACCCACGAAACCGCAGCCGCCGGTGATTAGAATGTGCACAGTTCAAGCCTCCGAAGCTGAACGCGGTTCCGGAGGAGCCGAACGAGCGGCAAGCCAGAGCCGAAAGTCGCGATAAGGCAGATAAGCGAGGGCAAGAAAATCCATAGGCAAAAGGCCGAGCCTGCGCGCGCGCAGATCATCGGCGAGAAGCTCGAGAAAAGTGTAACGGAAATGGACGAAAAGCGCGTGGCCGATCACGGAACGCAAGCGGACACCGTTGGCGTAGGCATTGACGCCGAATTTCCACCAGCGCCAGTAAGTTTCGAGGATGGAGGGAATGGTGTCGTAGCGCAAATGCGTGGCCAGCGCGGCGGGTTCGTAAACGTACTGCCAGCCATGAAGGCGCAATTGCTCGCAAATGCCGGTATCTTCACCGTTCGTGCGCATATTTTCGTCGTAGCCCCCAACTTCCAGAACGACGGATTTGCGGAACAGATTGTTACAGCCGAAGAGAAATTTGGGATTGCGGACGAAGGAAGCGCCCCAGTTTTGCGGCATGTGAGCGGCGCGCCAACGATCGGCGATGGAACGCTGAACGCCTTCAATAAGGCGGCCACCGACGGCGGCGACCTTCGGATCTTCGAGGTGCGTAAGGAGATTCGCGAGCCAGGCGGGATCGGCGACGCAATCGGCGTCAATGGAAGCGACAAATTCATTGCGGGTGGAGCGAAAGGCGGTGTTGCGGACGGCGCCGAGGCCGCGGTTGTATTCGTGGCGAATCAATTTAACTTGCGGAAAGCGGGAAGCGATCGAGGCAGTCTCGTCGGCGGAGCCGTCGTCAATCACAAGAATCTCGTCCGGTGCGCGCGTTTGAGCGAGAAGACCTTCGATGGAACGAGCGAGAAATTCGGCGGCGTTGTAGGCGGGGATGTAGACGCTGACGCTAGACATGAGAGGGCACGCAGGGATCCCCGCTGCGGACGGAAAAACGGGACTCCAAGAACCTGTCTGCGAGGGAAAGCGAATTGGACTTATGGTTCACGGTGCGGCGCCTGGTTCAATTGTTCCAGATCGCGCTGTTCGATGGTACGCATGAGCGCTTTGCGATGGAAGAGATAGCCGCGGACGCCCGAAGAAAGTTCGCGAGGAACAACGAAAAATTGGTTGTGGAAGATTTCGCTCCAGGAGACCGGACCCCGCGCGGGAATCATGTGGGTGCCCCATTGAAACATGAGGCCGAAGTTCCAAAGAGTGAAGCACGCGAGGAGGACCGAGGCGGCGGCCAGAGCGGTAGCACGGCGGCGAAAATAAGACGCGACCTGCTGCAAGAATATGGCGAGCCCGAGAACGAAGAAAACGGTAAGGGAAACAAAGAACCGGTTGCCGAAGGAGGAGATGCCTGCCCAATCGGGATAAGACGCGATGAAGTAATAAAAAGCGACGACGGCCAAGAGGATAGGGCCGCCGACGTGCGGCACCTGCCGCCAAAAGAGAACCAGCCCGACCAGCGAGAAAAGAATCAAAGGGGTCCAGGCGATCAGGCCGTGGTTGGATGAGAAGAGCGTCTGGAGAAAGTAAGGAGACGTCCAATTCCAAAAGCCAAGGGGAATGTAGCCGGATTTGAAAGGGCTGCCGTAAAGTATGGAACGCGTGATGAAAGTGGGCAAAAGAAAGACGAGGGCAGCAGCGAGAAACAAACCATGAGCCAGAAGGAGTTGCGAAACGCCAGGGCGTCCGGGCGACCTGGCGCGAAAAGCCGCCCCATACGAACCGATGGCTTCCACGGCAAGAATGGCCAGAATGGTGGCATTCGGATAGTAAACATCAAGCATCAGGCCGGCGATGGCTCCGAGGATGACCCATTGCAGGAGTGAGCGTTTTTCCCGGGTGTCATGCCAATACCAGAAAAACAAGGCGACCACGAAAGCGGAATGGGCGTGAGACCAGGAAGGATTCAGGTACATGTAAACGGGCAAGGAAGTTGCCGCCCACACGCCAAGGGTGGCAAGCAAGGCCCAAGTTTCGTCCACGTACTTTCGAGCGATGCGGAAAGCAATCAGGAGCCCGAGAAATCCATACAAACCGGTTCCGAAAGCCATGGCGAAGCGGTAAGGAGCAGAGAAACCATCGGCGAGGACGGAAAAACCAAGGCCGCGAGCGATGAGCACACCGGCATGAGCCACCAGGAGAAATGGCGCCCAGAGAATTGCGGGGCCGATGGTGAAATGGTTATCCAGATATCCAGTGGAAGTGCGAAACATCGCCTTGGGCTGGCCAACGGCGTCTATGCGGATATCTCGAAAGCTGGGATTGGCGTGCTGGTAATCGGCAGTGAAGTCCAAATTGTGCTGAATGAGCAGAGCGCGAGCAAAGGCGTAGTAGCCGACGCCGTCGCCGCGGACCCAGGGGTTCAGAAGAGGAACGGAGAGCAAGAACAAGATGAAGAGAATGAGACCGGGCCTACGCAAGGTCGCAGTTCCAGTTCGGTTCAAACTGTGCGCCATACCTCACCCAATACCGGCGAAGGGGACGCCTGACCTGTAACGAAGAGCGCTGCCGTTTCCCGGCGAAACCGGTGTAAAGAGACAGAGGGGAGTATAGCAGCGAGGAGGCAGAGAAAACGAGCGAGGATGAACAGCGAGGAGAACCTGGCTTGTAGCATCAGGTCAGGCGACGGAGCTGCTTGCCACGCGCTGGGGAAGAGCAGCTTTTTTGCTGCGCAGATCGGCGGCGACGCGATCAATGATTTCCGAAAGAGGAGTTTGCGGACGGAAGCCGGTGAGAGATTGCAATTTGTCCACGCAGGGAACACGCCGCATCATGTCCTCAAAACCGGGCTCATAGGCCTGATCGTAAGGGACGTAGACGATTTCCGAGCTGCTCTGCGTGCGGAGCTTGACGGTCTTCGCCAGATCCTCGATAGAAATTTCCTCGGTATTGCCGACGTTCACCACCTCGCCCACGGCGCGGTCTGAATCCATGAGGCGGAGGAGGGATTCGACGGTGTCGCGGACGTCACAGAAGCAGCGGGATTGCTTGCCGTCACCGTAAACGCTGATTTGGGCGTTCTCCAGAGCCTGGCCAACAAAATTGGGCACGACCATGCCGTAGCGTCCGGTCTGGCGAGGCCCGACGGTATTGAAGAGACGCACGATGATCACGGGAACCTTCTTTTCTTTCCAGTAGGAAAGGGCCAGGAATTCGTCGAGAGCTTTGGAGGCGGCGTAGCTCCAGCGGCCTTTGGTGGTGGGACCGAGAACCAGATCGGCTTCTTCGCGGAAGGGAACTTGAGTGCTCTTGCCATAGACTTCGGAGGTGGAAGCGGTGAGCACGAGCTTCCGTTTTTTGGCGGCGGCTTCGAGAATCCGCTGAGTGCCATTGACGTTGGTCTCGATGGTGCGGACCGGGCTTTCGACGATGAGGCGCACACCGACGGCGGCAGCGAGATGAATGATCACCTCCGCGTCATCCACGAGCTCCGCGACGAGATGGCGGTTTTCAATGGAATCGAGGTGGTATTCGAGGCGCTGGGAATCCTTGAAGGAACGAATGTTTTCGACGCTGCCCGTAGAGAGATTGTCGAGCAGGACGACGCGGTCGCCGCGATCGAGCAAGCGTTCCGCGAGATGGGAGCCGATGAATCCAGCGCCGCCAGTGATTAGATAGCGCAAAGTGCCTCCTTAAAGGGCCTGGTCATCGTCGTCTTCGGATAAAGCCGCGCTCCGCCGCGACTTGGAAAGAATCGAATCGTGCTCATGTGCGGCTTCAGTCGCTTCCTGGGGACCGTATCCGTAGGAATATGGATAGTAGCGGTAAGAATAATAGTAGTCCGGCGCGCTGGAATCCACAGCATTCAGGACGACGCCGAGAAGGTGGCACTTGACGCCGATGAGAAGGTCGCGCGCGCGGGTAAAGGCTTCCTTGGGAGTTTCGCCGCTGCGCACGACGAGTAGCACGCCGTCAGCCTGAACGGAAAGAATGACGGCGTCGGTGGCGGCCATGATGGGAGGCGAATCAATGACGATAAATTTGTATTGGGTACGCAATTTGGCGATGGCGTCAGCGAGCTTGTGCGAAGAAAGAAGATCGGCAGGGTTGGGAGGAAGCGGGCCCGTCGGTATTGCCGCGAGATTGGGAATGGCGGGGTGCGGAACGGTGACCAGATCCAGGCTGGAAACACCGGCGAGATAGGAACTGAGCCCGGCATATTTGCCTTCAGTCAGTTCGAGGATGCGGCCCACGCCGGGCTTGCGCAGGTCGGCATCCACAAGAAGCGTACGGTCGCCGAGTTGCGCCAAAGTGACGGCCAGATTGGCGGCAGCGGTTGTCTTGCCTTCGCGTGGAAGAGCGCTGGTGACGAGAATGACCTGGGGAGGATGATCGGCCTGCGACAGAAGCAGAGCCGTGCGCAAAGCGCGGAAGGCTTCGGAAGTCTGGGATTTGGGAAGATGTTGGGCAACGAGTTCGACGCGTTTATCGTGGCCGTTGGTGGATGGCGAGCCCAAAAGCCGGTTCCGCTTTCCCGTACCATTGGTATCCGCGAAGGCAGGGACGACGGCAAGGGAAGGCAATCTGGCCAATGATTCGACATCATCGGGAGTTTTGACTGTGTTGTCGAGATATTCGCGAAGGAGTGCAAGGCCAATTCCACCGACCAACCCGACAAGAATGGAGAGCGCGATATTGCGAGTCTTGGCGGGCCGCGCGGGAGTCGAGGGAATCATGGCCGGATCAACGACGCGAATGTTGGAAGATTTGAGGCCAACAGCAATGTCGGCTTCCTTGAGTTTGGTGAGCAGGCCGTCGTACATGGCTTTATTGGCTTCCGCCTCGCGGGTCAGGATGTTGTACTGAACGAGGCGTTCCGCCATTTCGCCTGCTTCCACTTTCTGCTGGTCAAGGGCCTTGGAAAGGAGGGATTCCCGCTCGGTGGAGGCCTGGTAATCGCTGGAGATCTGGTCGAGGACGTTTTTCTTTTCCTCGTCAATGAGGTTGTCAATTTCCTTGATTTGGGCCTGAAGCCGCTGCACCTTGGGAAAGTTGGGACCATACTGGTTGAGGGCGTCCGTGTATTGCGTGGAGGTTTCGGCGCGCTTTCTAAGAAGGTCCTGAAGCACCGTATCGTCATGAATCTGGGGCACGGCCTCGACGTTTCCGGATTTGGCGAATTCGTAGAGGGCTTCCTTCTTCATGCGTTCGGTCTGAGCGTCGGTAAGCTCCTTGTTCAGATCGGCGAGGCGCTGGGTGGTTATGTTCTGTTTGTCGTCCAGCTCCCAAATCTGATTCTGGCGCTCATAAGCGAGCCGGGCGTCTTCGGATTTCTCGACCTTGATCTTCAGTTCGTTGAGCTGGTCGGCAAGCCAAGTGGAGGCACGGGTGGTAGCCTCATATTTGCTTCGAAAATTCTGCTGGATGAAGTTTTCGATATGCTCATTGACGACCCTGGCGGCGAGCTGGGGATCCGTGGATTCAAAACTGACGTCGAGCAAGCGGCTGTTCTGAACGCGCTTGACGCTGAGACTGGCGAGAAATTCGCCGAGCTGCGGAGGGCGCTTCTGATTCGCCAAATTGCCGGTGGCGATGGCGCCGGACGCGCTTTCCGATGAGCCAGAACGGGAAGCGAGCCCGAGAGAACGTATGGTCTGCAGGGCCAGAGTTTCACTAGTGAGGATCTTGGACTGGGTTTCGATGTAGGTATCCATATCCAGCATGTAATCGTAGGAGTCTTGTCCCTGGAAAGGCAGGAGATTGGAATTTTCGCGGTCGATTTCGATGCGCGCCGTGGCCACATAGACAGGCTGCATGCGGAAGGTCGCGATGGTAACGATGGTGACGACAGCAAGGAGAAAGGAGAGGATGAGCCACTGGTGCTTACGCAGGATCAACAGATAATCGTAGAGGTGGGGCTCGCGCGGAGAGAGTTCCCAAACGGGAAGGCGCGAGGAAACCGGGAGGAGCTCGACGGGAGCGGCGGCTCCACTCTCCCGAGGGACCAGTTTGTTATCTTCGTTCATTTGTGCGCCTTAGCGAGTTCCAATGCGGTAAATCGCGACCGCCGTCCCGACAGCCAAGCCAATCTCCGCGGCACGGATGAGAGCAGTCTTCGCGCCGCTATTGGGGATATAAAGGACGTCGCTGGGGAGCAAACTGACGTCTTCTTCCTTGCGATCGATGATCTTGCCCAGATCTACCGGGACTTCATGCTGTTGCCCCAGCGAATCTTTACGGATAATCACGGCTTGATCCTTCTTGGCGGTGCGATTCAAGCCGCCAGCTAGGGCCAGAACTTTCAGGGTGGTGAGTTGCGTACGATCATTCGTGGCGACGAAACCTCCCGGCCGGGCGACCGCGCCCAGAACGTACACGATTCCCGCGTGGGGAACGGTCACGATGTCGCCGCCCTGGAGGAGGATGTTGTTCGTCGGATCTCCGGACTCGATCAACTGCGAAAGATTGACCGTTAAAGTGTTGCCGAGCGGCGGAGGTTCGGCGGCAGCCGCAGATTCGGATGGACCAACCGGCGGGGCGGCTGCCGCAGCCGGCGTGGAGCGGGGCGAAGGGAGCGGAGTCTGGTTTGCCGAAGTGTTACCGAGGGGCACGACGTCCTCGGGACCAATTTGCGGCGGCGTGCCCGGAGAATCCTGCGAGGAAATATCGGGGCGAGTGATGATGACCGTGTCGCCAGCGTCGGGCGCGATGCCGCCTGCTTGCGCGAGAACTTGCAGAAGGGTTGTGGAGCCGTCCGATTCGTACACCATGGGGTGAGCCACGGCGCCGACGACCGTGATGGGATTACTCTTTTTCTCCTTAACGGTAACGATCACCTGCGGATGGGAGACCAAGCCATTCGCCTCCAGGATCTCCGCAATCTTTTGAGCCGCCTGCATTTCGGTAAGCCCCGCAATATGCAAACGAACGGGTACGAGAGGAAAGCCAATGGTTCCGGTCTGGCTGACGCGAATGTCGCGCGAAAGTTCCGGGACGTCAAAGACTTCGATGCCGAGCAAATCGCCGCGGCCGATGACGTAATCGTGTGGAGGCGCAGAAATGGTATCCGAGAGCGCGCGAATGCGCTCATTGGCCTGCTGTGGTGTTTGCAGGTCCGTCTGTGCGCGGCCGGGAGGCGCCAGAACCAGCATTCCTACGAGAAGAGTGCCCGAGACGAAACACCACGTCGCGGCACCCAGTCCGGCTGGCTGCATTCGGATAGATGACCCCCAAGTGTGATTATACAGGCAGGCGGGGCAAGTCAATCAGGGATTTCCGCCGGAGCTATGCCCAGGCGTGGGGGCACGGGTGAGAGGGGCCGCCGGCCGCAAGGGGATGGTTGCGAGCAAACCCATGAGGAAGAAAAGCAAAGCGTTGGAGGGAATATGCAGATTGAAATCAACCAGGCTGTGAGTGAGAAATCCGCAACAGGCGACCAGTCCCGATAGATTCAGAGAAAGAACGAAGGAGCGGTTGGCCTCCAGAATCCTGGATATTCCCTGGAAAAAGAGCAAACCCAAATACCAGGCGCAACACAGCCCTCCGAGAATGCCAGTTTCCGCGAGCGCTTCAAGGTAATCATTGTGAGAATGATTTACGATTTTTCCGTCGTACTGCGTTTCATAAAGCGGGTAGACAATCTGCAGCGTGCCGAAGCCCGTGCCCGACAATGGATGGTCCAGAAAGATTCGCCAGGTACCCTTCCTCATGGAAGCCCGCTTGCTTTCCGAAACCTCCAGTGTTTGAAGGGAACCAAAGCGGGCAAGAATTTCCTTCACGCCAAGCCAGGAAACCAACAACATGGCCAGGGCAAGAACGGCTGCGCCGGCCAAGGCGTGCCTGCCGATGGAGCGGCGCAGGAAAAGAAGCAGGGTCAGGATGCAAAGCTCCACGCCGACGCTGACGATTCCGCCGCGGGAAGCGCAGAGAAGAAGGGCGGCAAGAGGAACAAAAACCAGAAGACCGACGACAAAGCGGCGTTCGCGGCGCACTTTTCCGAGAACCAGCGGCACGAGGCCGGTGGGAATGACGAGTTCCGCGAATCCCGCGAAGTGATTGCGATTGACATAAGGCCCGAATGGAACGCCGCCGTACCGCATCTCCCTGAACCAATAGAGTTTTCCGTTGAAGGTGAGATGCTGCAAGATTCCAAATCCGGAGACCAGGAAGCCGAAGATCATGATGAACCAGAAAAATCCGCGCCAATCCTCGATGGACTGAAAGATTTGCGCCGCAACGAAGAGAATGAGCAAATCCGCCAACAAAAGTTGCAGCTCGATGCGCGTGTCGAAAGAGGATGCGGTTCGGCGGAAAAACCATTGCGCGCAGACGAGCAAGAAAAAGGCAGAGAGCGGCAGCAGAAGAGACGGAAAGGAAATCCGCTCCTGGCCCTGAACAAAAAAGCGGGCAGCCCAAGCCAGAAACAGAATCCCCGCGCCCGTCTCAAGGACTGCGCGTGCCCAGTCTTCCACTCCGCCATGAGCCAGGACCGCAAAAGCGAGCAGGGTGTACAGACCAAAACGAAGAATCTTCATGGCTTCCCGCCCTGGGAGGACAACGGCACCAGCGAAACATCATCCACCCAAGCAGTGCCTTGAATATCCCCGTCGGGACTGCCGGAGATTTTTCGCACGATGCAAACCTGGACAATGGAAGCGCCCTGCGGTGCAGCCCAAGGGAGTGTGATGTCCGTCCAGGGCTCGCTGCCGTGGACATCGGGTGTCTCGGCGGTTTGATTCCCCGACGGCGTGAAACTCAAGATCCGAAAGCGAACTCCCTCATTCGTGGTGAGAGCCTCGGTCCGGATCCAAGCCGAGAACAGGTAGGCGCTTCCCGGCGTGACGACGGCGAAATGGCAGGGGCCGGTATATTCGATGTTGTCGTCCCCAGTGAACATCAAACGCAATGATTGCTTGCCGCTGTGGGCCTGCGCGGTATCGAGCGTGGCAAGCACGCCATTCCGAGCCGGGGAGATTTGCCAGGCAAGACCGTCGCCGGTAATGCCCGACTCAAAACTGCCGTCCCAAATGACGGAGCCCGATGGATCGGAGGGAGGATTGTCCATCAAGGAAACTGCCTGCTGCCAAAGAAGTTCCACGTCCTCTGCGCGGCCACGCTGCAGCAGGGCGTTGGCCAGGGGAGCAATTTCCTTGGGCGACATCGCCGGATGCAAGGCGACCAAACGGGACCAAACTTGCAGAGCAGGGTCGAGTTGGCCTTCAACAACCAGTTCACGAATGGCGCCAAGATAGATGTCCTTTGAAGGCGGAAGAACTTTGTCGAGAATCGCGTTCAGATCCGGCGACGCTCGCCAGCAGCGCGAAAATGCCTCGGTGCCGCGCTTTGGGTCCAGCTCCACCGCCTGATGAATTTCAGAATAGGCGGAGTCCAACTCTCCTTCGCGAAGGAGAAAATTTCCGTAACGCCAGGAAACTTCCGCGGACGAAGGATAAACGCGTTTTGCGGCGAGGAATGCTTCCCGAGCGTGGGCTGTATCCTCTTCCCCATCGTATGCGGTTGCCAAATCGAGCCAGGTATCGGCGGAAAGGGGATCGAGGGAAAGTGAAATGCGATAGTCGCGAATGGCTTGCTGGGGATCGGTTTGATCCATGCTGTATTGCCAATAGCGGCCGAGAAGATACCAATTGAGAGCGTTCGAGGGCTCAAGACGGACGGCGCGTTCGTAGCCCGCCTGGGTGCCGAGCTGGGAAGCATGGTGGGCAAGGGCATTGCGAACGCTGAAGAATGCGAGAGCGAGGGCCAGCACAAAAGCCGCGAAAAGGACCGCGGCGCGGGAAGCGGGATTTGGCAGGCGGAGAAGCATCGGTGACAACTCTGCCTAACGGGGCGGCGGGGACGCAAGAGCAATCTCTCGAAGGGCCCGCGAATGTGCCGCCGACCCATGGAAATCGGGCCGGTCTAGGGAATTGAGACGACGGCGATGCGAACCGGTTCGAGCAGCGTGGTGTCCCGGATCACGTTATTCAACAGGTTGTCCATGTGGCTGTTGGTGATGAAATAGAAGTCCGACCCGCGAAGGGCCCCGGTGGTGGGGAGGGAAGTCAACATGGTGCGATATTCCAAAATCGTGGTATGCGTAACGCGTGAGGCGTCCTCCGAGAGCTTGAAGGTGGCGACTCGGGGCGAACCAATGCCGTTCTGAATGGCGATAAGGCTCCCCGCGTGCCAGTAGAGCCCGCTGGCACCTGCCAGGGTGTTGCGATGGCCGGGATCCACATCCCGGTTGGAGCCGTCTGAAAGGTTGACGCGAATCACTCCCAAGGAATCGGCGACGAAGAGAGTCTGGCGATCCTTGTCCAGTGCAATTCCGCTGGGATAAAAGAGCGGGCGATGGAGCACCAGCTTTGAAAACGTCCTGTTTCGTGGATCGAAGTGAAGAACGGCATTGCCGAGTCCATCAGTCACGAAGACGCCGTTCCGGCCGGCGATGACCAAGTCATTGAAGGTGTGCGGTCCGGAAGCACCCGGAGCGAAACGTCCCAGCAACTTGCCGGAGGGATCGAAGTGCAGCAGCTCGCTCTGCCCTTCCTGGGTGGACGAAGAGGCCCACACCGTGCCGTCCGAGGCAGCCACGCGAATTCCGCGCACGGGCAAGATATGGTCGCGGCCTGAAGGCACGAAATCAGAAGCCCGGCTTTCCAAAGTCAGCTGGATGATTTTCCTGCGATTCAGACTGCTCAGGTAAAAGAGATTTTTCCGGGAATCCCATTCCAGACCGTAGGGGATGAGGTCCCTTTCATCCGTCCACACGGCCACGCGAGAATGAGACACCGGCCGAAAATCCCGCTGGGCTTTCTCCACCAGCGAATCAAAATCGTGAGAACCCTGGAGTCCCGCAAAAACGGGATCGCCCGAAGGATCAAAACCTTCTTCAAGATCCACGCACTTCTTGAGATTGCTGAGAGCATCCAGAATTTCGCCGAGATGGCGGTGAGCACCGGCGATAAAATAGAAGGCGGCGCCGGGATCGGCGAATCCTGGCAAGAGCTTTTCAACTTGAGCGATCTGCGCGCGGGTTTCGGCGGCATCCGAGGGTTCGGCCGGAGAGCCTCGAACTTCCTCTTGCTGGAGTTGCGCAAAGCAAGCGCGCGATGCAAACGAGAGCGAGAAGGTCGGAATGATTGCAGCAACGAGGAGAAATGAAAGCAAGCGCATGACAGCGGCTTATACGGCGAAACGGAGCGATCCCCGCACGCAGATCCACGGTAACATTACGCGACGCTGACGGGAACGGGCGAAAGAGCAAGAGAACGAACGGGAGTGGGCCGAGCGCCAACGTGACGCGCGCTGAGGTTGCGCTGGACCTTGCGCCCCCATGCGCGCACAAAGAAGAAATTCAAACCTCCGGCAACCGCAGAACTTGCCAGCGGAACGAGTCTTCCGACCCATTTTCCAGCAGCATCTTCCCCCAAACTCAAAGCGAGGCGTTCGGCGATCCGCGGGGCCAGCTTTTCGATCACCTGCTTTTCCGCGAGATCCTTGCCAAAATCAACGCCCGTTGCGGCGGCAGCAGCAAGCCACAGTTCGCGGCGCTGGTCCAGGCCTTGCGGCTCGAAACCGTACAGGAGGCAGAGACGCTGGATCAGGCGCAATGTGATGATCGTAAGCAAACTGGCGTCTGGAACGAGCGTAAGAACACCGCCGAGACCGAAACCCGCCCCTTCTGCAAGAGCCCAACGCCCCGCATCGCGAATCAAAATGCGCGCGATGGAATCCAGCCGCTCGACGGGAACCTGGTGCATCCGGTCGAAGCTGGAAACATGGAGTTTGTGCCGCTTGGCCAGATAACGCCGGAACTCTTCCGGATCCACCTCCACGGAGCGAAGGCCCCGCAGTAAGGCAAAACGAAAGAGCTTGCCAAAGGGAGAAGCACTGCCGGTCTTAGGTATCCGGGCCATATCTCTAAGCATCTTACCGTCGGCTTAGCCCCAGGGGCAAACGAGAGTGTCGCGCGAGTTATTCGGTTTGTCCGGCCCCTGTCCCGAGGGAGGGGTTAGCAGGAACGCGGCGGGAAACTGATCGTACTACTTGACGCAAAGGCGCTTTTGGGTAAACTGCGTTTTCTTTATGGCTGCATCGGCACAACTTGTCCCGTTGGATGGCACAGGCGATTTTGCGTTTCCGCAACGGGAGGCGGCTTTCTTCTACGGATTGTTCCTCCGTGGGCATTCCGCGGAAAAACTGCGCCAGGATATCGAAGTTCCGGCGGCGGTTCTGGCCAAGTGGCACAAAGAAGCGCAACGCGAGCCCCAGCTGCGAGACATTTTTTCGCGCATGCTGGAGTACCGGCGGCATGTGTTGGCGATCTTTGATACGCTCGTAGGGTCGGAATCGCAAATTCAGCGCGTACAGTGAAAAAGTCCAGGGAGTAGGTCCTACCTAAACCGTTCCCGTAATGCTTCAGGACTGTTCTTGAGCCAATCTTGGATTCACAGAGAAGCTGTACGTCAGGACAGGTCAAATTTTGTCAGGCAACCCTCATTCGGAAGCAGGGTTCTAACCCCAATCGGGGGACAAGTGTCAGATAATGCAGGAGATTCCGCATTTGACGATGTGCTTGTCCAAAGGGTAGAATCCACAGGTCCCACAGTTAGAGGTGTCGTCATGCCCAGGGTTCTTCGTGCCCTACTTGCTGCCGCATTCCTTACAGTCTTGGTACTGCCAGCCGCATTGGCGCAACAGGATCAGGATCTCACTGCACCCAAGAAGCTCACGAAAGAACAGAAGAAGAAGATGTCCAGGGCGTTCAAAGAGCTGGACGACCAGTACAAGCAATGGCTGAACGAAGACGTGGTGTACATCATTACGCCGGAAGAGCGCAGGGCGTTCCTGCAGTTGTCCACAAACGAGGAGCGCGAGCAGTTTATCGAGCAATTCTGGCTGCGCAGAAGCAGCAACCCGGACCTGCCGGACAACGACTTTAAGGAAGAGCATTACCGCCGGATTGCCTATGCAAATGAACATTTTGCATCCGGCATCCCCGGGTGGAAGACGGATCGAGGACGCACGTACATTATTTGGGGGCCACCGGACGAGATAGATTCGCATCCGACAGGCGGGACCTACGAGCGGCCCATGGACGAGGGCGGAGGAGAAACGACGACCTATCCCTGGGAAACGTGGCGCTACCGGTATCTTGAGGGGATTGGCGAAAACGTGATTCTGGAATTTGTGGATCCTTCGGGAACAGGTGAATACCACCTGACGATGGATCCATCCGAGAAGGACGCCTTGCTGCATGTGCCCGGCGCCGGATTGAGCTTGCTGGAGGAGATGGGGCTGGCTTCCAAGGCGGACCGATTCACGCGTTCGGACGGAACGAATCTTCCGACCACTTTGGGTAATTCCCAACCGGAGAGCATGAACGAATTCACCCGCTTGGAACTGTACGCGAAGATCCAACAGCCGCCGCCGGTGAAGTTCAAGGATCTTGAGTCTATTGTGACTTCACGCATCGTCCGCGACCAGCTGCATTTCATGTGGCGCACGGATTTTCTAAAGATCACCGACGACACGGTGCTCGTTCCGGTCACCATTCAAATTCCCAACAATCAGCTCTCATTTCAGGACAAGGACGGAGTGCATTCGGCGACCGCCAATATTTTTGGCCGGGTAAGCACTTTGACGGGGCGCGTGGTGCAAACCTTCGAGCACGCGGTGAATACGGACTCTCCGGATACCCTTTTCCAGCAGTACTTGAAGCATTTTTCGATCTTTCAGCAGGCGCTTCCGCTGCGTCCGGGTTTGTACCGTTTGGATCTGGTGATCAAGGACGTGCAAAGCGGAAATGTGGGAGTGATCAATACCAGGCTGGCGGTACCACGCTATGCGGATGACAAGCTGGAAGCCAGTTCACTGATCCTGGCGGATGAGATCGAACACGTTCCAACGAAACAGATCGGCGCGGGGCAATTCGTGCTGGGCTCTTCGAAAGTAAGGCCGCGGATGGAAGGCGATTTCACGAACGCAGACAAACTCGGCATCTACATGCAGGTGTACAACCTGAAGCCCGACGACAAGACGCACAAGTCCGACGCAACTTTCCAATACACGGTGAGGAAGGGCGAGCAACAGGTCCTGCAGTTCAAAGAGACTTCGCAAGAGATGAAGCAAACCGGCGACCAGGTGACCATTGAAAGGCTGCTGCCCCTGGCCACTCTAGCGCCGGGAAAATACACGCTGGAAGTCAGCGCCAAAGACATCTTAGCGAACCAAACCGTGACGCGGTCGGCAGATTTCACCGTGAAGGAACCGCAGGTGACGAAAGCAGCCTCGAATGGGGCTCCGGGGAGGTAGTTGACAGTGAAAGAAGGGCCACTCCGAATCTTTGGGGCCATGGTCCTGGCTGCTGCGGGGGCGTGTTCGCTTCTCCTCGCGAGTTCCGCGGCCGCACAGGCAAAGCTTGCCGCGGGCAAGCTCGCCGGCGTGGTGCGTGATTCCGCAGGAACGCCCCAAATGGGAGCGAGTGTTGAGGTTGTTCCGGAGCTGGCAGGAGGGGCTGCGTCGCTTGATTATCTGACAAACACACAAGGAATTTTCCGGGGCGATAAGCTTCCGCCGGGTTTGTACACAGTCAGGGTTACCTTGGCAGGATTCTTGCCGACCCTGCATCAACACATCCGCATCAGCCCCAACCTGACAACCATGGTCCGCATCCAGCTGGAATCCATGTTCGCCGCGCTGGACCAGTTGCGCCGCCAGCCAGGAGCGGCTGCGAATGATTCGGACGACTGGAAATGGGTCCTCCGTTCCGCTCCCGGGATGCGGCCTGTGCTGCAGTGGGATGACGGCGATACTCAGACTGTCGCGCTTTCGAGCGGAGACGTATCGCAGCGGCGCCCCCGGATGATTTTTCAGGTCACAGATGGCGCGCTGCGTCCCGGTTCCGTCTCGAACGTGGCCTCCGCGCCAGGCACGACTGTCGCCTACGATCAGAAATTGAACGGGATGAGCCGCCTTCTGATCGCGGGTCAAATGAGCCACCAGGACCAAACCTCGGGAGGGGTTGCGACGGTTTGGCTGCCCTCCGGGATGCTTGGAGAAGGGCCATACACAGCGTTCGTGGTGCGCAGCGCGAGTCTCGGTCCCTCCGGAATGACATTTCGCGGAGTTCGTATCGCGCAGGGCGGGGCGCTGGCCCTAGGCGATGGCACGGTATTGAATTACGGCGGTGAGTACGTTCTGGTTGGCCTGGGCAAGGCAACGGCTTCGCTACGGCCTCACTTGACGGTGCAACGGCGTATCGGCAATTCATGGAGAGCGGAGCTGGTGTTTGCCGCGGAACCTGCGGGGCCGAACCCTCTCGAACCGGAACAGCCGACCGATACAGACGCTGCACTTTCCGCGGCGATCAATGAGTTGGATGCCTTCCCCGCCCTGATGCTGAGAGACGGGAAACCGGTGCTGCAGAGCGGCTGGCATGAAGAGGTTTCCGCACGCAGAAAACTCGGAACGCGCGGAACTCTTGAATTGGCTGCGTTTCACGATGACAACCACAACACGGCGGTTTTTGGGCGCGGCCAGGATTTGCCCGAAGCGGACTATTTTCAGGATGTCTTTTCCAGCGGATTTGCCTATGACGGAGGTTCAGGTAGCAGTTGGGGCGGCCGAATTGCGCTGCACGAGAAATTGAGCGATGACCTGGAGTTCACAACGGTCTACGCCCTGGCTGGCGCGCTTGCTCCTGGGGGCGAAGCAGATGGAATACTCCGAGACGAATTGCACATGGTCCCGCGCCACTCTCTCGGCGCGAACGTGAATGCCAGAATCGAGCGATCGGGAACCAGATTCTCAGCAGGCTATAAATGGATTGATGGAGCTGCACTCTCTCGCGTGGACAGTTATGGGGAATCGCTTTATCAGATGGACCCCTACTTCCACATCGCGGTCAGGCAGTCCTTGCCAAAATTCGGTCCCGGCCACTGGGAGGCCATGGCGGATTGTGACAACCTGCTCGCGCAGGGATATGTGAGAATGAACACAGGCGATGGGCAGGTCGTCCTGGTGCCGGCATTCCGGACTTTCCGTGGCGGAGTGAGTGTGCAGTTTTAGGAATCTGGGGAGTTTTGAAAGCTGTAGAGACCCTACCAGAAACGGAATAATGGCCGACCCCCTCCTACCCAGTCTCTATAAGGGGAACAAAACAAAAGAGTTCTGGAGACAATAATCTACCAAAGAATGGAAAGGGAGTTGCTCCTTTAGAATTTGCTAGGGTGTGCTTTTCTCGGACTGAACGATGAAGCAGAACCTCCGCGTCAGCTTTGGAGCAGTCATCTTGGCGTTGGCCACGATGGCAGCGGTGGTTTTTGCTCTTTTGAATTTCGATCAGCGGGCACGCTTTGAGACCCCCGATGACGGCGTAGCCTGGCGGGACACCGCCCAGGGAGTAGAGGCGTGGCGCGTGGCTCCAAACTCCCCTGCTTCCCGCGCCGGAATCCAGGCCGGCGACATTCTGCTGGAAGTGAATGGAACGCCGATCCCAAGAGCGGTCGGCGTAACCATGAAATTGTACCGTGCGGGTCTTTGGATCCAGTTGCGCTACAAGCTGGCGCGCAACGGAGAATCCTTCGAGACCCCATTGGTCACCGCGCCGGCCACGAAACCGGCTAGCAGCGAAGATTACACCAGAATTGTCGGGCTGTTTTATCTGTTCATCGGCCTGTTTATTTTCATTCGCCGGTGGAACGCGCCGAGAGCCGTGCATTTTTATGTCTTCTGTCTGGTTTCCTTCGTACTGTACTCGTTCCATTACAGCGGAAAGTTGGATGCGTTCGACTACGAGGTGTACTGGTCCAGCGTCGTCGCGCGTTTGCTGGCTCCAGCGCTACTGCTGCACTTCGCGGTGGTTTTCCCGGAGCGCACCGAGGGAACGCCCCGGTCGCTTCTGAAGCTGGCGCTCGTCTATTCGCCACCCTTGGCATTGTTCCTTCTGCACTTTGCCGTGGCCAGCAATACGCTCGGGTTCGTGCCGTGGCTGGGCGCGCGCGTACTCCTGGACAAAATCGAACTTGGTTATTTGGGGGCTTGCTTCTTACTCGCAGGAGGGGTTTTCTACCGGAGTTTCCGGCAGGCTCCCTCCGGAGTCCTGCGTCAACAGTTGAAGTGGCTGACCGGGGGAACGCTGGCAGGAAGTGCGCCGTTTACGCTGCTGTATATCGTTCCCTTCCTGCTCGACGTACCGCAAGGTTCGTGGGTGAACATTTCCGTTCTGAGCCTGGTGCTGATTCCGCTGTGCTTCGGCTACGCCATCATCCGTTACCGGCTCATGGACGTGGACATCATTTTCAAGCGCGGCTTGGCCTACACCGCTGCCACGGCCGGAGTGGCCGCGGTTTATTTCGCGCTGGTCGCGTTGATCGCGGAAATCTTCCATACGCCGACGAACGGTCCCATCGGCGGAATGATCGCCATCGTGATCGCAGCGTTTTTCTTCCAGCCATTCCGGGAATGGATTCAGGCGAGGCTGGACCGTTTCTTCTACCGCGACCGGCTGGATTACCGGCGCACTTTGATCGAATTCGGCAGGACGCTCACGAACGAAGTGCGGCTCGATCCCATGCTGGGGTCGGTGATGGACCGCGTTTCGCAAACACTCCTGGTGGACCGCCTGGCCATCTTCGTCGAGGAGCCATTGCGCCCCGGACAGATGCGGCTTGCGAGATCCATGGGCGTGCGTTTCAGCGAGCATTTGGATTTGAGCTTTCTCGATCCGGCCCGGTCCGAATTTGCCCGCGGAGCGCTCTTCTTCGAGTCGCCCCGCGCGGCGAGAGATGTGAGCGACTCCATCCGGCATTCTTTGGAGCAATTGGACCTGAACTATTTCGTCCCCTGCCGCATCCGGGAACATACCGTTGCGGTCCTGGGACTCGGCAAGACCGTGGACGGCGATTTTCTTTCGAGCGATGACGTGGAGCTCGTGCAAACGATCGCAGGCTACGTGGCCGTCGCGCTGGACAACGCTCAGTTGTATTCGTCGCTGGAACAGAAAGCGCTGGAGATCGCCCGGCTGAAGGATTTCAGCGAAAACATCGTGGAATCCTTGAATGTCGGAGTGCTGGCCGTGGATCTCGGCGGAATCGTGGAGAGCTGGAATACGCGAATGGAGCAGTTGTTCGGCGTGGCGCGACAGGATGCTGTCGGCAGCGAGTTGGGCGCACTACTTCCCGCCGAACTGACCACGGAAATCGCGCGGCGGGGCAATGGCGAGCAGATCACCGGCATTTATAAGCAGCGCTTGCAGTATCAGGGCAGATCGCTGACGCTGAACGTCTCCATCGCGCCTCTGGTGAGCAAATCGGGAGAGCGCATCGGGCGGCTGCTGCTTTTCGACGACGTGACGCAACGCGAGCGCATGGAAGAGCAGATGTCGCAAACGGAAAAGCTGACCTCCCTTGGTCTGCTGGCGGCCGGAGTGGCTCACGAGGTCAATACTCCGCTCGCCGTGATTTCCAACTACATCCAGATGCTCGCCAAGCAGATGCCCGAGGGCGATCCGCGGCACTCCATCATCGAAAAGATCGTCAAGCAGACCTTCCGCGCTAGCGAAATCGTCAACAATTTGCTCAATTTTTCGAGGACGGGCGCGGCCGAACTGAGCGATGTGGACGTGAATCGCGTGCTTGAAGACACGCTCTCGCTCGTGACGCACCCCTTAAAGGCCTCGCAGATTCAGGTGGTGAAGAATCTGGCTCAAAAGCTTCCGCCGGTGCGTGGCTCGGCCAACAAGCTCCAGCAGGTATTCTTGAATCTCTTTTTGAATGCCCGGGACGCCATGCCCGGCGGAGGCATGCTGGAGATCCGCACGCTGGCGCAAAACGGAAGCGTGGAGATCGAAGTCGTGGATACAGGCGCGGGCATTCCACGCGAGCACATTCACCGGATCTTCGATCCATTTTTCACCACCAAAGGAAGCGGCCGGGGCACGGGCCTGGGCCTCTCGGTGAGCTATGGCATTATCAAGGAGCATGCGGGAAAGGTGGATGTGCGCTCCACGCCGGGCAAGGGAACTTCCTTCCACGTTGAGTTCCCTGCGGTCAGGAAAGCGGTTCATGTCTAAGGGCTCGATTCTCGTGGTTGATGATGAATCTGAAATCCGTGAAGGCCTGGAACTGCTGCTGTCCAGCGAGGGCTACGGAGTATCCAGCGCGGAAACCGGAGAATCAGGCCTGGGCAAGCTCGAAGAAAAGCCCTACGACCTGTTGCTGCTGGATGTAAGCCTGCCTGACCGCAACGGCATTGACCTGCTGCGCGAGATTCACCGCCGGGATCCCCTTCTGCCCGTCGTGCTCATCACCGCGTATGGCTCGATTGATATGGCGCGCGCTGCGTTCAAGAACGGCGCGATGGATTACATCACCAAGCCGTGGTCCAACGACGAATTGCTGATGCAGGTGGCGCAGGCCGTGGAATCGCGCCGGCTACGGGAAGAAAACGTGCAATTGAAACGCGCTCTGAAGCAGCGCTTCAACTTCCCGAACATCGTGGGCAAGAGCGAGAAGATGCTGTCGCTCTTCGATCTGATCACGCAAGTTGCGCCTTCGCGGTCCACGGTGCTCATCAGCGGCGAAAGCGGCACCGGCAAGGAATTGATCGCAAAGGCGATTCATTCGGCCTCTCCGCGCGCCGATAAAGCCTTCGTTCCCGTGAATACCGGGTCAATTCCGGTGGATCTGCTCGAATCGCAGCTTTTTGGCCACGTAAAAGGCGCATTCACCAGTGCCGTGGCTTCCAAGAAGGGGCTCTTTGAGGTTGCCGACCAGGGAACGATTTTCTTTGACGAAATTGCCACCATCAGCCCGGAGACACAGGCCAAACTCCTGCGCGTGATTCAGGAGCGCGAATTCATGCGCCTGGGCGGCACGGAGCAGATCAAGGTGGACGTGCGCATCGTGGCGGCGTCAAACGTGGATTTACTCACGCTGGTGCGCGAAGGAAGATTCCGCGAGGATTTGTACCACCGCCTGAACGTCATTCATCTGCGCTTGCCCGCGTTGCGCGAGCGCCGCGAAGACGTCCCAATGCTGCTGGCGCACTTCCTCGACCGGTATTGCCAGGAAAATAACAAGCCGCTCCGGCAGTTCACCGCGAACGCTTTGAAACTCATGATGGACTACGACTGGCCGGGAAACGTGCGCGAACTCGAGAACGTGGTGGAACGCGCCGTGGTGCTCTCCACCTCCGAGCGCGTGGATGCGGATCTGCTCCCCGAAAATATCCGCAGCAAGGAGATCGTGCGCGGTGTCCGCTTGCAGCTATCCGAATTCATGCCGCCCTTGCCCGGCGAACCGGGCTCGAGAACCGCGGCGGATCATTCTCAACCGTCGTTGTTTCAAATCATGGATGAGATCGAGCGGCGCATCATCGTGGACATGCTGGAACGCACGGGTTGGAATCAAACGGAAGCGTCCGAACGCTTCCAGATTCCTCTCTCCACGCTGAATCAGAAGATCAAACGGCTGGGAATTGACGTCCGCCGTAGGGGCAGGCCGGGCGATGATTCGTTCGTGGCCTCTTCCGGAAAATAGCGTACGGCTCGAAACTCGGGCAGTTCCCCTTGGCAAATCGCTCCGCGAAGTCGTACATTTACCGGACCTCTCAATTTATAATTCACTCCGGGCTGTGCGAGGAGACTGAAATCATGCGTGCAAACAGGGAAGTGTTCGGCGGCGTTCTCTTACTTTCGGCGATCCTGCTGGTGGCTTGGCCTTCGACGTCCAGCTCACGGACCCCGCCTCAGACCGGGGAACCTGTCCCGGCGTATCACGACCACCTGCCGCCCGGGCCATTGCCCGCCACCATGGCTCCTTCGGATTTCAGCGATCCGGTTGTGAAGAATGCCTATCGTCTGGCAGCGCGCGTGAAGAAAGTTTTGTACAAACAGCCATGCTACTGCCATTGCGACCGCAGCCAGGGACACGGAAGCCTGCTCGATTGCTATGTCAGCATGCATGCCTCGATGTGCGACATTTGCGTTCGAGAAGCTCTCTACTCCTATGAGCAAAACAGGAAGGGCAAGACGCCGGAGCAGATTCGCGCCGGCATCATACGCGGAGACTGGCAGACAATGAACATTTCGAAGTATCGGACTTACCCTGCGAAACCCTAGCTCTGCGGGAAGCGACTCTTTTTCTCAATTTTGTGCGTTCGCGCGGCCGCGCTGCATTTTCATTGCTTGTCACCTCCCGCGGCAATCCGTAAAATTATAGATACCCAGCTACAAGGAGGAAGAATGAAGTTTCGCGCAAATTTGTGCGCTTGGACAGTTGTGGCTGTTGGTTTGACACTTATGGGGTCTCCAGCTCTGCGCGCGCAGAATTCGGAACATGCCGTTTCCGTCCAGCAACTCCGTCAGGACGTACAAAACGCCGCCGATACGAGGCAGGCGAACGAAGCAGCCGTCCGCCAGCTTCTCGCCACGGATGCCGCCCAGAAAATCATGAAATCCTCAAACGTTAGCTACAAGCAGGTGGATCAGGCCGTCAGCCAGCTTAGTGACGCGGAGTTGGCCCGCATGGCCGCGCAGTCACGCGATATGCAGAAGGACTTCGCGGCCGGGAATCTCACCGACCGTGACTTGCTCATCATCTTGCTCTGTATCGCTGCCCTCGTCTTGATTATCGTGGCTGTGCGTTGAGCGCGCCGCTTTTTACTGCGATACCCATCCTTTGGAGGCTCCAGGGATGCTTCGAAAACGCGTCCTGATTTTGGCGCTGGCTGCCGTGGCCTGCGGATCGTTGGCGGCCACGGAACCCGCGGGCATTTGGCTTGACGTTCCCTACCTGCATCAGGAGAAGGACGGATGCGGTTCGGCTTCGCTGGCCATGCTCTTACAATATTGGCAGGGCAAAAATGCCGTAATTCCCGCCGGTCGTTCGGATCCCGGGAACATTCAGCGCGAACTGCTTTCGCCATCTGTCCATGGAATCTATGCCTCGGCAATGGAGAAATATCTGCGCGACTCTGGGTTTCAGGTCTTTGCCTTTCGCGGAGAATGGAAGGATTTGCAGGAACATCTCGCCAAAGGCCGGCCGCTGATTGTGGGCCTGAAACCGGGCCTGGGCGCGGAACTCCACTATGTCGTAGTCGTGGGGCTCGATTGGGAAAATGGAGCGATCTTCTTGAACGATCCGGCACGCTCGAAATTGCTGCGCGTGGAACGCGGCGACTTCCTGAAGGAATGGCAAGGTGCCGGCTCCTGGACGCTCCTCGCCGTGCCGAAGCGCAACAAGTGATTTCTCTCTTCCTGATCTGTTGTTCCGTTCTGGCGCCCAACGCAGGAGGAAATGCTCCGCATCGGACAAACGATGCCGCGAGAATTTCCAAGGTGGAAAAACTCTACGGCGAGAAACAATGGGAGGATGCCGCTCGCGCGGCGCAAGGTCCGCCCGATCAATCCCCTGAACTTGATTATCTTGCGGGGATGTCCTATGCCCACCTACAGCGATGGCCGGAAGCGCTCGCGGCTTTCACTTCGGCCCATCGAAAAGCTCCCCGCGACGTCAGGTTTCTCAATGAGAAAGCGGGCGCGGAATATCGCCTGAATCAATTCGCTGCCGCGAAAGAAGACTTGCGCGCGGCATGGAAGCTCCGATCGAAAGATCCCTATACGCTCGAGTTTCTGGGCACCCTTTACCTGCTTGAAGGGAATCTAGAAGCGGCGCTGAAGTATTGGAACAAGATCGAGCAGCCCCATTTAGCGAGCGTGAAGATCGAGCCTTTGCCACGTTTGCACAAAGATTTGCTCGATCGGGCCATCGCATTTTCTCCTGCGGGAACGTTCCACCGCGACGATTATTTGAGAACCGGCGCACAGCTGCAGAATCTTGGAATCTTCCCAGCCTGGCGCACGCAGCTTAATCCGGAAGGGCCGAAGGATTATGCGGCCACGGTCCGCCTGAGCGAGAATTCCGGATGGGACGGCTCATGGATGAACGGTGCGCTTGCGCTGTTGCGTGGTCTGCCCTATGAAACTGTTTATCCGGAGTATTTGAATATCGGAAACGGCGCGGCCAACTTCGATTCTCTGGTGCGCTGGGACGATCAAAAGCGCCGAGTCGCTGCGAATTTTTCCATGCCGCTGTTTCGCGACCCCGCGCGCCGGCTGCGTTTCTTCTTCGACGCCCGAAACGAGAACTGGAATCTTTCTCAAACGTTTTTCGGCTCCAGTACACCCCTCACCAATCTGAATCTGAGATCTGTCGCTGGTGGAATCGAGTTTCATCACGTCGAAAGCGGCTGGTGGGCATGGACTCTGGGCGTGGAAGGAATCTCGCGCAGCTTTCAAAATACAGGCTCGAGCCTTTCTTCTGCCGCCGCGCCATTTTTTACGGACAGCGGCTCCCTTGAAACCTGGACTGGTGTTCAGCGCGCACTCGTACGTTATCCCGAGCGCAGATTCACGCTTGACGGCTCCGCGGAGGGACGCATCGGACGCAGCTTCGCAAGTGATCTGGGGCTTTTTGAAAGGCTGAGCGGCTCCCTCAAAGCCCATTGGCTGCCGCAGGCGCGCGGCGACGATTACGAGCTCCTCGCGGAGTTGCGCGGCGCGGACACCTTTGGCAATGTCCCGCTCGATCAGCTCTTCCAGCTTGGAGTCGAGCGCGACAACAATCTCTGGTTGCGAGGGCATGCCGGCACAACGGATGGCCGCAAGGGCCGCGCCCCCCTCGGCCGCCGCTATTTTCTGCTCAACATGGAGTTCAACAAAATCCTCTACAACGGATCCTTTTTCCGCGTGCAATGCGGGCCTTTCCTGGACTCGGGAGCGATCGCCGATTCCTCCGGCTTCTTTGGCTCGCACGAATGGCTCTGGGATGCCGGCGCGCAAATGAAAATCCGCGTCCTCGGGAGCGTTTCCGTGGTGCTTTCCTACGGCTGGGACCTCCGCAGCGGCACCAGGGCATTTTATGCGACGACAGTGCGTTGAGCTCCTAACTTTTCTGAAACCCAAAGTAACTTCCGCGAGTCTATCTGCTAGACTTCGCTGGCCAGGGACCGGATCTACTCCAATTCTTGTCACCCGAGGTGAGGGATGAACAATTGTTTCGTGAAGTGGCGCATTCTTTCCGCGGCGTTCGTATGCCTGGCGGGTCTCGCATTGATGTGGACTTCTGTTCGGACGGAAAAGGTTGCGGCGGACTCGACCACGGGTTGGGGCTTCGACACTAAAAATCTCGATCGCACTTGTAAGCCCTGCGACAACTTCTACGAGTTCGCCATGGGCGGCTGGATGAAGAGCAATCCCATCCCTCCCGAATATTCCAGCTGGGGAACGTTTACGGAGCTCGCGGAGAAAAATCAGGAAGCCATGCGCAATGTCGTGGAGACGGCGGAGAACGCAAAGGCTGCCGAAGGCTCGAATGAGCAGAAAATCGGCGATTTATATGCCAGTTGCATGGACACCGGTGCGATTGATGGAGCTGGCCTGAAGCCGGTCGCCGCAACATTGGCTGAAATCAGCGCCATGAAAGATTCGAACTCCTTGCAGGAGGAACTGGCGAAGCTTCAGCAGCAGGGAGTCAATGCCGTCTTTCGTTTCGGCTCCGAACAGGATCTGGACGACAGCACCAAGGTCATCGGCTCGGCGCGGCAGGGTGGCTTGGGGCTCCCCGACCGCGATTACTACACGCGAGAAGATGACAAATCCAAAAAACTCCGCGCGGACTACGTCCTGCACGTCACGAAGATGTTCGAACTCGCTGGCGATGCACCCGAAACAGCCTCGCAGGAAGCCGCCACCGTGTTGAAGTTCGAAACGGATTTGGCTCAGGCATCCATGACGCGCGTCCAGATGCGCGATCCCCACGCGCGATGGCACAAGCTGACGCTTCCCAAAGTTCGCGAGCTGACTCCGGACTGGTCGTGGGAAGCTTATTTTCGCGAGATCAATGCGCCCGCACTTACGGAATTCAATGTCGGGCAGCTGGATTTTTTCAAGGAGATGAACCGCCAATTGACGGCCGCTCCGCTTGCCGACTGGAAAACATACCTGCGCTGGCAGGTCTTGCATGCCTACGCCGGCGAACTCTCCGATCCTTTCGTGCAGGAAAATTTCAATTTCTATGGCAAGGAACTCTCCGGAACGAAGGAAATTCAGCCCCGTTGGAAGCGCTGCGTGCAATCCGTGAACCGGAATCTTGGAGAAGCCCTGGGACAACTTTATGTCGAGAAATATTTCCCACCTGAAGCAAAAGTGCGCGCGAGCCAGATGGTCGCAAACCTTCTAGCAGCGCTCCGCGAAGATATCCCGACGCTTTCCTGGATGGGACCGGAAACCAAGAAAGCAGCTCTGGAAAAATTGCAAGCTTTCAGCGTAAAAATCGGATATCCGGACAAGTGGCGTGACTATTCGAGGCTGCCCATCGAGCGCAGCGGATTCCTTTCGAACGTCCGCCGCTCAGAGGAGTTTGAATTCGCTTTCGACATTGACAAGATTGGAAAGCCAGTGGACCGCACCGAATGGGGAATGACGCCTCCGACGGTGAACGCATACTACCGCTCCACCATGAACGAAATTGTGTTTCCCGCGGGTATCCTGCAGCCGCCGTTTTACGATCCCAAGGCCGACGATGCCGTGAATTACGGCGGAATGGGCGCCGTGATCGGCCACGAAATCACTCACGGCTTCGATGATGCCGGCTCGCAATTCGATGGCAAGGGCAATTTGCGCAACTGGTGGACGCCGGCGGACCACAACAATTTCGAGCAGCGGGCCACCTGCGTGCAGCAGCAGTTTGACAGCTACGAAGTCGAACCCGGCCTTCACGAGAACGGTAAGCTTGTTCTCGGCGAAAGCATCGCCGATCTCGGCGGCCTCGCGATCGCTTACGCAGCCTACGAAAAATCGCTGGAGGGCAAGCCGCGCCCGCAGAATCTTGACGGCTTCACTCCGGAGCAGCGCTTCTTCCTCGGCTGGACGCAGGTGTGGGGCGCCAACGTGCGGCCGGAATACGCACGTCTGCAGGCGCACACCAATCCGCATCCTCTTCCTCAATTCCGGGCGAATGGGCCGCTTTCAAATATGGAAGCCTTCGCGAAGGCCTTTGGATGCAAGAAAGGCGATCGCATGGTCCGCGAAAACGCCTGCAAGATCTGGTAAGTGCGGACAATCGCTTAAAGCGAAGGTAGGCTGGCTCGCTAGTCCGAGGCATCCTATTTTCGCAATCGAGGGCCTGGAACGCCGGCCCCTCGTGCGCTCCTACCAAATGAACTTCAGGCCGAACTGGATATGGCGCGAACCTCCGGATCCAATCACGGGATTGGCGGCCTGCACGTCGGGGGTGGCGCTTGCAAGTCCCAGACTGCTCGGATCGCCAAGTTCACCGCCGATGGATCCTGCCGCGAAGTTGGGATGATTCAGCAGATTGAACACTTCAGTCCGAAACTGGAACTTCAGCTTTTCCGTCAGAGCCCAGGTCTTGGCCACCGAAGCGTCCCAATTCACGAAGCCCGGCCCTCGGAAAATGTTTCGCCCCATGTTCCCGAACGTGTAAAACGCGTTCGGATAAATTACTGTGCCGTTTTCCGAGTAGCACCCGCCCATATAGTCCAATGCATCTTGCAGGGCCTGGGTGGTCGCAACGGCTTGGCAGGCGGGATCGCTGGCATCCACGAAGGGGATGGGATCGCTGTGGGACCACTTTAGCTTGGAGGGGTCGCCGCTGATGTTCCAGCGGTCGTTCCCCGCGTTGTTATAGCCCTCGCCCGTTCCCGTCAGATCGTCGTCGTCATCGTAGAGCAGGATTGGCGTCCCGGTTTGTATCGTCGCCAGGCTGGTGACCTGCCATCCTTCCAGCATCTGCCCCCACGCCTTCCGCGAAGGCAACTCGTACGTTGCGGAGATCGTGAAGCGGTGCCGGATATCATAATCGCCGCTCCCTTTCTCCGCGTTGTAATCCAGGCTGTTTTGCGGCACATAACCGAGGTTGCTCGTATTCCCCGCCGTGTCAATCGCGTGCCCGAACGTGTAGCCCGCCAGAAGGTACAGGCCCCGAGAATAGCGCTTCGTCAGCGTTATTTGCAGACTGTTGTAAGTGGATGTGGATTTGTTCCCCAGGTAATTGAGGAAACCAATGTAAGGAAGGCACGGTCCGCCGCTGCCCAGTCCGCCCATCGAAACCGGACAATTCGTCACCAGCGGCCGGGCCGATTGTTCACAGGCCTCGAAATCGTTGCCCTCGTCAATACATGGGCCACTGATCGCAGGGTCCGGTTGGTTGGGGTCAATCGTGCTGTAAAGCTTCACTCCGTGATTGGCCACGTAAGCGACTTGCAGCACCGTGTTCGGCGTCAACTGCTGCTGGACATTCAGATTCCAATTCAGCACATAAGGCGTCTTGAGGTTTTGATCCACCCCAAAAATATTGCATGGCAGGTTCAGCGAACACGAACTGAGGGTTGAATCGTTGACCGGGAAAATAGGGCCTGCTGGAGTCCAGTTGATATACGAAGTATCGGCACCGCTGACGAGAAAGGAAGTGATGTTTCCGTTTCCCGGCGTCACGCCCGCAAGGCCGCTCGGATTCAGGTTTAACCCGCCCCCGTTGAACATGAACGTCCGGATCGATGGCTGGACGAAGATCATTCCGAAGCCGGAGCGCAGCACCGTCTTCCCGTTTCCGAAAACATCCCACGCCACCCCGAGCCGCGGCGAAACATCTGCCCAGTTTGTCTTGTACGGCTCGCTGATTCCCTTGCCCACCTGCACGATTCCCACATCCGGCACATAATTCGCCAGCCGGTCTTCCGAATCCTTGATCGGGTGCGTTACGTCGTAGCGCAATCCAAGATTCAGCGTAACGTGCCGCGTGGCTCGAAAGTCGTCCTGCACGAACAGTCCCCACGATTTCTGAGAGATGTCGCGCGCCGGGTCGCCATAAAGAAGTTCCCAGGAGCGGATGTTGCCTTCCAGAAAATCGGGCAAGTAGTGGAAATCCACGCGCCCTCGCCCGTAGCCCGCCCGCAGATAATCCACTCCGCCGTCGCTGAATACTCCTCCAAAACGCAGCGTGTGATTTCCAATCGTATACGAGGCCGTGTCGGAGTAATTCTGCGTGCGGCTGGGCGTGGTCCAGAGCGGCCAGCTCGAATTTCCGCCCAGATAGTTGAAATACGAAGTGCTCGGATTGATGCGCGGAAACCCGAACAAGCGGGGATCCGTGATCCCGGTGTTCAGTCCATAGGTCGTTGGATCCACGTTGGAATCAACGGGGGCGATCTTCTCGTAGAAGTAGTTGTAGCTGAATCGCGCGGTGTTCACGAGCTTTGAGTTCGGTGTCCAGGTCCAGTCCAAACCAAACACCTGCGTGATCGGAGCCGTCTGCGAAAGCCATTCGGGCCGCAGGGGAACGGCATCCTCTTCGATCTGGTTTGTGTTCGCGTAGATAAAGCGGCCGGAGAGCGTGTGATGTTCGTTCGGGTGGTAGTCGCTCTTGAACACCAGATTATCGCTGCGGTTGACGTTGTTGAAATCGAAATTGATGATCGTCGGATCGTTCGGATCGGCCGTGTAACCCGGATTGTTGGGAAAATACTTGATGAGGTTGACGCTAAGCTGGCTGCATCCGGCTGGCAGAGGAGTCTGTCCACAGCCAGTGTAATTCAAAGCGTCCACGATGCTGGAATACGGATCACCCTCCGGATTGTCAGGTGTCGCGAGCGAAACCGTCACCGGACTGTAGGCGTTGTAGGGATTTCCCACTTTATCCCGGACCCCCTCGTAATCCACGAAATAGAACCACTTGTCCTTGAGGATCGGTCCGCCGAGAGAAGCTCCGAATTGATGAAGCAGCAGGGCCGCGGTCTCTTGCGGTTTGGGATTGAAAAAATTCCGCGCATCGAAGGCGGCGTTGCGGTGGAAATAGTAGGCCGTTCCGTGGGTTTGGTCTGTCCCGGACTTAATCCCGATATTCACCACCACTCCCGGCTTCTGTCCAAAATCGGCCTGAGGCTGCTCCTGCGTGTTGAATTCCTGAATGGCGTCGAGAGGCAGCGTGCTGGCGGGTGTTCCCGAAATCCCCGCGTCGTTGACTACTGTTTCCCCGTAGTACGCGTCGTTGTCGTTCGCCCCGTCAATGATGAAGTTGTTGTCGTCGGGTCGCAGACCATTGGAAGTCAGGGTATGAAATCCTCCGCCGGGATCGCGTTGCACGCCGGGATGCAGCGGGAGCAGGTTCTGGAAATCGCGCCCTTGTAGCGGGAGTTCGTTGATCGCTTGGTTGGAAAGAACGCCGCTAAGAACGGCGTTGCTCGTCTCCGTCAGAGGCGCTTCGGAGTTCACTTCGATGACCTGGTTCATAGAGCCCGGCCGCAGTTGAAAATCAATTTTCAGGTCGTTGGCGACTTCGATCTGGATCCCCTTGCGCACAACTTTACGAAAGCCTTTTGCCTCCACGGTGATGCCGTAGAGGCCCGGCTCGAGATTGGGGGCTACGTAGGAACCGTCGTCGTTTGTGGCCAGTGCGCGCTTCACGTGCGTCGCGGAATTTTCGATCGTCACGGAAGCGTTGGGAATGGAAGCGCCGCTCGAATCCGTCACTTCCCCGCTGATGCGCCCCTGATTCGACTGGCCAAATGTCGTGTGCGGCGCTACCAGCAATGCACAACAGACGAGCAACCAACAGACCTGGTATTTCTTCATTTTGTCCCCCGATTTGAATGTAAAGTCTTTGCCGCTCACGCCAAAACGATCGAGAAGCAGCTTTCACTTGCTGGTATGGACGCACATCTTGGAAAAAACGATAGGAAAACGTCAGAGGCCGGATTCGAGAGTCCCCGCTTCCACGCTGACGTTCAGGCGGAATTCTGCGGAAAGCCTGGAATAGAAAGAGAGATTCATCGTCGTGCCCCCTCCGGGCCGTCGTTCGCAGGAGTTTGCTGCAGAGACCGCTGGATGTCAACAGAGAAGAGGCCTTTGCTTCTCGTTTTGCTGCCCAACAGAATCAAGCAACACGATTCCTCGTTTCGAATTGCGTTCCTGGGTGGTATCGTTCTGAGGTTTGCGCGGAGGCTCATGTGAGATTATGCAAAGCGGGCGTTCGAACTTCTCTCGTTTTGTTTTCTCTGCTGTTCGGATTTCTTCCCGTATGCAGCGCCAAGTGGAAGTACTTTCGAACGGGAAACTCCGCCGATCTGCAGGTGGCGCCCCGTGCGGGATTCGCGCTGATGGGAGGTGGAAGCAAGCAGGACGCGGCCTTCCGTTTTCTCTGCGAACGAGCCGATGGCGGAGACTTTCTCGTTCTCAGGGCCAGTGGCGATGATCCATATATCGACGAGGTCGACAAGGAGATCAAGGCAACTTGCCCGCTGAATTCGGCTGCCACGATTCTCTTCACAGATCGTGAGGACTCCGCCGATCCCAAACTCATTCCCATCATTCAACAGGCCGAATCCATTTACTTCGCCGGCGGAGATCAGTCGGACTACGTTCGCTTCTGGCAGGACACTCCCGTTCAGGATGCGCTCAACAAACACATCGCAGCGGGAAAACCGATCGGCGGTTCCAGCGCCGGTCTCGCGATCCTGGGGCAATTTTCCTTCAGCTCCATGATTGACACAATCTTTTCACCGGAAGCTCTGGCAAATCCTTACGGCAACAAGGTCACGCTCTCCCGTGACTTCCTTAGAATCCCCTTGCTGGATCACACCATTACGGACACGCATTTTGTGAAGCGCGATCGGCTGGGAAGACTCTTGGTCTTTATGGCGCGCATCTTGCAGGATCGCTGGGACACCTCGGTCCGCGCCATCGCCGTGGACGAGGATGCCGCCGTCCTCCTCGAACCGGATGGGCAAGGGAAAGTTGTTGGCGGACGTGCTTATTTCCTGGAAAGTACGAAGCCGCCTGCGCTTTGCGTGTATCGTGAGCCGCTCACGTTGTCCGGAATTCAAGTCCATCGCTCGCAGGCAGGAGACAGTTTCAATGTGAAAACCTGGAAGGGCGATGGTGAAGATTACTTGCTGCACGTAAATCGCGGCGTAATTACCTCAAGAATTGCAAATCACAGAATTTATTGAAGCACGATGGCGAATCTAACCTGTATCAGCTGGGCAAACGTTTCCGCAATGGCGCGAAATAATGAAAACTAGAAGTGGATCGCAAATCCGGCGCCGATCTGGAAATTGTTCTGGCTCGAGGAATAAAGCTGGGAGCGGACATAATCTGCCTGGACGCGGGCGCTGAGATTCACGGTAATGCGATAATCGGCGCCGCCACCGGCCTGTATGGCAAAACCATTCTGTCCTTGGGCGGCAATCTGGGGAATCATATGCAAGCCGCCGATGAGCACATGGGCAAAGGGTTGCCATTTCGGGCCGCGCCAGGCGATTTTCGGGCCGATGGTGTAAAGCAAGTAGCGCGAAGTTTCATTGTCGAACTGTTTTGTGCCGAACGCAGCGACGACGCTACCCTCAATTCCAAACCAGTCGTTGGGAAAGTAAGTGAGAGAAGTATGCAACCCGCTCAGATTGGAATCGAAGGCATAGGAATTGAAGCGCACGTATTCATACCCGACTCCCACTTCCCACCGCAGCCCCTCGTCGCTTCCCCCAAGGGGAGTCGGGCCTGGATTCGGAACGGCGTCGGCGAGTGTCGGCAAGACGCAATCCGGGCAAAATTTGGGGGCCGGGCCGGCCGGGGCCGCCTCTGAGCCCGCGAGAAGCGTTGGCGGCGGTTGGGTGAGTGATACTGGAGTTGTCAGGAACGACGGAATGAGAGTGCCGCCACTCGTCGCGGGAGATAATGCCGAATCACTCTGCGCATTGGCCGCGGACGCGACTGCGAAGACAGCAATAGCTGCCAGCACGATTTTTCTCATGTTGAGCCCCTCAGAGGACAGATCCCACGCTCGGAATCAGCCACCTCGGTAAGGTAAACAACCCAGGGTGCTCCTGTCCATGACCTTTCGCGGCGGCGCTGCGGAAAGAAAAAGGGTCCCGGGACGGCAATTACTGCCCTGGTAAACGACTCCGGAGATCACCTGCCATGGCGGAGATAGTCATCGGTTTTGTTCAACCAGTCCTCGCGGGGCGGATCAAAAACGTCAAGATCAACGGTGTCTTCCAGCGCCCAGGCTTCGTGAGGCATGTGCGGAGGGATGCAGAGCACTTCGCCCGCCCGGACGACGATTTCCTTGCCGTCAATGGCGAACTTCAAGGCTCCTTCGAGGATGTAGGTGACCTGCTCGTTGTGATGATGGTGGAGCGGGACATGCGCGCCTTTCTTCATCAGCACGCGCGCGAGCATGACCTTTTCGCCGTGCAGCATTTCCCGATCAATCAAAGGATTGAGGTGCTCGCGTTCGACCTGATTCCAGGGAATGTATTTCAGTTGGCTCATTTCATTTCTCCATAAAGGCGGGCGGCGTTGTCGTGGAGATACATGTGCGCCAGTTCGAGAGCTTTATCTTCGTTAAAAGCTCCTTCAGCGACAAGCTCCGCGAGAGCGGCGGCCAGGGCGGTGCGCGCGGAGTGCACGGCCAGCCAGAAGGTTTCCTCGGCGCCGACGGCGTCATTGAAGGGAAAAGCGTCCGAGCCGAACATGATGCGATCGGGAAAAAGAGAAATCCACTGCTTGAGGATGTTCTTGAGTTCCGAGGGGTACACGTAGTAGCCCATGAGCGAGCTGTCCGTGTACACGTTTTTTGCCGCAGTCAGCCAGATCATGTCCAGCGTGTAGGGATAGCCGCCGTGAATCAAGACAAAGTTCACGTGGCTGTAGCGGGGATCCTTGAGGACATTTTCCAGATTGAGGGGATTGCCATTGCGCAGGCTGAAATAATCGCCGACGCCGACGGCGCTGTGAAAATGCATGGACAGATGTTCTTTGCTGGCTTCCTCGATGAGCCTGCGGAAGATGTAATCCTGAAAGACGCGATACTCGCCGTCGGAAGGCACGCCTCCGGCGTGATATTTCGCGTAGATCGCTTCGGCCTTTTCGCGCGGAGGATCGGAAAAATAAAGCGAACGAAAATAAGCGGCTTCGAACTTCATGGCCACGCCGCCCTTTTTCTTGTTGTCTTCCACTGTTCTGCGAACAAAGTCCACATAACCGTCCAGATCCGGCGGCAGGCTGGTGAGTCCTTCCTGCTTCATGTAGCGACGCAGGACTTTTTCCTGCAAGGGAATGTAAACGCCCATGTCAGGATTTTTGGCGGCTTGCGCGCTGTTATCGAACGGGAAGAGAACGGAATCCATGAAAAAGACCCAGTGGAAGCGCATGGGATCGAGGTAAGGAGCGAGAGCTACGCGATTGGCGAGGCAGGTTTCAATGTTGAGCTTATCCAGAATGCTGTCCCAATACGCCGTGCCTCCCGCAGCCTCGGCGGCTTTCTTCTTTTCGATCAGCCACTTGGCGTGCTCCGGCTTGAAATCATCGTAGGGGTAATTGAACAGAGATTTTGCCGCGGCCACGAATTCGGGATTGTCCTCGCGCAAGCGCAAAACGGAGCTTTCACCGGGAGGGGCGGCCATGGCGTCCATGTCCGGGTCATCGGGAAAGGTAGCGTGGGAATGATTGTCGTACATAGGGATCTTATTGATCTGGGCGAGGAGGCGTTCGTAGATCGGCCGCACGGGCTTCTCAGGCAACGGGCTGGCTTGAGGAGCGGCAATCGCAGGCAGGAAGAGTACGACCAGAAGTGCGAGCATAAGATGAAGCAAATGTTTCATTTGAAAGCCCCCGGGGACTTGCCGGACCATTTTACGCGCAGAAAGCGGAATTGGGAGCATTTGCTCACGGATCGCCTCGCGTTCCATTCTGGGAATTCTGATTAACAATTTGCGCCCCCACCCCCGGTATTTTCGAGCAGGAGTGCACAAGTGCTTGGAAACGCAGGAGATATGCAGAAATTCCAGTTTGCGGGAGTGCGCAAATGATTGAAAAGAAAGGGGCGCTGGAGATTCCTGAAGGTTAGAGGCTCGAGGTTGGAGGCTAGAGAGAGGGATCCTTCGTCTCTGAGCTTCTCAGGATTCGCATCCTTCACCGGATGCTCAGGGCGGCAAAGATTGGGGTTAGAAATTCGAGATGGGAATTTACCGATAGAAAAGGCGTCATCCTCCGTTGTTTTGGCAAGTGTGCGGAAGCAATTTTGGCGAAAGGAGTTGGGGGAGATTTTGGGCGACCAGTTTGTACAAAGAGTGCAGAAGCCGTTGAATTGAAAGGGATTGAGGCTTCGAGCAGCAGAAGCCCCTGCGTGTGCATTCAAAGAAACGCCAAACTGAGGATAGGGCTGGCTCCAACGGGCAAACATGGGGAATGATAGCAGAACCTTTCTTTAACTGTTAAGTACTTTTCCTTGAATGGTATCTTTTGGGGGTTGAATGGCGCGATTCGAGAGTCGAAACGGATTGTTGCCGAGTTTTACGGGGGAGTTTCGCACGGTTATTGGCCGGCTGTCCCTGAGTCTTGATATTGGTACCTACTTGTCGGGTCGGTACGAATCCTCACCGGCCGGCTGATTAGGCTACCCGCCTCCCTTTCCAGGAAGGGAGTTCGCAGAAGTTATCATGGTCGGGAATGACCGAAGAGATGGTTGGTGGGCGGCACCGCAGCGATGAAGCGACACGAAGCTGAGCGCAAGAGGATGAACACACAGGCAGGCCAAGGATCGATGCTCGGAAAAAGAACGCAGGGGTGTGTCCTGACGACGCCAACACACAGGAAAAAATCCCTTGCCAAGGCCGGCCTCGGTAGAGGTTCCGCGTTAATCAGGGCTTGGGCTCCAGCGAGATTTTTCCACGACGACGATGGAGTCGACGGAGGCGCTTCCGCGTGTCCAGGAAATACACGGTAACACCCGCAATTACAGCTAGCGTAGAGACCATTGGGCGGTTATACGCGAATGCGAAAGCCCCGACGATGTAGAAACAATTATGAAAGACTAAGGAAAAGAGTGAATGCTTTAGCTCTCGGTCGGAATACAAGGGCCCGAGCAGCGAGTAGATCAACAGAACGCCATTGAACATGGCACCAACAACGCCCACGATGAACATGGGAGGGAGTCCGACTCGCACTCCGTGAACGATAAAACTTCCTGCGCTCAAAAGCGCGAGTACCAGAAGCATTAATGCCCACACATTAACTGGTTTGAGGGTTAGGCTCATCTTGGTGAAAAACCTTGCCGGCTCCAAGCCTGGTGATTGAGCAGGCGCGACATTCCTCTTAAATTTGAAAGCGAAGACAATGATGAAGCACACCAAAAGGTAGCAAACGAAGAAATACAGAAACCAACCGGATAATGGATTCTCGGGATGTGTAAAGACGCGGTACAAGAGGAATCCCAACAAGGGAAGCGTGATACTGAGTCTTAGAACGACCATCTCGGCGCTCTGCTTCATCGCCGCACCATCCACAAACTTTCCGCGTATCTCTAGGTTTCGTGCGGTAGATTTGCATTTGACAATGGAGCTTTTATAGCACAACCGCGGTCAAGTCCTGACATGCCGCGCTAATCCGTACTTTGCAATTGGCTTGGGGCTTCTAGTTCTCGTCGTCGTTTTCTAAACAAACTCCGGGATAGTGCTTCAGTTGATTCAACGTCATGTGTTCTAGAATCTTTCCTTCTGGGACGCTCACCAGATACCCCTCGATGTGACCTGCCTCTGAGCCGCAGTCACCTGTGGGGTAGACCTCGGTTAAAAGCAA
>DATJAD010000081.1:0-74807 GCA_035516615.1 Candidatus Acidiferrum sp.
AATGCTTATGAAATTCCTTCACGGCTCTACCTCCGGAATTTTGAATTCTGACGCTATGTAGAGGCACGCAGCAGATGGAGAGCCGGCTGTTCGCACCCCTCAATCCGGCCAAAACTTCCGCAGCACCCATCCAAGGCCACCCCTGACCTCGACCAAACGCACCAGATTTTCCTTATTAAAACGAGTTAATATTGCATTTTTCGATCTTTGTCAAGCACGATTCTGCGGGAATTTCATGGTCCGGCAAATCAGTCAGGAGGGCCCTCCCGTACCGCCCGATTCCCCGGCTCGCCCCCCCAATGCTTGCATTCGGCACCACCCTGCCGGAAACTGACTTACCATGTTTCGTTCCTGCGTCGCCCCCGCCCTACTTGCCGTTATTTTTGTGCTTTCGTTCTCTTCCGTGCGCACCTTCGGCTTGCGACTCTCGTTGAATCTGCCCCAGACTCCCGTCACCTCCCCTAATTCCCGGGATCCTCGACAGCTCTTCCAAGAAGGCCAAGCGGCCCTCTCACGCGGCGATTTGGACTCCGCAGAAGCTTCCTTTCGCGGCGTGCTCTCTCTGGACCCGCGATCGGCGGCCGCGTATGCCAACCTCGGGGTTGTCGAGATGCGCCGTAAGAACTGGGATGCTGCGGTCCTGGATCTAAGGAAAGCCGAGCATCTTGCCCCGCATCTTTCCGGCATCCGCTTGAACATTGGGATCGCCGAATACCGCCGCGCAAACTATCCCGCTGCGATTGCGCCTCTCGCCTCCGTTCTCCGGGATGAGCCCGATTCCGTTCAGGCCCGCTATCTTCTTGGATTTTGCTATTCGTTCGTGGAACGTTATTCCGATTCCGTAGCCATTCTCGAACCGCTCTGGCCGAAAATGAACAACGATTTTATTTATCTATACGTCTTGGGAATCTCCGCCTTCAAATCAGGTAACACCGGCCTCGATCAAAAGGCCCTAAGCCGGCTCGTGGAAATCGGCAGCGACAAGCCGGAATTTCATTTCCTCATCGGGAGAGCGTTTCTCAATCGAGACGAAAACTCCAAGGCGCTTCAGGAATTCCAGAAAGTCGCTGCCGTGAATCCCAATCTTCCGCTTTTGCACTTCAACCTCGGCGTCGTTTACCAAAGAATGGGGAAGACAGACCTTGCCGAAGCGGAGTTCAATAAGGACATCACGATCGAGCCGGACATGCCCTACAACTACGAGCAACTCGGGAAGCTGTACGTTCAAGCAGGCCGCGATGACCAAGCGGAACGCGAGTTTCAAACCGCCATCCGGCATGATCCGCGCCTTCCCGCCTCCCTGCTCGAGCTGGCGAAAATCGATCAGCGCCGCGGCAAGTACCAGGAAGCCCTCGATAAACTTCATGCGGCTGAGAAGCTTGCGCCAGATAGCCAGAGCTTGCACTTCGTTCGCGGCCAGATTTTGCTGCGGCTCGGACGCGAAGCGGAAGCGAAGAAAGAGTTGGCAACCGCTCAGAAACTGCTCGATACTGGCTTAACGAAGGATCGCGCGAAATTGAACGATAATCCTGTCCCCAATCCGGAAGTCAGTCAGCAACCCTAATTATTGCTCCCGCCCTATGCTAAAGGCGGGGCCTCCCACGGTCCCCGGGCCTCTTCAAGCCGCTCCGCCACGTCGAACAACAACTCCTCTTCGAACGGGCGCCCAATCAGTTGCACGCCAAGTGGAAGTCCTTCCACAGTTCTGCCTATCGGAACGGAGACTCCCGGCATCCCCGTTAGATTCAGCCATTGCGAATGCTGCATTGTCTCCCGATATCCTGTTCCCGGCCGCCAGTGTCCCTCGCCGTGTCGAAACGCCGGCCCCACACTCACCGGAGACAATAATAGAGGCACCTCTTCCATTCCTCTCAGTACCACTCCTCTCTCTCGATCCCGTACCCCACAATTGTTCACAAACTCCTCCATGGTGATCGGCCGTTCCCAGCGGGAAATTTCCAGATACTCCAAAAACATCGGACTGAGCAGGCTCTCTTTGCCGGAAACCTGCGTGCGGAAGAGTTCTCCGATCACATTGCCAAAAAAGAACCACCACAATTCCAGTAAGCGATTCGCGTTCTCGAGCCGGAATGGCTCCAGCACGAAACCCGTCGCCGATAGCAGCCGCGCTGCTTTCTGAACCGCAGTTTCTGTCTCTGGATCCACTCTTGAAAATGCGTCGCTCTCCACAATTCCGATTCTTAACCCATGGCCCGAGTCCGCCGGCACTCGCCGTGGCGCTGCTGGAATGCTAAGCGCATCAAAAGCATCTTGGACCGTCATCACTTCAAACAATATCCGCAGGTCGCTTACCCTTCGCGCCATCGGTCCACAGACTCCAAGCCAGCCGAACGAGCTGTTCCCCGGTGGAAAGTGCCCTGTTCCCGGAATCCGCCCGGGTGTCGGTTTCAGGCCGCAGATCCCGCAGAAATGCGCTGGCACGCGAATCGAACCCCCTCCGTCGCTCCCGATTCCGCCTGCCGAAAGACCCGCCGCTATCGCTGCCGCTTCGCCGCCACTCGAGCCGCCCGCTGAATACTCCGGATTCCAAGGATTGCTCGTCTTTCCGGAAACCCGGTTGTCCGTTTCGTATGCCATCAAAAATTCCGGAGTGTTGGTATTGCCGAGCAGGATCGCGCCGGCGTCGAGTAGCCTCTGAACCATGGGAGCTGTCCTTCCCGGTCTCTCGTTGTATCGAAGCAGCGACCCTGCCCCGCAGGGCCAGCCCTCGACGTCAATGCAGCTCTTCGCGCTGATCGGAACTCCGTAAAGTGGACCGCTCTGCGCCCCACGAGCTATTGCCGATTCCGCATCGCGAGCCCGTTGCAGCGCTTCCTCGGAGCCTACATGCACAAATGCGTTCAGCTTCGGCTGCAACTCGGATATCCGCGCAAGATGTGCTTCGATTACTTCGGAAACCGACGCTTCTTTCGCGCGAATTTTTCTCGCGATTTCCGAAATCGGCGCGTAATGCAGGGCTTCCATGGCAGGAACCGCAAGCGTATGTGGCGCTCGCGGGGCAGTCAAGGTGATCCCCGTCGAAAACCGTTGACGCCCTGCCGTTCAGCCGACACAATCGAATTGTCCTGAAACTTGTATAGGATCACGGGACATCATTCTCCTCGGACTGGGATGCGGCTTGTCATGCGAACTTCATTCGGGCGTGCGTTGGGAATTTGCTTTGCCAGTGTCCTGTGCCTCGCCGTTTCGCTGATCTGGATGTTACGTTTGCCTGCTCTCGCGTCTCAGGACAAGTCAGCTTCCACCGAAGAAAAGTCTCGGCCGGATCCTGCCGAAGCGGCGCGCCTCAACAGCGTCGGGGTTGCTTACATGAATCAACAGCGTTTCGCGGATGCCCAGAAGCAATTTGACTCCGCGCTCGCCGCGGATCCGGACTACGCCTTGGCCCGCTTGAATCTCGGCATCTCCTTCCATGCGCAGCAGAAATCGGACCAGTCTCTTGCCGCACTTCTCGAAGCCGCGAAGAAACGACCCGATGATCCCTACGCCTGGTTCAATTTGGGTTTGGTATACAAGGACACGAGCGATTTTCAAAAGGGAATTGACGCTTTTCAGCATGTCGCTCAACTGCTGCCCGATGAACCCGACGCTTTCTATTTCATCGGCTACCTGAACACTCAACTCCAGCAATACGATTCCGCCATCGCGGCTTTTCAACATGCATTGGAGGTCTCGCCCTATCACGCCTCGGCTGAATTTGGCCTCGCGCGGGCGTTTCAGCGGAAAGGAGATATTGAGGCTGCGCGCAAGGAACTGCAGCGTTTCCAGAAAATCACCACCGATCATCTTGGCGCTCCTTTCGGCGCAGGTTACGGAGACCAGGGTAAGTTTTCTCTCGCGGAGTACGCCACAAACGCTGTCCCTAGAGCTCCTGCGCTAGTTCCGGTGCGTTTCCTGCCTCAACCCATCGCCGAGATTCTGAAAGGCGCTGGAGGACATCCGGCCCCTCCAGGACCCAGCACGGGTGCCTGTTTCTTCGATTTCGATGGCGACGGAAGACCCGACTTGTTTCTCGTCAGTGCTTTGGAGAAAGGCACAAGCCGCCTCCTCCACAACATCGGCAACGGTCGGTTTGACGACGTCACCGATGCTGCAGGATTGAACATTCCTGGCGCTGGCCTCGGCTGCGCCGCCGGAGATTTTGACAATGACGGCAAAACCGATCTCGCCGTGTGTTATGCCGATGGAATTCGCCTATTTCGCAACAAGGGAGATGGAAAATTCGCGGAGGTAACGCTCGCCGCCGGAATACGGCGCGAAAAAGGCTGTGTCGGCCTCACTTTCGTTGACTACGACCATGACGGCGATTTGGATCTCTACGTCACCATGGCTCCCGGCGGTTCTTCGCATAACGTCCTCTGGCGAAACAACAGCAATGGAACGTTTACCGACGTTTCCGCCGAGACCGCCCTCGGCTCGGAAGCCACCGGTGCTGGTCTCGTCACCACGGACTTCAACAATGACCGCGCCATTGATTTTGTTCTGGCCGGAGGCGCCCAAGGCGCTTCAATCCTGCTCAATCCTCGCGAAGGGAAATTTACACCGCTTCCGGGAATTGACTTTTCCAGCGAACACCTGCCTCCTGCTGTCGGCGTAGTGGCTTTCGATTTTGACAAGGACGGCTGGATGGATCTGGCCTTTACCCATTCCGGCCCTCCAGGAATCACTCTCTGGCGCAACGTCAATGGCAAGAGTCTCCAGCGCGTCCCGCTTCCCGATCTCGGTTGGCAGCGCGGTTGGGGCGTCGCCGCGGTGGATTACGACAATGACGGCTGGCTCGATCTCGTGGTCGTCGGCGAATCCTCAAAACGCGGCGAAATCCGTCTCCTCCGGAATCTCGGCGGAAATGAATGGGCGGACGCTACCAAAGACGCCCATCTGGATGATTTAAAGCTATCCCAGCCTCGTGCTATCGCTGTCGCCGACGTACGTGGAGAAGGCGCTCCCGACTTGCTCATCACTCAACTCGAAGGCTCTCAGCTCTTGCTCCGCAATGAAGGCGGCAATCACCACAACTGGCTCCAGATTGATCTCAAAGCCCTGAACGATAACAAGAGCGCCATCGGCACCAAGGTCGAAGTCTACGCAGGACCTCTCTATCAAAAATGGGAAGTGCAAGGCGCTTCGGGTTACCTTGGACAAAACGCCGCACCCGTCATTGTCGGCCTCGACGGCGAGTCCGGCGCCAATGTCGTCCGTCTCCTGTGGCCCACCGGCGTTCCACAGGACGAAATTCAGCTTACCTCCCGAAAAATTAAGTCCATTGCCGAACTCGACCGCCGCGGCAGCTCTTGTCCCATCCTCTTTTCCTGGAATGGCCACGAGTACGAATTCATCGCCGATATGATCGGGCCCGGCGTGGTAGGCCACTGGATCGCGCCCAGTCAGCACGATGTTCCCGATCCCACCGAATATCTGAAAGTCAGCGGCAAAAGCGCCCAGCCTCGCCGCGGCCTGCTGAGCTTCCGTTTTCTCGAGCCTATGGAAGAAACCGTCTATCTCGATCAGGTTCGCCTTCTTGCGATTGATCACCCTGCTTCCTTCGAGGTTTTTCCCAATGAGCGTTTCGCCAGCAATCCGCCGTTCCCTGAATTCCGAGTCATCCCCAGCCGCAATGCGCGAACGCCTCTCGGCGCATGGGACGATCGTGGCAACGATGTCCTTCATCTGCTCGCAAAGCGCGACCGCAAGTACGTCACCAGCTTCGACGAGCTTCCTTTCGCGGGATTCGCCAAGCTCCACTGGATCGAGCTCGATCTCGGTGGCTGGGATCCCTCAAAGCCTCTCCGCCTCATCGCCGATGGCTATACCGACTACTTCACAGCCACGTCCATGTACGCCGCTGATCAGGCTGGCATCAAAGTCATTCCACCTTACGTTGAGGCCCTCAATCCGCAAGGCAAATGGATCCGCCTTATAGACGACATGGGTTTTCCTGCCGGCCTTGAGCGCACCATGGTCGCTGACCTTTCCGGGAAACTCCCTCCTGGCACGCGCCGCATCCGTATTGTCACCAATCTCAAAATCTATTGGGACGCCATTCACATTGATCAAACTCCGGACACCTCTGACATTCGCGTCACCGATGCGCCGCTCGTGAACGCCTCTCTCGATGCTCTCGGCTATCCCAAGGAAATTCGGCTCTCTCCCGCAAGCGACACGGTGTATTCCTACGCCAGACGCAGTCCAACCGGCCCTTACGCCCACGCCGCGGGCAACTACACGCGCTATGGCGATGTGCGCCCCTTGCTCCACGCCGCGGACGATCGTTTCGTTATTTTCAGTTCCGGCGAAGGCGTGAAGCTCGACTTTGATGCTCGCCGTCTTCCTGCACTTCCCGCTGGTTGGACTCGCGATTATTTCTTCTATGCCGACGGTTTCGAGAAAGACATGGACTTCTACGCCGCTAATGCGTTCACGGTCGCGCCATTGCCGCGCCACACTTTGCTTCCTTATCCGTATCCTTCGGCCAGCGGCTATCCGGCCGACGCCGAGCATTTGCTTTACGAGCTCAACTACAACACGCGTTCACGTTCCGGCCGTCTCCCCGCTGATCTCCGCTACCACTATCTGCCACAGAATTGAGCATGTCCCTGGGACACAAATCTGAAATTACCTTCACGCTTTTGGGTTTGTCGCTCCTCGTCCCAGCCTTCATATTTCTCTCGTCATCTTCGCTTTCTGCTCAAAGGAAGAACTCCGATAACAAGACGAAGTCTCTCGCAAAAGAGACCGGCTTCCCGCCCATCCCTCAATTCGAGGATGTCGCCGCAACGCTCGGTTTGAACGTCTCCCACATCTCCACGCCCGAAAAACGCTACATCATCGAATCCATGAGCGGAGGCCTCGGGCTCTTCGATTGCGACAACGATGGCCGCCTCGACATCGCCGTTGTGAATGGCTCGACCATCGAGCACATGAAACGCGGTGGCGATCTTTTGCTCACCCTCTTCCACCAGGAACCTGACGGCGCTTTCAAAGACATCACGGAACAAGCTGGCCTTACCCGTCGCGGTTGGGGCATGGGCGTAGCCGTCGCAGATTACGATAACGATGGCAATCTCGATCTCTACGTCACCGGCTACGGCGGAAACGTCCTCTACCGCAACGTCGGCAACTGCAAATTTGAAGACGTCACCGAAAAAGCAGGCGTGCGCGCCGGAGGCTTCAGCACTGGCGCCGCCTGGGGTGACTACGACCGCGATGGCAACGTGGACCTCTTCGTCTCCCGCTATGTCCATGTGGATCTCGATCATTTGCCCGAATTCGGCTCCAGCAAGGATTGCCTTTACAAAGGCTTCCCCGTTCAGTGCGGTCCGCGCGGTCTTCCAGGGGAAACGGATATGCTCTTCCACAACCGTGGGGACGGCACCTTTGAGGAAGTCTCCGCAAAAGCCGGCGTCAACGATCCGAAAGGTTACAACGGCCTCGGTGTCGTCTGGGCCGACTACGACAATGACGGTTGGCCCGATCTACTCGTCGCCGACGATGTCACTCCCAATCATCTCTACCACAACAACCACGACGGCACTTTCACCGACGTCGGCCTCTCCAGCGGCGTCGCTCTCAACGGCGAAGGGATCGAACTCAGCTCCATGGGCGTGGACTTCGGCGATTACGACCATTCCGGCCGCTTGAGCCTCTTTGTTACCGAATTCTCCGATGAACCGAATTTCCTCGCGCGCAATCTTGACGGAACGCTCTTCGACGACGTTAGCTGGACCTCCAAAACCGGCCAGTCCAGCTATCCTTATGTCGCTTGGGGCACTGGCTTCTTTGACATGGACAATTCAGGCTGGCTCGACATTTTTGTCGCCAACGGCCACGTCTATCCTCAAGCCGATCGACTTTCAACGGGAGGGAAATATCGCGAGCCCATCTTGCTCTACCGCAATCTCCGCAATCGTACCTTCGCCGAAGTTTCGAACAATGCCGGCCTCGGCGCACTCCCTCTGCAATCCCGGCGCGGAGCAGCCTTCGGTGACATTTTCAACGACGGCAATGTGGATATCGTCGTCCTGAATGTCGGCGAACCTCCGTCCTTGCTGCGAAATCTGAATCGCGACGGCGATCACCGCGTTTTGTTTCATTTGATCGGCACGAAAAGCAATCGAGCCGCAATCGGCGCGCGCGTTACCATCCGCGCAGCGGGCGTTTCACAGTTCAGCGAGGTTCGAGGGGGCGGAAGCTACCTCTCGCAAAACGATCTCCGCCTTCATTTCGGATTGGCCCAGGCCTCAAAAATCGATTCCATCGAAGTCCGATGGCCCAATGGCGAGGTAGAAAAACTCGGCGCTCTTCCTGCTGATTCCATCTACACGATCGCAGAAGGCAAGGGCGTTATTTCTTCGCAGCCTCTTCCCTTTCCTCGTTAGCTCTGCGCACTCTCAATCCCATTCCACCTGCGTCCACGCGCGATCCTGCGCGCTTTTTGCAATCGCTTCGCACAGCAGCAATTCTTCGTGTCCCGTCGAAAACGTGGGAAATGTTCGCGGCGCGCTGAATTCGCCCTTCTCGATGTACCCGTAAAAGTCCCGAAAGAGCTGCACAAACGTGTCTGGGTACCCCTCCGCGTGCCCGCCCGGATAAGCGGCATAGCCTCTCGCCGCCGGGCTCATCAGTCCAGGATCCTTGATCATCGCTTCGTTCGCCCGGTCGCGCCGCCCAATCCACAGCGTATTCGGCTCTTCGGCGTTCCACGCCAGCGATCCATCGCTACCGTTCACTTCAAACCACAGCCTGCATTTGCGCCCCGCGCTCACCTGCGAAACCGTGAACGCGCCTCGCAAATCGTTCTCGAAGTGCACCAGCACCGATGCATAGTCATCCGTCTTAATCGCCACTTCGTCAAACGCTCCCGCTCCGGCCTTCGCGAACGTCTCCACCCGTCCGTGTGGTTTCCTTCGCACCGGCACCACCGTCGCAAGGTCCGCGCACACCTCCACGATTTTTTGTCCCGTTAGCCACGCCGTCAAATCCATCCAGTGCGTTCCGATGTCGGAGACCGCCCGCAATTCTCCCCCGCGATCCGCTTCGAGTCGCCAATTCCAATCCGTCGCAAGGAGCAGCCAGTCCTGCAAGAAATGCCCGTGCACAAGCTTAGGCGTCCCGATCGCGCCGCCCTCGATCAGGGCTCGCGCTTCCTGGCAAAGCGGGTAATACCGCAAATTGTGCGCCACGGCGGCAACTCGATTCATCTCCTTCGCCAACCTGACCAGCATCGCCGATTCGCGCGAGTCCATCGCCAGCGGCTTTTCGCAGAGCACGTGTTTCCCCGCGCGAAGCAATTTGCTGGACTGCTCGAAATGCACATGATTCGGCGTGCAAACGTGCACCGATTGGATTCCCTCGTCGGCAGCCAATTCTTCCAGCGATGCGTAGGCTCGATCGATCCCCAGTGCCTTCGCAGCCTCACTGCTTCGCGCTCCGCTGCTCCCTAGCGCTCCCAGCACGGGTATATGCAGCCTCCGCAGCGCCTCGATGTGCGCCCTGCCCACAAACCCCGCCCCAATCACCGCCACCGCAAGCTTCATCTCTGCCGCTCCATCGAGGATTATCCGCTCTCAGGCTTCTCCGCTCTCCAGCATCCCGCGCACTTTCTTGAGTTCCTTCTCCTTATCCTCGTCCACCACGGGAAACCGAAGGTCCAGTTCGTTCAGCGCGTCAATGATTGCCGCCGCCACCACCAGCCGCGTAAACCACTTGTTGTCCGCCGGAACCACATACCACGGCGCGTGTTTCGTCGCCGTCCGCTGGATCATCTCCTCGTACGCCTTCTGATAATCCTTCCAGTAGCCCCGCTCCTTGATGTCCGCCATCGAAAATTTCCAATTCTTGTTCGGCGCCTCCAGGCGTTCCAGGAATCGCTTCTTCTGCTCCTTCTTCGAAATGTGGAGAAAGAACTTCCTGATCACGATGCCATTCCGCGTCAAATATCTCTCAAAGTGGTTGATGTCCTCGTATCGCTCGTCCCAGATTTCTTTCGACACCAGCTTCTCCGGCAACTTCTGCTCCCGCAGGAATTCCTGATGGACCCGCACCACCAGCACTTCCTCAAAATAAGAGCGGTTGAAAATCCCGATCTTTCCGCGCTCCGGTACGCACTTGTGCGCCCGCCAGAGATAATCGTGATCCAGTTCTTCCGCGCTCGGCGCCTTGAACGAGAATACGTCGCAGCCTTGTGGGTTCACTCCGGACAGCACATGCTTGATCGCGCCGTCTTTGCCGGCGGCGTCCATTGCCTGAAAAATCAGCAGCAATCCCCAACGGTCCTGCGCATAGAGCTTCTCCTGCATATGGCAGAGCAGGTCAATCCCGTTCTGCAGGATAGTTTTCGCTTTGTCCTTTTCCTTGAGTCCGTTCGTGTCCCCCGGATCAATATCCTTCATCCGGAATTCCGTGCCCTGCGCAATTCGATACGGACGCGCGATCTCCGAGGCTTCTTTGAGCAGTTTCTTGAGCTTCATGGCCTCCGCAGTGTAGTATAGCTTCTCCGCCCAGAACAGCCTCGGCCTTCACCCAACGATCACTTCGTAAGGTCGCATCATTTCGTTGTCTTCGTGCTCCAAAATGTGGCAGTGCCAGACATATCGCCCGGGGAACCCCTCGAATCGCGCGATGATCCTCGTGGCCATTCCCGGATGTGCCTGCACTGTGTCTTTCCATCCCGCTTCATTCGGTGCTGGCGGCACCGGCGGCCCGATGTACCTCACCTTCCCTTCCGTGTAGTAATAAAACGGCTCAAATTTTCTTCGGTCGAGGATCTGGAATCGCACCAGATGCAAGTGGATCGGGTGCGAATCATCCGTGAAATTCAGAAAATTCCAGATCTCCGTCGAATTCAATTTCGGATTTTCCGTCACCGGCATGCTCCAGTGCGCATTATTCAAAAGCATCATCACGGGATTGTCCGCTCGATCATCTTTCTCGCCGAGCGTCAGCACTCGGTTTTGCGCCGACTCTGATTCCGGAATTTTGGGCCCCGGCCGCAAGCTCGAGGGCAGGGAACTCGTATCCTTCGTCTCCGTCTTTCGAACGCGAATCTCCATGACCGTCATCGCATCGTTGCTGACCGTGATTCTCTCTCCGCCGTGGCCCGAGAAATCCACCATCAGGTCCGCGCGCTCGGCCGGAGCGACCGCAAGACTTTTCAGCGTTACCGGGGCGGGCAGCAGTCCCAAGTCTGTTCCAATTTGATGAAACTCGTGACCATTTGACAACGCCAAATGAAAGAATCGACCATTCGCCGCGTTCAGCAGCCGAAATCGATACTTGCGTGGTTCAACCTCCAGATAAGGAAAGAGCTTCCCATTCACAGCTATAGCGTCGCCGAATACCTCCGGGACCCACGGCGATTCCGGATCGGGCGAAACCGGATAAAAAAGCTGTCCTCCTTTGTCAAAGAAACGGTCATAAAGAATCAACGGAATTTCGAACTTCCCGGTTGGCAGATTCAATCCTTCTTCAAATTCGTCTCGAACGAAATATGCCCCGAAAAGCCCCGCATAGTTTCCGAGTCTTGTAATCCCCAGCGCGTGATCGTGATACCACAGCATCGTCGCATCCTGCCGATTGGGGTAGTGGTATGTCGCAGACTTTCCGGTCACGTACCAATCTTCCGGATATCCATCGCTCTGTGGTGGCGTCTTGCCGCCGTGTAGGTGCACCACCGTCCGCACTTCGGGCTTGTCCGATTCCGCTCCGTGCACCTTGTGATCAATCGGCAGGAAATGTCTGCTCGGCAGTTCGTTCGCCCACTCCACCAGCAAATCCTGCCCGCCGCGCGTCTCGAATGTCGGCCCAGGCGAACTTCCTCCGAAGCCCCACATCCGCGTCGGCGTCATGTCCCGGTGAAATCTGTTCTCGATTTGCGTCATGACGATTCGGTAGTAAGGAATCTTCCGCGAAGGTTCCTCCGGGCTGGGCCGCATTTCCTGTGGCTTGGCAACAGCCGGAATCGGAAGCGCGTCCACGAATTTCTTCAGCGAATTGACGTCCAGCAGCGGTTTCCCAATCACTCCGGTCCTGTGCGGATTGCCCGGTCCCGCGGCCAGCCCTGCGATCACGATTCCGGAATTCCGCAGAAACTCTCGTCTCGTCAAGCCCACCGCTTCTCCTCGACTTCTTGACATTGCAAATGTTTCAAAAAAAGTGGAATAAGCAAAACTGCGCGCATGCCTCTTCTTTTTTATGCCGCCCCGTGGAATAAGAACTTGGGCGCCCGCGCGATGACTTTGGCTACTGCTTGTGTTTGGGCAAAGGATCGCCCGTCTTCGGATCCAGAAAAAGCCGGCCATCCAGCCGTCGGCGTTCGAAATCAAACATACCCTCAATGGAATTCGAAATGGCGTCGAACGATCCTCCCCCAATCCTCTTCCCGCCGAGCCAGTTGTCTTCAATGAAGCGAATCACCGAAGTTTGATCTGTCACACTGTGGTCCACGAAGTTTTCCCGCGCCCATGGTGAAACCACAAGCAACGGCAGCCGCGGTCCGTACCCACAGCGCCCTTGCGCGTGCGCGTTGCCTGCGTCTATCCCGGGGAGCGCGGCGCTCCCGTCCCCGCATTTTTTGTGACCCGTTAATTCATCTGCCTCACTCGCCGATTGATTCATGATCGGGCCCATTTGGTGGTCATACCATCCGTCCGAATCGTCGTACATCACGACCACTGCCGTGCTGCTCCATTCCGGCGTTTTCTCCAGAAAATTCACCACTTTGACGATAAACTCTTGCTCGTCCAGAGGATCCGAATTTCCCGCGTGCCCGTCCTGAATCGCGATGCCTTTCAGGAAGTTCACCGCAGGGAAATTCCCGCTCTTCACCGCCGTATAAAAATCTTCCAGGTCATACTGATGATTTGCAGGACCTGGATGGCCAATCTCCTTTATGGAATTCGGCGGAGTGTGGTCCAGATTTGCCGTCGTTTTGTAGTACTGGAAAAATGCATGGTGCGGAACGTAGTCGCGTTGCGTGCCCGTGTACAACGACTTCGAACTCCGGTCGCAATTCGTCGTTCCATTCGCGTTCGTGACCCTCAAATCGAACCCGCCCATGAACGCTCCCCACGTCACCCCCGCATCGTTCAGCAGTTCACCGATGTTTCGCCCTCCCATCCGCACCTGGTTTCTCGTTGACTTCGAACAACGGTCTCCCAACGGATCGGGGTCACCAATTACAGTCAGCGTTCCGTCACCTCCGTCAGTTTCGTCTCCGCTGCCATTAAGTGTTTGCCGCGCGCCGTTCGTCTGACCTGAGACAAGGTTTAATACGCCCACCGTCGAGGGGCCAAACGTCGTGCCGTAAGAATTGTCGCTCATCGCAAAGTGCTGCGCGTAGTTCCACAGCGCCGTTACTGTGTTTCCGTCGTAATAACCCATCGTGATTCCCTTGGTGTCTACGATCGGCGGCGCATTTGGCGGAGGTCCCGCTCTTCCCACCCACTTCGGGAACAGATCCATCAGGCCGAAATCCACTGCCTCCTGCTCAGCCCCATAATTGTGATTCTGGTCCATTGTGGCCGCCTGGGAATGATCCAGCCGGAAGGGGTTTGTCGCTCCGGTTCCATTCTCCTTGTTCAAGAAATTCGGATTGTTCGTCAACTGCGCTCCCGAAAGTCCGTTCACCGTTGGGGTCCCTCTTCTCGCGTGGAACGCAGGTTCGCCTGCAGGATTCTCCGCATGCGGGTAAGTTGCGAAGTAATGATCGAACGATACGTTTTCCTGAAAGATCACCACGATGTGTTTGATGGGCGTTTTCGTCTCTTCACGTCGGGTGCCTTGCGCAACCCCCACTCCTGTCGCTAAGAAGAGCATTGCGGCCCAGGCGGCAAGCGGCCTCACCTTGTTTACAGAAAAGTGCATCACAGGATTCTCCTTTACAAGATTCACTTGCCGTTCAGACGATCGCTTTTGGGTTTTCGCGTCCCTTCCTTGTCGCCCGCCGGTATTTTGAGCTGCTCATCATTATCAGCATGAGAATGCCCCGTCAATTCTGGTTACACACCGAATTCCCGGTTACAATTCTCCGTCCTCCATCTCCTGTGACTACGCTCGCCCGCAAACTCCGCCTCCACGACTACTTCGCTCTTGGCTTCGGCACCATGATCGGCGTCGGCTGGCTCGTCCTCATGGACGACTGGCTCGCCCGCGGTGGCCCGCTTGGCGCCGCTCTCGCTTTTGCTCTCGGCTGCCTGATTCTTCTTCCCGTCGGCTACGTTTACGGCAAATGGGTCCAGCGTCTCCCCGACGCTTCCGGCGAAGCCGCCTACACCGCCCAAGTTTTTCCTCCGCTCGTCAGCTTTTTCACCGGCTGGATCATGCTTCTCGCATACTTCATCGTCTGTCCCTGGGAAGCCGTCGCCATCGGCAAGCTCGCCGCTTATCTTTTTCCCTCGCTCGATTCGTTCAAACTCTACAGTGTCGCCGGCCAGCCCGTCTTTCTTCCCCGGCTCCTCCTCGGAGTGGCGCTCACCATCCTTCTTACTTTTCTCAATTATCGCGGCATCCGCGCCAGCGCCAGGTTTCAGGGCTGGATCACCTCCGCCGTCCTCATCCTCTTCGCCGTTGCTGCGTTCTTCAGTCTCCGCCGTGGCTCATTCTCCAACATCCATCCCGCCTTCCGCTCCACTCCATTCCTTTCCATCCTGCTCACTCTGCAGATCGTCCCGTATTTCATGACCGGTTTCGAATCCATTCCTAAAGTTGCCGAGGAGGCTCATCCCGGCTTCCCCCCGCGCAGTTTCTTCCGCGCCATCGTCCTCGCTCTCTTCATCGGCGCCGGCTTTTACGTTCTCTCCATCGTCGCCGTCTCTTTCGCCGCCCCCTGGCAATCTCTTCTCGGCAAATCCTTCGCCACTGCCATCGCTTTTGAACACGCCATCGGCTCCCACTGGCCCGTCGCGCTCATCGTCATCGCCGGCATCTGCGGCCTCTGCCAGTGCTTCAACGGCAACTTCGTTGCTGCCAGCCGTCTGCTTTTCTCTTTTGGTCGCCGCGCCACCATCCCCTCCGGCTTCGCTTCCATCCATCCTCGTCACCAGACTCCCCACGTCGCCGTCCTGGCCATTTCCGCTGGCACGCTCCTCGGCGTCTTCCTCGGCGATGCTCTTCTCGTTCCCGTCACCGAAGTCGGCTCCATGGCTTCCGCATTCGGCTGGCTCGCCGCTTGCCTTTCCCTCGCCCTTGTCGAATCTCTCCCTCGCGTCCGCCTCGTCGCTCTTCTCGGCGCTCTCGTTTCAGCCCTCCTCTTCGCCATGAAACTTTTTCCGATTTTCCCTGGCCATTTCTCCCGCGACGAGTGGTTCGCCCTCTCTCTCTGGCTACTTATCGGCATTCTTCTTCACGCGCTTTCTCCCGTCATCGCCAGGCGCAACGCTTCTTCCTCCACTACTTGATCCACATCAGCCACAAATATCCAAACCCCATCGTTAACACCGTGATCGGCAGCCCCACGCGAAAATATTCTCCAAACGTGATCTTCGCTTCTTCTCGCGCCCGCTCCACAACAATAATGTTCGCCACCGATCCCGTAATCGTCAGATTTCCCGCCAGAGTGCTCGCCATCGCCAGCATCAGCCATCCCGCGTGCGCATTACCGAATCGCGGCACCACCTCCTTTAACAACATCACCGCGGGCACATTGCTCACCACGTTCGAAAGCGCCGCTGTCACTACCGTTAAAATTCCCAAGTTCTGCAGGTTCATCGCTCTTGCCAATCTCAATAGCCCCTCCGCCATGCCCGCGTTTTCCGCTCCTCCCACGATCAAAAATAATCCCACGAAAAAAATCAGCACTCCCCAATCCACTTCGTCGTACACCAATCGTGGTTCCCGCGTCCGCGTGATCAGCATCATCGCCGCCCCCGCCGCCGCTACAAATGGCGGCGCCAGCCCCAGCAAAAATCCCGCCAGCACCAGCGCAACGACTATCCCCGGCTTCAACAATCCAGCCGTATTTACCTCCGGCATCTCCGTCCGCACGATCGCATGTGCCTTTTCCAGTCCTTCTTTCCGGTAAATCCCCCAAAGCACCAGCCAAGCCAGAAACATTCCCACCATCGCGACCGGCCCCAGGTGCCACAGAAAATCCCGGTATCCGATTCGCGAAACCGATCCCACCAGCATGTTCTGTGGATTTCCCGTGATCGTCGCCACGCTTCCGATATTGGAAGCCGTCGCCACCGCCAGCAGATACGGCACCGGTTTCAATCCCATCTTCCGGCACACCGTCAGCACCAGCGGCACCATCACCAGGCAAATGATGTCGTTCACAAAAAACGCCGAAAGCAGCCCGCTCAAAAAAATCACCGTCGGCAGCAAATACCGCGGCTTCAACCCTGCCACCGCGATCTCCGTCACCCAATCGAAAAATCCCGCCGTGTGCAGATACGCCACCAGCAGCATCATCGAAAACAGCAGCACAATCGTTCCCAGGTCCACGTAGCGCAGTGCGTCTGCCGGTTTCAATGCTCCGAACACGAACATCAGTACGGCCCCGATGATCGCCATGCCCGGCCGGTCAATTTTCATTCCGGGAAATTTTCCCAGCGCAAAAACCACGTAGCTCGCGAGGAACGTCGAATACGTGGCAATGATGGTGAATTCTGGCAAGTGCGCCTTCCCGGTCCTGAACCGCGCATCTTAATCCTGTGCGTTTCGTTCCGGCAAGAATTCGAAGCGCTCTTGTCGCCGAAAGATTCTTCTTGCCGAACCTCTTTCCCTGTCTATACTTTTCCCATCCTAACCTCGTCCAGGCGGGCAAATCCCATGGCCAAAATCATGCCACTCGGCAACGAAACGGACATCGTATGGCTCTTCAACGTGAGCTATTCCGTCGGTCCCGGCTGCCCCAATTGCCGCGACGACGTCATGCTCATCCAGCACGCCATCAACTGCATCATGGCACGCCTGCAATTGAAAAATCCCAAAGGCGAACCCATCGTCTCCTACCTTCATCGCGACGGCATCTACGGCCCCCGCACTGCCGAAGCCATCCTCGCCTATCAGCAAAGTGTAAAGTCCCGCGGCATGTTCATCACCGTGGATGGCCGCGTGGATCCCACTCCAGTTTCCGGCTGGACCCGCCGCGGCAACGCCCAATACACCATCGTCTACCTCAATCGCGACAATCGCGATATCACCGGCAAAATGATGGACGAAAACGATTTTCCCGCCGAGCTTCAGCGCGCTCTCAAACGCAACAGCCCCAACTATTGACCCCCTTCCCTCCCTCATCGCACTCCGCGATCCGCCCACGCTATCGCAAACTCGTCTCCATCCGCCGAAGCGCATTCTCCCATTGCAAGGGCAATTCCGCTCCCTTCACGGCCCATCTCACAAATTTCGTCGGCCCCATGTGCGTAGCAAATGCCGCCATCGCCCTCGCGTGCGGTGCCTTCCCCACAAACTCTCGCAGCGCCGCATCGCTCTCCCACACGGAAAGTGTCCAGAATCGTTTCGAAAATGGCCGCGCCAGCAGCGAATACCCCAGCAACCCTGGCGCCGATTTCAGTTGCTTGGCAATTTGCATCGAATAACGAACGAACGCCGGAATCCGCCAATGGCTTTTCAGCGGCAGGTAGGACACCAATGCCACATACTCCCCGTCAGGGCTTGCATTGCCGTAACTTCGCCATGGAATCGCTGGCATAATTCCCGAATTCTAGCTTATTGCCCCCGAGTTCCCGCCACTTCCTCAAAACCCAGCCGGCCTTTCGTCCGCCACTCCAAATGCCCGCTCCAGCGCGGTCCCTGCCTCCCCTAACGTCCCTTCATCAAACAACCTACCAATCAATGTCACTCCGTGTGGCACTCGCTTCGGCGGCGAAAATTTCGGCAGCGGCCTCTGCGGATCGGGTGCCCAATCGCTCCGCGCTTCGGACACCTCAATAAATCCTGCCCGCAGCGTCAGTGACGGATGTCCCGTATTGTTCGTGATCACCAGCATTTCGTCGCGCAACGACGGCACCAGCAGCAAATCCACCTCCCCAAACACGCGTTCCATCTCCTCCGCAACTTTCCGCCTCAGCCGGTCCGCCTGCACGAAATCTACCGCGCTCAGAAACCGCGACTGCCGGAACGTGTTCGGCCAGGCGTCCGGCACTTGCATTTTTAGCTCGTCCACTTCGTGATCCAGCGTGATCTCCTCGAACGCCGCCGCCGATTCCGCGAACAAAATCAAGTTCAGCGAATCGTAGGGCCAGTCTGGAATGCTCACTTTCACCGGAACCATGCCAACTTTTTTCACTGTTTCCAGCGCCGCTCGATCCACCTCCGTCGCCGGATCTTCGTTCATCCACTTCGGAAAATACCCCACGCGCAGCCCCCGCACGCTCGCGTTCGCATCAAAATCCAGCTTGCTCGGCAGACTCGCCACGTCTCCCGCGTCCGGCCCGGAAATTGCATTCAGCACCAGCATTGCGTCCTCCACGCTCCGCGTCATCGGTCCCAGTTTATCCAGCGACCAGCAAAGCGTCATCGCTCCCGTCCGCGCCACTCGCCCGTACGTCGGCCGCAGTCCCGTAATCCCGCACCGCATGCTCGGTCCGATAATGCTTCCTCCCGTCTCGCTCCCCACGGAAAATCCCACCAGTCCTGCCGCAGTCGCCGCGCCTGGTCCAGCGCTCGATCCCGACGATCCTTCCTCCAGCAGCCACGGATTCATCGTCTGCCCGCCGAACCAGACATCGTTCAGCGCCAGCGCGCCCATGCTCAGCTTCGCCACCAGCACCGCGCCCGCTTCTCGCAGCCTCTCTACCACCGCCGCATCCTTCTTCGGCACGCGGTTCCGGAACGGCTCCGCTCCATACGTCGCGGGAATCCCCGCCGTATCCAGCAAGTCCTTCCCGCCCCACGGAATCCCATGCAGCGGCCCTCGATATTTTCCCGCGGCAATCTCCTCATCCGCTCTTTTTGCCTGCGTTATCGCCAATTCCTGCGTAAGCGTGATCACGCACCGCAATTTCGGATTGAATCGCTCCAGCCGATCCAAATAAATCTGCGTCAATCTCTCGGAACTGATCTCTCGCTTTTCCATCCACCTCGAAAGCTGCGTCACCGTCGCAAATGCGATGTCTTCATCTTTCGAAGGCTGCGCCCCCGCATCATTCTTGCTGCGTATGAACCGGTTTCGCTCCGGTCCCACTTTCATTCCCGGTAGAATCGGATCCCACCGCGTCGCAGGCGCCACAGTTGCTTCCAACGCTACTTTCCTCGGCCCCGTTCGCCGCTCGTACATCGCCGCCATCGAATTCCGCCAGTTTCCCGCCGCTTGCGTCCGCTCGTGCGCGGACAGTTCCACCTGCACCAGCTTTTCCGCTTCTCCAAAAGTCTCCGCTGACACTTCCGGCCCCACCGCCGGTGCAGTTCCAAACACTGGCGGTGTCCCTGGCGTCGTATTCGCCGGCTTCTGCTCCTGACCACCCGAACCTGTTCCATCCCCGCCGCCGTTCGGTAACCCGCCCCCAACTCCCGCCGCCACTCCCACCAGCCCCAGTGACGTCTCCGCCAAAAACTCCCTCCTCGTTTTCTCCATTTCTCCTCCGCGCCGCATTATATCTGCGCCCACTCACTCGTCCGGCGAGCGTCCCCCTCGATTCGTTCCCACTTAGACGATTGGACCAAGCCTCAGCTTCTTCTCCCGCCGTACATCGTCACTTTCCCGTCCGCCACATTCGCCACGTACCGTCCCCCGCTCAAGAACTGCATCACTTTCTTTCCCTCTCTCGCCATCTGCGCCCAGCGCGATTTCGTCTCTGGATTCTGCTCCAGCCCCCGGTACTCTTCTCCCGCAAACTCAAAATCCACTTGCCGCAATCTCTTCCTCGCCGTCTTCTTCACCGCAAACTTCTTCCCACCCACGTCAACTTCCCGCGCTCCATCCACCAGCGTCCGCCTCCACACTTCCTTCAAAATCTCTTCAAATGTGCTCTTCACAATCCGCCCCACTCCGTAATCGCATCATACGCCTGCGGAGTCTCGCACCGGCCCTCGACGAACATTCCCTCGTTGACTTGCCCGAAATCGACTCATAATATCCCCATCAATCCTTCTCAATGATCGGCCAAACCATTTCGCACTACCGCGTGATCGAAAAGCTGGGCGGTGGCGGCATGGGTGTGGTCTACAAAGCCGAGGACACCCGCCTCCACCGCTTTGTCGCCCTGAAGTTCCTTCCTGAGGAAGTCGCCAGCGATCCGCGGGCGCTCGCTCGTTTTCGCACCGAAGCCCAAGCCGCCTCGGCGCTGAACCATTCAAACATCTGCACGATTTACGACATCGGTGAAGAAAACGGCCGCGCCTTCATTGCCATGGAGCTTCTCGAAGGCAAAAGCCTCGACCTCGAAGTTCACTCCACGAGCCATCCGCCGGAGTGCATCCTCGAAATCGGCATCCAGATGGCCGATGCCCTGGACGCCGCGCACGCCAAGGGCATCGTTCATCGCGACATCAAGCCGGCGAATCTGTTCCTCACGAACCGCGGCCAACTGAAAATTCTTGATTTTGGCTTGGCCAAACTCGCTCCAGGCAAGACCGATTCGCACGCCAGCGGAGAGACGCTCGTCGGCACTGCTGCCGAAAATCTCACCAGTCCCGGCTCGGCGGTAGGAACCATCGCCTACATGTCGCCCGAGCAGGCACGGGGCGACGAGATTGACGCCCGCAGCGACCTCTTTTCCGCGGGCTCGGTCCTTTACGAACTTGGGTGTGGCCGTCCGCCTTTCCCAGGAAAAACCAGCGCCGTCATTTTTGAAGCCATCCTGAATCGCGAGCCTGTCCCGATCAACAACCTAAATCCATCCCTACCCCCCGAACTGGCCCGCATCATCGAGAAATGCCTGGAAAAGGACCGCGACGTCCGCTATCAGCACGCTTCCGATCTCCGGGCCGATCTCAAGCGCTTGAAGCGCGACACCAGCTCTGACAAGCGCCGCAAAACCGTGGAATCGAGGGAAGAACCCGCTGGATCTTCAACCGCGAGAGACACCTCGCCATCTAGGCCCCCATCGAGTTCCGTTATCCTCGCTGCGGCAAAGAAGCACTCCTTCGGAACGCTTGCCGCAGTCCTCGCGATCGTGCTTATCCTGGCTGCCGCTGCCTATGGCATCTATTCGTTTCTTCATCGCGCTGCTCCTGCTCCCTTCCAGGAATACGACGTCTCTCAAATCACGAATACGGGGCAGTCCGAGCTCGCAGCGATCTCTCCCGACGGTAGATACATCCTCAGTGTGCAGGATTCTCCCGCCGGGGCGAGCCTCTGGCTGCGCAATGTCGCTACCAGCAGTGACACCCGGATTTTCTCTCCTTCCCCGGCGATCTATCAGAGCCTCGCTTTCTCGCCTGACGGCAACTACATCTATTTCCGCAGGGCCGCCAATAAGTCCGCGACTGTTTTCGACCTCTATCGCGCTCCCGTCCTGGGAGGAACCGCTCAGCAGATTGCCGGGGACGTGGATAGCGACATCGCCTTCTCGCCGGATGGGAAGCGCATTGCCTTCACTCGCGAGGGAGATCCGATCATCGGGCAGTGGCGCCTCCTCAGCACCAATCCCGACGGTTCGGACGAGCGGGTCCGTCACGTCGAACCGGACGCAAGGTTTTCGCCCGGCTGGCTATCCTGGTCTCCTGATGGCAAGCTGATCGCTTATTCTTTATTCGTTTCGAACAAATCCTTCAGCGGCATCGGTTTATATGACGTGGCAACCTCTACAACTTCGACGCTGATCGCTTTTAAAAACAAGTTCATGGATGAACTTCACTGGTCGCCAGACGGTCGAGGTCTAATGGTGATTTATCACACCCCGCCGAATCTGGAAAAAGGCCAACTCGGTTATGTGTCTTTTCCGGACGGTCGGTTTCGCTCCATCACTCACGACACGAACAGTTATTCCACTCTCACCGCTTCTGCCGATTTCAAGACATTGGCCACGGTCCAGAGTCGGACAAGTAGCTCGCTTTACCTCCTCCCCGCTGCCGGTACACAAGACAATTCTCCAGCAACTCTGCCGTCTTTACTGCCAGAATTCTCCAATTTCCTATGGGACGCTCAAGGCAATCTGTTGTTCTTCGATGGCCAAAGCTTGATGCGAGTGGACGCCGAGGGTAACCGCAAGACGATCCTGAGCGACTCGGCGGCCTTGTTGGCCACGATCGAGCCCTGCGGAACCCGCTATCTTGTCGCCACGTGGGCCTTTCACGCCGAAGCGCATGAACCCGAAGTATGGCGCCTGAGTCTGGATGGGTCACCGCCCTTGAGACTTACTTCAGGAGCCGCCAATATTGAACCCTTCTGCTCGCCCGACGGCAAATGGGTCTACTACCTCGATCGAGCCACAGATCGGATCCTGCGCGTTTCCATCAACGGCGGCAAATCGCAGGTCGTCCCCGGAACGTCTCTCTCGCACGAATTCCTTGACGCTGCCCCCGTGACGCTTTCCCGGGATGGAAAACAAATGCCGTACGTCGTGGGCGTTCCGCCGGCGCAGATCCGGATTAAGATCTTAAGTCTTGATGCCGGGCCGAATCCTCCGTCGCGCGAACTGGTTCCCGACCCTCGATCGGCAGGGCAACATGTTCGGTTCACGCCCGACGGCGAATCTCTGGCCTATGCCATCCTCGAAAACGGTGCCGAAAATCTTTGGATTCAGCCCCTCGAGGGTTCTCGCGGTCGCCAAATCACCAATTTCAAGGCGGGACATATCTTTGATTTCCGCTGGTCGCCGGACGGCAAGACCCTCGGACTTGTCCGCAACAATACCCAGTCCGATGTAGTATTCCTCCACGACCTCGCGACTCCATAGCTCCGCTCGTCCGTTCCTCTGTAAATATTCGCTCGTTGACTTGCCCGGAGGCCGACCATACTATTTTCACCATCTTCTCCCCGATGATTGGCCAAACCATTTCGCACTACCGCGTGATCGAAAAGCTGGGCGGCGGCGGCATGGGTGTGGTCTACAAAGCCGAAGACACTCGCCTCCACCGCTTCGTCGCCCTGAAGTTTCTGCCCGATGGGCTCATCCAGGATCCTGCTTCTTTGGAGCGTTTTCGGCGCGAAGCTCAGGCTGCTTCCGCGCTCGACCACCCGAACATCTGTACCATCTACGAAATCGGCGAGCACGAGCATCATCCATTTATCTCGATGCAGTTTCTCGAGGGTTGCACTCTCAAATATCTGATCGGCGCCAGGCCGCTTCCCGCAGATCAGTTGCTGGACTTGGCCATCCAGATTGCCGACGCGCTGGATTCCGCCCACTCTCGCGGTATCATCCATCGCGACATTAAACCGGCCAACATTTTCGTCACCATGCGCGGTCATGCGGTCATTCTGGACTTCGGTTTGGCCAAACTGACAAATCCTGCATCGCCGGGCACGCCGCAGGACCTCAATGCAATCCCTGTTTCCCCTTCCGTTGGCGCCACCGTTCAGGATTTGACCAGCCCCGGAGCTGCCATTGGAACCGTTGCCTACATGTCACCCGAGCAAGCGCGCGGCAAGGAACTCGGTCCACGCACGGATCTATTCTCTTTCGGAGTCGTCCTGTACGAAATGGCGACGGGCATACTCCCATTTCGGGGAGACACCTCTGCGGTCATTTTTGACGCCATTCTGAATCGTGCGCCCGTCCCGCCTCTTCGTCTGAATCCCGACTTGCCCGCAAAGCTCGAGGACGTCATCAGCAAAGCTCTCGAAAAAGATCCGGACCTTCGTTTTCAAAATGCTTCTGAATTGCGCACCGATCTGAAGCGCCTGAAGCGCGACTTGGATTCGGACCGGTCGCGCCCATCTCAAGCGGCCCAGGAAGCTTCTGCTTCGGCATCGGGCTCAATTGCTCCTCCCTCCGATTTCCACGTCCCGCCTTCACAACTTTCGAGTTCATCATCCGTCGTTGCTCTCGCCCGGCGACACAGGCGCGGCACCACCGCCGCGCTGCTTATTGCCTTGGTCCTGCTTGCCGCCGCCAGCTACGGAATCTTTTCCTTTCTTCGCAGCCGTGTGCGTTTGCCCTTCCAGTCCTTCACGGTCGCGCAATTGACCGCGACGGGCAAGGTCAACCACGCGGCAATATCCCCGGACGGTAAGTTTGTCGTCAGCGTGCAATCTGAGAATGGCCGGACAAGCCTTTGGCTTCGAAATATTCCTACCGGCAGTGACACCCAGATTGTTCCTCCCGGCGGGCAGACTCTGGGCACTCCTTCGTTCTCCCCGGATGGAAATTACATTTACTTCCGTAAACTCGCAGCTGGAACGATCAATGCCTTCAATCTGTTTCGGGTCCCCGTTCTTGGCGGCACCCCGGAGCTTGTCGCCAAAGATGTGGACACGAACGTAGCCTCTTCCACCGACAACTCCCACATCGCCTATCTGCGGAGGAATGATCCCGAAGTCGGGAAATGGCGCTTGCTCGAAGCCGGCGGCGACGGATCCGGCGAGAAAGTCCTTCTAGAGCATGCTGATAACGGCGATTCCCCTATTTACCTCGCTTGGTCCCCGGACGGCAAACACATTGCTCTAAGCTCCTTTTCCTTTGGCACTGCTGTGCTGGGAGAAATTGATATTTTTGATTTTGATACCGGCAAACTCCGGCGCTTCGCGGCCATGAACCACAAATTGCCCTTCGACCTCTGTTGGTCGCCTGACGGTCGTTCCATCCTCACGATCTTTGTCCCCCGCGGAGGTGGAGACACAACAATGACGTATCAAGTTGGCGCTTTCTCTTACCCGGACGGGGCGTTTCGGCGCATTACTAACGACGCGAACGAATACCGCGGAGTCACGATTTCGGCGGATGGCCAAACGCTCGCGACTGTCCAATCCCAGGCCTCCATGGAATTGGACTCTCTTTCGCCGTCGGGTACAGGACCGGGGATTCCCGTCTCCGGCATTCCCCTCCATCAAAATATCGCCGGCTTTGAATGGAATGAAGCGAACCAACTGCTCGTCTCGGATGGTTCGAGGTTGTTGCGTACGAATGTTGAAGGCGTTAACTTCGCGACTCTTCTTCACGATAGTAGCGGCTGGATTCAGGATGTAGTTCTGTGCGGAAGCCGCGGCACCCTCGCCTTTGTCTGGGTCTTCCATGGCGGCGATAATTTCTGGCGGATCTGGCGGGCAAATTCAGACGGCTCGGATCCCGTTCCCCTGCAAGAGGTCGGCGGGACCGCCGTGCTTTGGGCTTGCTCACCCGATGGCAAATTCCTTTATTACACGGATCTTGCTCGGGCAAGCGGTGTTTTGCGCCTGTCTGTGGATGGAGGCACGCCCGAGGTGATCCCAGGAAGCGTCGTGTCTGCCTCTATTCCCGCCGCCTCTGCTTTATCGCCGAACGGCAGGACTCTAGCCACGTTCTTGCAGCAGTCTAGGCCTCAATCGAACACATGGCAGAACTCAATCCAGCTTCTCGATCTGTTGCCGGGGGAAGACGCGAAGCCTCGCTTCATTCATTTGGACCCTGCGCTTCAAGTGGACTTCCAGCTGCCCGGCCCCCCTGTCAATACCGGCTTTCATTTCACACCCGATGGCAAAGCCGTCGCCTTTGTCGTCCTTAAGAACGGAGTGGATAACGTCTGGGTTCAGCCTCTGGACGGTTCAAAACCACACCAGCTCACCAGATTTGATTCCAAACTGATCCTGGATTTTCGCTGGTCGCCCGACGGCAAACACTTTGCCGTCGCTCGTTTTGACTCCTCTTCGGACATTATCCTGCTCCACAATGCTTCAACCCGCGCCTCCTAGCTCGCTCTCTCCCCGTTCGTTGTGGGTACTAGAACGAGTATTGACGTGAATGTTATAATAGTGTATGTTGTTTTGGAACAATCCTCACACCGCCCTCACCCGCCCCGCCGAATTTCCCCCTTCTCCGCTCGCCAACCCTAAATCCCTTTGGAATCAACACATCTGCAATCTTCCCTTCGCAAGTTCGCTTCACACCCGAAACGAAGGACTTACCGAATTTCGCCCCGTTTCACAAATCCCTCAGAATCAACACTTACCAAAACCTCTCACAACTGTTCATTCTGCTCGGGTTACAACTCCTTCAAATGCAACACTTACGCGATCCAACTCGCCTAACCCCCTTTGCAATGAACACTTACAAAAAACAGGGGGGTGGGGGTCCCCACCACTCCCATTCCTTTCCACATCCCCTCAAGTCCCTCTTCCACTCCTGCCCATCCTTTTCGCCTTCTTCCTGATTCCTGTAAACTGTCTTCTGTCAACTCAATCGCAAATGATCCCCTTCCTCCACCTGGGCCCTTTGACCATCGCCACCTTTGGCCTCATGGTCGCCGCCGCTCTTCTCGTAGCTGCTTACGTTCTTCAAGCCGACTTCCGCCGCCGCGATCTTCGCGCCGACGCCTTCCTTATCATCGGCATCGCCGGCCTCGCCGGAATCGTCGGCGCGCGCCTCTATCACGTCCTCGAGTCTCCGGCGGAATTCTTCGCCGATCCCTGGCCGCAGCTTTTCAGCCGCTACGGATTTGCCTGGTTTGGAGGATTCCTCGGTGGATTCGCCACCCTTCTCATTCTCGCGCGCCGCGAAAAAATCCCCATGCTCGTTTTCCTCGATGCCTGTTCTCCCGCCGCCGCCGTTGGCTACGCCATCGGACGCATCGGCTGCCTTCTCTCCGGCGACGGCGACTACGGCATGCCCACTTCCTGGCATTGGCCGTGGGGCATGGCCTTTCCCAACGGAGTTGTCCCCACGACCCAGACTTGCGTGGAGCACGGCTGGCCCGCCGATTGCCGCGTTTATCCCACGCCCATCTACGAATTCATTGCCTGGATGCTGATTGCCTATCTTCTCTGGCGCTGGGCCGCGCGAGGAACAACCGAAAAAACTTCCGTGCAGACTTATGGGCAAATCTTCTGCGGCTACTTGATTCTTACGGGAATTGCGCGCTTCCTCGTCGAATTCATCCGCCTCAATCCGCGCTCGTTTTTTGGAATGACCAACGCGCAAAGCGCCAGCCTCGGCTCCATACTTCTTGGAATTTTTCTTCTGTGGTATTTGAAAAATCGCCAGCCCGCGCCGGAAACATCCGCGCCACACAGTTCGGCGCGCGAAAGTTCCGCGCAGAAAAGGAAACCCGCTGCTTCGCGCAAATAGGAAGGAAAAAGTTTTTGGGAACGGTCTACGATCTTGATTTGAAGAACGCGGCTAATTCGCAGCGCTTAGAGCAGTTGCCGCAGAACGTACTGCAAAATTCCGCCGTGATGATAGTACGAAACTTCCTCGGGAGTATCCGCTCGCGCGATCGCGCTGAACGTTTTTTCTTTTCCGTCAGCCGACTTCGCTTTTACGGTGAGAGATTTTTTCGGCGAAAGGGAAGCGATGCCTTCGATCTCGAAAACTTCATGGCCTGTCAGACCCAGCGATTCGCGCGTCTCTCCGGGCTTGAATTCGAGCGGGAGAACGCCCATGCCGACAAGATTGCTGCGATGAATGCGTTCAAAACTCTCCGCGATTACCGCGCGCACGCCGAGAAGGCGAGTTCCCTTCGCGGCCCAGTCGCGCGAAGAACCTGAGCCGTATTCTTTTCCGGCGAGGATCACCAACGGAATTCCCGCTTCGCGATATTTCACCGCCGCATCGTAAATGCTCATTTTTTCGGGCGAGCCCGAAGCAGCCGATTTTTCTCTGCCGGACTGATAGGTCGTCCAGCCGCCTTCAGTGCCGGGCGCAAGAAGATTCTTCAACCGAATATTCGCGAACGTCCCGCGCATCATCACTTCGTGATTGCCGCGCCGCGCACCATAAGAATTGAATTCATGCGGCTTCACGCCGTTCGCAACGAGATATTTTCCGGCCGGAGATTCCAAGGCGATGGAGCCCGCGGGAGAAATGTGATCGGTGGTGATGCTGTCGCCGAGAACGGCGAGGACGCGCGCGCCGCGAAGATCGGCGAGGGGCGGCGGCGTTTTCGGCATGTGCTCGAAATACGGCGGCAATTTGATGTACGTGGATTTGGGATCCCACTGATAGAGATCGCCCTGGGGAACGTTCAGTGATTTCCACTGCGCGTCGCCTTCGAACACGGCGCCATATTCTTTCTTGAACTGTTCGGTGGAAACGGCGCTGCGCACCGTGGATTCTATTTCCTGCGGCGTAGGCCAGATTTCGCGTAGATACACGGGCTTTCCATCCGAGCCGGAGCCGAGCGGTTCGGTGGTGAGATCGAGATCCATGCGGCCTGCAAGCGCGTAAGCGACAACGAGCGGAGGTGAAGCGAGATAATTTGCGCGGACGAGCGGATGGATGCGGCCTTCGAAATTGCGATTGCCGCTGAGAACGGCGACAGCGATGAGATCATTTTCCCTGATAGCCGCGCCGATGGCGTCGGGGAGCGGGCCGCTGTTGCCGATGCAGGTGGTGCAGCCGTAGCCGACAAGATTGAATTTCAATTTATCGAGGAAGACGTCGAGGCCGGCGGCGTGCAAATAATCGGTGACGACTTTGGAGCCCGGCGCGAGGCTGGTTTTTACCCAGGGCTTGACTTGGAGGCCGCGTTCGACAGCTTTTTTGGCGAGAAGGCCGGCGCCGAGCATCAATGACGGATTCGAAGTGTTGGTGCAGCTGGTGATGGCGGCGATGACGACAGCGCCGCTGGAGAGTTCGAACGCGTCGCCATTGTTTCGAACGCTGACGTTCTTTTTGGGCTGATTTTCGACGACTTTTGTGAAAGAAACCTTTGCATGGCGCAAGGGAACGCGATCTTGCGGACGCTTGGGCCCCGCGATGGTGGGCTCGACGGAGCCGAGATCGAGCTCCAGCGTGCCGCTGAAGAGAGGATCGGGAGTGACGTCGGTGCGGAAGAGGGCTTGCTCCTTGCAATAGGCTTCAACAAGAGCGATTTGTTCCTGTGAGCGAGCGGTGAAATGGAGATAGGCCAGAGTTTCCTTGTCCACGGGGAAGAAACCCATGGTGGCGCCATATTCGGGCGCCATGTTAGCGATAGTGGCGCGGTCGGGCACGCTCAAACTGGAAAGGCCGCTGCCGTAGAACTCGACGAATTTGCCGACGACGCCTTTTTTGCGGAGCATCTCCGTGACGGTGAGAACAAGATCAGTAGCGGTGGCGCCTTCGGGCAATTTCCCGTGGAGCTTGAAGCCGACGACATCGGGAATCAGCATGGAGCTGGGCTGGCCGAGCATGGCGGCTTCCGCTTCGATACCGCCGACGCCCCAACCGAAAACGCCGAGAGAATTGACCATGGTGGTGTGCGAATCGGTGCCGACCAGGGAATCGGGATACGCTTCCATGCGGCTGCCGACGGGAACGGCGCAAACGACGCGCGCGAGATATTCGAGATTCACCTGGTGGCAGATGCCGGTATCGGGAGGAACGACCTTGAAATTGTGGAACGCGGTTTGTCCCCAGCGGAGAAAGGCATAGCGCTCGACATTGCGCTGAAATTCGAGCTGGGCGTTCAGGCCGAAGGCGTTAACGTTGCCGAAGCCGTCTACTTGCACGGAATGGTCAATGACCAATTCGGCGGGGAAGAGCGGATTGATGCGCTTGGGATTGCCGCCCATTTTGTCCACAGCTTCGCGCATGGCGGCGAAATCCACGACGGCGGGAACGCCGGTGAAATCCTGGAGAAGAACACGAGCGGGCATAAAGGCAATTTCTTTGTCGGGCGAGCCGGGCTTCCAATTGGCGAGAGCGGTGATGTCCGCGGCGTGAACAAAGCGGCCGTCTTCGCAGCGAAGAAGATTTTCGAGAAGAATGCGGAGCGAAAAGGGAAGCTTGGCGAGATCGGCGTTTGCGGAATTTTCCAGTTTTTCCAGGCGATGGATTTCAAAGGATTGCGCACCGACGCTCAGTTTGTCGCGGGTACCGAACGAGTTGCTTGCGGAGAAGGGCATCTCGCTTCCTTTCGAGGGCTAAGGTAACTTTCTATGATAACCGAAGTGGGTGGCATCCCGCTGGAGGAGTGAGACGAGGGGAGGATCGCCTGCTAAGAAGTATCCGGAGCGACACATGGGAGATTCTCCGTGCTGCCCTGCAGGGTTAGAGCTACTTGTCGGGAAATCCGATCTTCAGTTTGCTGGACACCTAGCGGCCAACCGGCTGCAAACTTGCGGATCGCGAATTCATGCCTATCTGTTCGAGGCAGGGTTAGCTTCGGAACAAGCGGATGATTTGCGCGCCAACACTTGGTTGATTGCCTCTCCACGGGCTTTCCAGCCGGGCTGATCAAATTTAAAGTTGAAGAGGAAGGTCTGCTCCCCATCGAGAACCACGGGAGGTACGTCGCACCCGGGCTGACATCCGACGCCATAGCAAGGAATGACTGTTTCGATTGTGGCCGCTGCCGGATTGGTTTTGGAGACATCGCCAAGTCCATCTTGAAAATTGGGATAGTGTCCGTCTTGTTCCGCCTTATTCTTTAGCCAATCCTCTTTGGTCAGAAAATAATAGGCGCTAATCTTCAAGCGGCCTCTAACCGGTATGTTGCGAGCGGTCTTCTCCTCACTATTGGTGACGCCAATGGAAGGTCTGATATAGCAGATGTCCTTGTGCAGAGTTGCTCCGGGTGCAAGCGGAGTCGCATCCAAACTCACGAGGTCAAACCAACCGTACAAACCAATCCAACCGTTCCGACCATCCGTTTCCGCGACCGTTGTCGCGTAGACGACGGTTGAATACATATAGAGGCCCATATCGGGAATGTACAAAATCGATCCCGACCGGTTTATACGGTCGATGCTCACATTCAAACAGCCGTTTGTCCATCGGAGCGGTTTGGTCAGCCTGACCTCCAGGATGGGCCGAGCCGGAGCCCGTGTGTGTCTCGTTTCCGGGTGAGCTACAAGGCACGAAGCGTGGAAGAGGCAGAACAGAGCCAGGAGCGGAACTCCAGCAGGGGCTGAACTTGGGCGCGGGCGCGGAGGTTGAGGGCGTCCCGTCAGTCTATTCATCGGAGGGCCTGGGATGAAATTTAGTTTTGGGCAGCAACACTGTTAGCCGATCACCTGAGTTCCCATGGGTTGCGTTTGCCGAACCATTAGCGAAATTTGTGACGTTTGATCTTACACGCTAGTGCCAACTGGGACTACAGGTCCTGTTTAGCGCGACTGCCGACAGGTGCGTATAACCAAAAGAGGGCGCGAGCTATCTACTTGAAAGGTAGGATTTGGAGGGGTTCGATGGCGCAGAGGGTATTGGTGACGGGTGGATCGGGGTTCATTGGGAGCCATTGCATCGTGCAACTGCTGGCGGCGGGCTATGAGGTGCGCACGACGGTGAGGAACCTGAAGCGCGAAGGGGACGTGCGGGCGCTGCTGAAAGAAGGAGGCGCGGAGGCGGGGGAGCGATTGTCGTTTTTCGCGGCGGATTTGGAGAAAGAGGCAGGATGGGCGGAAGCGGTGGCTAGCTGCGATTATGTGTTACATGTGGCGTCGCCGCTGCCACCGAGCGTTCCGAAGAATGAAGATGAGCTGATCGTGCCAGCGCGGGAAGGAACGCTACGGGTGCTGAGGGCTTCGCGGGATGCGGGAGTGAAGCGGGTGGTGCTGACATCGTCGTTCGCGGCGATCGGTTATGGCCAAAAAGAGCACGGAACGCCGTACACGGAAAAGGATTGGACGGATCCGAACGCCGAGGGGCTGGCGGCATATCCGAAATCGAAGACGCTTGCGGAGCGCGCGGCGTGGGAGTTCATGGAAAAAGAGGGCGGGAAGCTGGAGCTTTCCGTGGTCAATCCGGTGGGGGTGTTCGGGCCGGTGCTCGGGCCGGACTATTCGACTTCGATTTTGCTGGTGCAGCGGTTGATGGACGGGGCGCTGCCGGGATGCCCGCAACTTTATTTTGGGGTGGTGGATGTGCGCGACGTGGCTGACCTGCATTTGCGAGCAATGACGAATCCGGTTGCGAAGGGCGAACGATTCCTGGCGGTCGCGGGCGATTTTATGACCATGCAAGAGATTGCCAAAGTGTTGAAGAGCAGGATGGGAGCGGCGGCGAGAAGAGTTCCGACCCGGCAAGTTCCAAACTGGATGGTGTGGCTGGTTGCGCTGCGCGATCCTGCGGCGAAACTGATTCTACCGGAGCTGGGCAAGAGAAAGAATGCGACGAACGAGAAGGCCAAGGGCATGCTGGGATGGGCACCGCGTTCGAACGAAGAGGCGATCGTCGCGACGGCGGAGAGCATGGTAAGGCTGGGACTGCTGAAAGACAGCGTGAAGAAAGCGGCGTGAGGGGTGCGCTCGCTTAATTTAGGTCACTTTCCCTTTCGGTCACCGGAGGATGATGTGGATTTTTTCTTCGGGCGTTTTGGCTTGAATTTTTGGGTTGGGATGGTCGGGCCGGTCTCACAACATGGCACAAAGTGAATTACTTTGCAGTCGGGAATATGACAAGAGCACTTGCATTCGCTGCGAGGTATCACGTTGCCTTCCACCTCCGATGATGCCGCGCTCTGCCCGGCCAAAAAAATCGAAGTGAGAAGGTTGGTGGAAGGGGTGGCTAGCGGTGGATGATCAATTCCGAGACATCCTGGTCGTAGCCTTCATCCTGGAGAGTTTTCTGCGCCAACGAGCGAAGAGTTTGCTCGTCGGCGTCCTTTGGAACTTTGCAAGGGCGTCGAATTGCTTCTTCGCCCGATTGGATCCGGACGATCCAATTGGATTTGGAGGAATCCCAGGAAACTTCCACTCGATCGGCATGCATAAGGGCCTCCACGCCATCATTTGCGCATGATCTTACTGCAAGGGAAGGGCGGAGGGAACCCCTGGCGTCCCACTGGCCGAGCCACTCCAGTGCGGGGCCAAGTGCCCGCCACAATCAAGACCGCCTATAATCGTGGAGCATTTCAGCGGCGAGGAGCATTCAGGCCGCGACAAGTAGCTTGATGTGCGAGGTTGTAAACTGGATCGAAAAAGTGAACGGAGGGGAAGAGGACATGAAGAAGAGGAATCTGGTTTTTCGAGTGATTTGCGCTGCGTGCCTATGCGCGATGTGCTGCGCTCTTTCCGTTGTGGCGAGCGCGCAGGCCGCGAAGAAAGAGTTTGTGGCACGGGATGCGGCGATTGATGGCGGGACAATCCATTACAAGATGGGAGGATCGGGGCCGACGGTGATTTTGCTGCATGGATTCGCGGAGACATCGCGGATGTGGGATCCAATTCTTCCGGTGCTCGGCGAGAAATTCACTGTGATTGCGCCGGACCTTCCGGGGATCGGGGATTCGTCCATTCCGAGCGGCGAAATGGGGATGAAGAAAGCAGCGATCGAGATTCACGATCTGGCGCGGTCGCTGGGAATCAGGAAAGCGCGCGTGGTGGGACACGATATCGGACTGATGGTGGCGTACGCGTACGCGGCGCAATTTCCCTCGGAAGTGGAAAAACTTGTGGTGATGGATGCGTTTTTGCCGGGCGTGAAGGGATGGGAGCCGATCTACAATTCACCGAATTACTGGCATTTCCGGTTCAACGGGCCAACGCCGGAAGCGCTGGTGAAGGGGCGCGAGAGGATTTACTTCGCTTATTTCTGGAACGATCTCGCGGCGGACAAGGAGCATTCGATTCCGGAAGCGGACCGGAAGGCCTATCTCGGGGCGTATTCGCGGCCTGGAAGAATGCACGCGGCCTGGGAATATTTCGTTTCGTGGCCGCAGGCGGCAAAAGATTTTGCAGAGATGTCGCGGACGAAGCTGACGATGCCGGTGCTGTCCATGGGCGGCGATAAGTCCTTGGGAGAAGCGCTGGCGGCGCAGATGAAATTGGTAGCGACGGATGTGACAGTGGTGATCATAAAGAACTCCGGCCACTGGATTCTGGAAGAGCAACCGAAGCAGACGACGGACGCGCTGGTCAACTTTCTGTGAGGAAATGCCCGCATCGGCCGCGGGATAAACCTGTGATGTGGCGCCTAGAAGAAGAATATGGGCGCCCAACCCCCATGGGCACAGCGCCGTTTTGAGAAGTGTCCCGGAAAGCCAAGTAAGAAAGTTCCAGAGGCGCGTGGGCTATACTGGGAAACGAATGAAAATTGCGCTGATTTCGACCTATGAGGTGGGAAGGCAGCCGTTTGGATTGGCGTCGCCCGCGGCGTGGCTGAGGAAACGGGGCCATGAGGTAAGGTGTGCGGATGTATCGCGGAAGCCGCTCGATGAAGAGACAGTGAGCGAAGCGGAGATGATCGGATTTTATGTGCCGATGCACACGGCGGCGCGGATGACGCTGCAAATCATCGGGCCGCTACGGCAAATGAATCCGAAGGCGCAATTTTGCGTGTTTGGGCTGTACGCGCGGATGAATGAAGCGGTGTTTCGGAAGGAGGGAGTGGGAAGCGTTTTCGGAGCGGAGTTCGAAGAGGAGCTCGCAGGGCTGGCGGATGAACTCTCTCGATACGCGAGCAATGGACAGAGGAGCGACGAAAAAGGCGAGGGAACGATTCCACGGCTGAAATTCGAGGTTCCGGACCGGAGCGGGCTACCGGCGTTGAAGAAATACGCGCACCTGGTGCTTCCGAATGGAGAGCACCGGACCACGGGATACACAGAAGCGAGCCGGGGCTGCAAACATTTATGCCTGCACTGCCCGGTTGTGCCCGTGTATCGCGGAGTTTTTCGCATCGTGCAGCCGGAGGTAGTGCTGGCGGATATTCGACAACAGGTGAAGACGGGAGCGAAGCACATCACGTTTGGCGATGCGGATTTTTTCAATGGAATTAAGCACGCGATGCGGATTGTGGAGGCGCTGCACGAGGAGTTTCCGGCGTTGACGTACGACGCGACGATCAAGATCGAGCATCTGCGGAAGCACAAAAAGCATCTGGGGAGACTGCGAGAGACCGGATGTTTGCTGGTGACGAGCGCTGTGGAGTCATTGGACGACGCGGTGCTGGAAAAATTGAAGAAGGGGCATACGCGGGCGGATTTTCTGGAAGTGCTGGAGGATTGCGGACGCGAGGGGCTGACCCTGCAGCCGACGTTTGTGCCGTTCACACCGTGGACAACGATTGAGAAATATCTGGAGCTGCTGGAGACCCTGCGGGAATGCGGGCTTGAGGAATCTGTCGCGCCGATCCAGCTCGGGATCCGGCTGCTGATTCCCGCTGGATCGAGGCTGCTGGAGCTGCGGGAGATCCAAAAGATTTGTGGGCCGTTTGATGAGAAGGCACTTGTGCATCCCTGGCGACACGAGGATGAACGGATGGATGCCTTGGCCACGGAGGTGCAAGAGATCGTGGCCGCCGGCGAGAAAAGAAAAGAAACGCGGAGAGAGATTTTTGCGAGGATATGGCGGGCGGCGCGGAAGAGCGCAGGAGAGTGCGGAGAATTGGACAGTCTGCCGATACTTGCGGACCGCGCGACGGTGCCTTATCTGAACGAACCCTGGTACTGTTGAGCCGAACCCACGAGGGAACAGTTGGTTCCCCTTCTGAAGATCAGAGAAGCAGGGAAGAAGGCGGAAGGATTCGTGTGAGTACGGATGTCGAACCATTTGTGCGAATTGGGAACACAGAAAGAGATTCAACGCAGAGAACGCAGAGGGCGGAAACCGAGGGCACGGAGAACGATGCGCGAGAAACAACGAGTGCTGCTGTTTGCGGCGAAGTTGGGTTACCAGACGCGCAGCTTCGAGGAAGCCGCGCAGAAACTTGGCGTCGAACTGGTATATGTCACAGATCGCTGCCACGAATTGGACGATCCATGGGGAGACGGCGCCGTTGCAGTGCAATTCGAGGCGGCGGAGGCGGCGGCGCAGACGGTGATGGAGAAGTTTCGCGCGGGGCGGGTTGACGGGATACTCGCTGTGGGCGACCGCCCAACGATTGCCGCAGCTTATGCGGCACGCGGGTTGGGGGTTGCGTACAACCATCCGGCGTCAGTGCAAGCGTGCCGAAGCAAACTGCGCACGCGTGAGATTTTTCGGGAGGCAGGTTTGCGCACGCCGTGGTTTGTAGGCGTGGCGGTGAATCCTCCTGCGGAGCCCGCGCTAATGGGGATCTCCTATCCTTGCGTATTGAAACCGATGTCGCTTTCGGCAAGTCAGGGAGTGATTCGAGCGAATTCGAGGGAAGAGTTTGCCGAAGCGGCGGAGAGGATTCGGCAACTTCTGGGGTTGCCGGAAATCCGTGCGAAGAAAGAAGAGAATTTGAGCCAGCTGATCGTGGAGGAATACATCCCGGGAAGGGAAGTGGCGGTGGAGGGGCTGTCGACCGAGGGGAGATTGCAAGTTCTAGCGATTTTTGACAAGCCGGATGCGCTCGAAGGGCCCTATTTCGAAGAGACGATTTACGTTACGCCGTCGCGACTCTCGGGCGAAGTGCAGCGAGAGATCGTGCGATGCGCGAGTGCAGCCGTTGGCGCGCTCGGATTGACGCACGGGCCGATACACGCGGAGTTCCGCATCAACGGAGAAGGGGTATGGCCGTTGGAGGTAGCACCGCGGCCGATTGGGGGAATGTGCGCGAGGGCGCTGCAATTCGTTTCGGAGAGGTGCGGCGGAACGATCGGGCTCGAAGAATTGCTGCTCCGTCATGCGTTGGGAGAAATGAAGGAGGTTCCGCCGCGTGAAGCGAGAGCGTCGGCAGCAATGATGATTCCAGTGCCGAAGAGTGGAATGCTTGAGCAGGTGGTTGGAGAAGAACAGGCGCGGAGGACAAAGGGAGTAACAGAATTGTTCATCACGGCGCGGGTGAAGGATACGATCACGGCGTGGCCGGAAGGATCAAGCTATCTGGGGTTTTTGTTTGCGAAGGGCGAGACGCCGGAAGAAGCTGAGACGACTGTGCGCGCGGCGCACGGTAAATTGCGATTCACAATTACGCCGCGGTTGCCGGTGGAGCACCCCGTGACGGGCCAGTTTCACAAAGCGGGGAGTTAACCTTTCGCTTTGGGGGCGACGTAGCCTTCCGGGAGCCGCGCGCCTTCGCCGAAGAAAAACTGTTCCATCTGCTCTTCCATGATTTTCTGGGAATTGGGATCGAGCGGGTTGAGGCGATACTCGTTCATGATCATTTTTGAATGTTCGATCCAAAGTTTCCAAGCGTCCTTGGAAACGTTTTCATAGACACGCTTTCCGAGTTCACCCTTCCAAGGAACGCGATCCAAGCCGGGAAGTTCCTTGCCGAATTTGACGCAGTGGACCATGCGGGTGCCGGGGTCAACAGGCTGGCTGACTGCGGGCGTGGGATCACAGGAATCGTTGGCCATCATTTTCTCCTCGGGCTCTCCTGGTGAATGTTGTAAAATTTCACCTTACTGCAAGTTGGGGGAAATTCCTAGGCGATAGATTGAAGCGCTTAGATGGATGCGCTTGCGCAGAGGGGAGTAATTTGAGACAACTATGCAAATATTTGTAATAACTTTAAGTTTAAAGGAGGCCTGTGGGTATCCCCAAGCTGGTCGTCTTGCCTGGGGTCCTCAAGCTCGCCTATGAGTACGAACTTGACAGATTCCGGCAAACAAACACACTGAGACGCTTCTGGTCGAAGGATAGCAACCTGTGGCCGGGGGAAAAAGCGCGGGGCGCCAAGGGTGTCCACAAATTGGATTGGCTCGAATTGCCCGAAGGACTGGAAGGTTACGCGAGGCGAGCGGCACGGGTGGCGGAGGGAGTAGGAGATGAATTTGCTGACGTTGTGTTCATCGCTCTGGGAAGCTCGAATCTAGCGGCAGAGATCGTTCCGTCCCTGGGTTTGTTCGCTTACGGCAAGCGCTTTTTCATTCTCGATTCGGTGCATCCGGAAGACATCCGGAGGATAGAGGAGATCGTAAATCTCCAGCGAACGCTTTTTCTCATGGCCAGTAAGACCGGAAAGCTCATCGAAACGCATGGGCTGTTTCTACATTTTTTGGAGCGCCTGAAGGCTCTGGGAAGCCCGTACCCGGGGCGAAATTTTGTCGCGGTCACTGAAGAAGATTCATACCTGCGGGATTTGGCGGGAGAATATCATTTCCGAAATATATTACTTGATCCGGCAGGGTATCCGGACCGATTTTCCGGCGTGATTCATTTTACTCTGCTGCTTTCCGGTTTGCGTAAGCGTGAGCCTGAGGCGCTTCTGGCCAAGGCGCGTGCGATGCGCGCGATGTGCGAATCAGAAGGTGTTTTGAGTGAGCATCCGGCATTGAGCCTTGCTGCTCTTCTGGCGGCGGGGGCGGAAAATGGACACGATAGACAGATTATTGTCACTCATAGAGCGTCGAGAGCAATCGCGCATCGGGTGGAGCAGCTTGTGGGGACGAACACGTGCTCGGGAGGGAGGGGAATTGTGCCGATAACGGCGGGACATGCAACTTTCAGCACGATTCGAGGGAATTTCGTGGCTGCGCTCATCCGAGTCGCAGGGATGCCAGATCCTGAACTGGATCAAGCAGAGAATTATCTAAAGAGAGAGGGAATACCCGCGGCGTTCGTGGAGTTGGGAGGGGTGGAAGACTTTGGGGCAGAGGCGTACCGATGGGAGATTGCCACCTGTCTGGCGGGCTCGGCGCTGGAAGTGAATCCGTTCGAAGCCCCAGAGATGCAAGCGGGAAGAGCTTTAGCGATGGAGTATCTAGGGAGGAACGCGTCGGGAGGGAAGTCCGCGGTTACACAAATTCGTTTGCAGCAGGACGGAATCCAATTGTATGCGGAGGGCAGGACACGACACGAAATCTCCATGTTGAGTATGAAAGACGCGCTCCGCACCCTATTTTCGATTTTGGATGAGAATGGATACCTTGCCGTTCTTTCGTTCCTGCCGAATGTGGGCGAAGTCACAGTGTCCCTGCAGAAATTGTGCGAACAGACGGAAGCAAATTTGCGCGTGCCCGTGGTGCTGAATCATGGGCCCAGGTACCTTCATGTTGCCGGACAATGCTACAAAGCGGGACCAGCGAAGGGGATTTTTCTGATGCTGACGGCGGAGATCGAGAAGGATATCCCGGTTCCCGGAGCACAGTATACGTTTGGAGATATGGTGATGGCTCTCGCGCTTTCTGATTTTGATGCGATGAGGGCGCATAAACGTCTGGTGGTGCGGCTTCATCTGAAAAAGGGAGCGGTAGGCGGCATGGAGGATTTGCGGAAGCTCGTAGAGGAAGCTGCGATTGGAATTCGCAGAAGCTGAGAGTAGGCTAGGCGTTTGCAAAAAAAAACAGGTGGGAGCGGAATTCGCTCCAGGAGGCGGAAACTCTTGGCAGAAATCACGACGCTCTTCTGGGATATTGGCGGAGTTGTTTTAACGAACGGATGGGACCGCGCTGCGCGCCAAGAGGCAGCAAAGGCCTTCGGCCTGGATTGGGAAGATTTTCAGGACCGGCACGACCTGTCGTTTCCGGGGTTCGATTCAGGGCACATTACGTTAAACCAGTATCTGGACAGGACGCTGTTTTACCGGCCAAGACCGTTCACGCGTGAAGAATTTACGGCGTTCATGTTCGCGCAATCGAAGGAGTTCCCGGACTCGAGAGCGATCCTGAGCACGGCGGCGCGGAGGGGAAAATATTTTATCGGGGCAATCAACAACGAGCCGCTGGAACTGAATCAATACAGAATTGAAGCATTCGGCTTACGGCGGGATTTTCAGGTATTCTTCAGTTCCTGCTTTGTTGGATCGAGAAAGCCTGAGGAGACGATCTTTCGAGTCGCATTGCAAGTGACGCAGCGGCCCGCAGAGCAGTGCATCTTTATAGACGACCGCCTGCTGAACCTGGAGACGCCGCGGCGGCTGGGAATGAACGTTGTTCACTTCCAGAGCGCGGACCAATTGCGCGAGGAACTGAGAAGGAACCGGATTGAGGTATAGTTTTCAGCGCCGAGACAAACGCATCAGCCACGAGCGGCGGGGCAGAGAGGGGGAAAATGCCTGGAGAATCCGCACGGCCGGGAACAGCGTATAGCGGTGCAGTGGATCCCTGCGCAGTGGTGCTATTCGGCGCCTCGGGTGATCTGGCGAAACGCAAAGTACTGCCCGCGTTGTACGACCTGGCGACACACAATTCACTCGGGTCAAGCTACGCGATCGTGGGCTTCGCCCGGACGGCGATGAATGACGAAACTTTTCGCGCCGGCTCAGGAGAAGCGGCAAAGACGATCTCCGAGGTTGGGCCGATTGATCCGGAGAAATGGGGCAAGTTTTCATCCAACCTTTACTACAACGCGGGAGAATATGGCGATCCGCAAGCGTATAAACAACTGGCCCAGAGGCTTGCGGAACTGGAACTCGAAAAGAAACTCGGTGGGAACCGGCTTTTCTATCTTTCGACGCCTCCCGAGGTTTATCCAAACATCGTGGAGCAACTCGGAAAGGCTGGGCTGGCTCGAGCAGCAAACGGAAGATCGTGGGTGCGGATTATCATCGAGAAGCCGTTTGGGCGAGACCTGGGATCGGCGAAAGAGCTGAACTACACCGTTTTGAACGTATTTGACGAGCATCAGGTGTACCGGATTGACCATTATCTCGGCAAAGACACGGTTCAAAACCTGCTCGTGCTGCGATTTGGAAACGGGATTTTCGAGCCGCTGTGGAACCGGAATTACGTGGACCACGTGGAGATCACTGCGGCGGAGACGTTGGGAGTTGAGCGGCGCGGGGGATTCTACGAGACCGCCGGGGCTCTGCGAGACATGATTCAAAGTCACGTTTTGCAGTTGACTTCGCTCGTGGCGGTGGAACCTCCCGCTTCGTTTGACGCAACAGCGGTGCGGAACGAAAAGCTGAAGGTGCTACAGTCCATTCGTCCGTTCGATTTGGAAATGGTGGCGCAATTTGTGGTACGCGGCCAATACGCCGCCGGTGATATCAATGGAAGCGCGGTGCCGGGATATCGCGAGGAGCACGGAGTAAGCCCCAGTTCGCGGACGGAGACGTTTGTGGCGGCGAAGCTGTTAATTGACAATTGGCGCTGGGCAGGCGTGCCGTTTTACTTGCGAACGGGGAAACGGTTGGCCAAACGCACGACGGAAGTGGCGATCCAATTCAAGCGCGCGCCACATATTGTTTTTCGAGGGCGAGAGGCGGAGCCGAACCGCCTGGTCCTGAATATCCAGCCGGAAGAGGGGATCTCCATTTCTTTCGGCGCGAAGCGCCCGGGGACGGAGATGAACATCGGCAATGTGAACATGAATTTCAGCTACCTCGAGGGATTTGGAGTTTCCACGCGGAGCGCGTATGCCACTCTGCTGAACGACTGTCTGAGGGGGGACGCGACGCTGTTCGATAGGGGAGACAGCGTGGAAGCGGCCTGGGCGCTGGTGGATCCGATCCTGGATGTATGGAGCGCGGCAAAAACCGCCACGGTGCCATTCTATTCGGCGGGAAGCTGGGGACCGCGCGAAGCAGATCTCCTGCTGGAACGCGACGGCAGAAAATGGATGAATTCGTGAGCGACCGCGGATGGCGATCATGATGAGCCAGGGACATTGGGGGAACAGGTGATCCTTGCGGGAGACGTCGGCGGAACAAAATGCAACCTGGCGTTGTTTGCGGACAGAGGCGGAAAGCTGACGCCAGTGTTCAAGCAGCGTTTTCCGAGCAAGGACTTTGCGCAATTTGACTATATTGCCAAGGAATTTTCGCGGCTTGCGGCGCCGCATTTGAATTCGGACCGAGTGGAGGCCGCAGGATTCGGCATTGCAGGCCCGGTGATTGACAACCGCGTGCGCGCCACGAACCTGCCGTGGGTGGTGGACGCGGCGGTGCTTTCGCAGGAATTAAACATCAAGCACATCGTATTGTTGAACGATCTGGGCGCGACGGGCCACAGCATCGAATATCTCGCGCCCGAAGAGTTCTGCGTACTCAATCCGGGAACACCGGAGCCGGGCGGAACTCGGGCATTGCTGGCGGCAGGAACGGGACTGGGGCAATCCATCCTGGTGTGGGATGGAGCGCGATACCGCGTGGTGCCTTCCGAGGGAGGACACACGGACTTTGCGCCGCACACGGAGCAACAAATCGAACTGCTGCGATTTATGAAGCGGCGGTATCCGCAGGTGAGCTGGGAGCTGATCCTGTCCGGCCGAGGATTTCGAACGCTGCATGAGTTTCTGAATCCGAACGTGAGGCATGCTTCGTTCGACGATCCGGATTCCGACCCTGCGCCAGAGATCACGAAAAACGGACTTTCGAAAGCGTGTCCGGTGTGTGTGGAGACACTCGACCTTTGGACTGAAATCTACGGAGCCGAAGCGGGCAACCTGGCGCTGAAAGTTCTGGCCCTGGGCGGCGTGTACGTGGCGGGCGGCATCGCGGTGAAGATCCTGGAAAAGATCAAGGATGGGACGTTCATCCGGCTGTTCAAGGATAAGTGGCATTTCGAGAATGTTCTGAAAAACATTCCGGTCTCCGTAATCTTGAACGAGAGCGCTCCACTGCTGGGCGCAGCGTACGAGGCACTGAGAGCCAAGCGCGAAAGCTAGCCGAAGTTGACAGCCCGAATACCCAGCATCACAACCTGTTTTGGAAACTCCGGCGAGACGCCCTACTGTGGCGCGTCCCGAACGGTTTAGTCTGATTGAATGGAGTTCTTCGAAGAACATCTCGGAGAATGGCAACCGGTGTCCCGCGGAGTTGCGACGGCATGGCTGGCTGCATACGCGCTTTTTTTGATCTACGCGCTGGGGGACCGAAGCGGATTTCTTTTTCTGGATTATGCAAACCTGATGATTCATGAGTGCGGGCATCCGCTCTTCAGCTGGTTCGGATACACCATCATGATTATGGGAGGAACGCTGGCGGAACTGCTGGTGCCGCTCGCTTGCGCGGCGTATTTTTTTGTGAAACGCGACGCGCCCGGCTTCGCGTTCTGCGGTTTCTGGTTTTTTGAGAACTTTCTCTATGTCGGAGTGTATATGGCCGATGCGCGGGCGCAGGCATTGCCATTGGTTGGGTCGGGCGACCATGATTGGGCAATTCTGTTCGGACAGTGGGGATTGTTGCTGCAGGACCAGAAAATCGGGCATACGACAAGAATCCTGGGATGGATGGGGATGCTCGGCGTGATGGGATGGCTGGCGTGGCGCGCCTGGCACGATTGGCAAGAGCAGCGCATTTCCTAAAGATTCCAGGCGCGTTTCATCTGAGAGCAGACCCGGACCTGCCGATGCACAAGAGTGATGCCCGAGCCTGTGATACGCTCTCTCCGCTCGGAAAGCGCGGGAATGCCATGACAACACAGCCCATACGTTTGGAGATCAACGACCAGATCGAGTGCGCATTCACACTTGCTTCGCGATTCTACACGGATCCCGCGATCCTCGAAGCGGAGATGGAGAAAATATTTCGGCGGACGTGGCAGCTTGTCGGAACGATGAATCAACGCTGCGGCGAAGCGAAGGGGAAAGCACTCACGATCGCCGATCCCGAAACGTATTTTACCGCGGAAATTACCGGAGAACCGATCCTAATCGTGCGCGACAAGCAAGGCACGCTGCGCGCGTTCAGCAATGTCTGCCGGCATCGTGCGGGGCCGATCGCACTGGGCAGTGGCTGCAAGAATGTGATGCGCTGCCAATACCACGGATGGACCTACACGCTGGACGGAAGGTTGATCGGCACACCGGACGTGGATGGCGTGGAGTTCTTCGATCGCAGCACGATGGGCATGGTGCCGCTGCGGGTGGAGACCTGGCAAAACCTTATTTTTGTGAATTTTGACGGTCAAGCAGAAGCACTCGCCGCATTTCTGGGGGAAATTCCGAAGCAGGCGAAGGGATTCTCGTTTCAAGGATTACAGTCCGTCGAGCGGCGCGATTACGTGATTGACTGCAACTGGAAAGTGTACGTGGACAACTATCTGGAGGGATATCACATTCCGATCGCGCATCCGGGGCTTATGCGCGAGATTGATTACGCGCAATACCGCACAGAAACGTTCCGGTATTACTCGCAACAATTCGCGCCGATTCGCGGGATGAAGCCGGATGAGAGGGAGGAGCGATTCTACGAGCCACGAGCCGGGCTGAGCGAGGCCTTATACTTCTGGATTTTTCCGAACCTGATGCTGAACATTTATCCGGACAACATTTCGACTAACGTGATTGTGCCGCTTTCGGCGGACAAAACGCTGACAATTTTCGAGTGGTTCTTTCACGACGATGGATCGCCGAAGACCCGGGAGCGGGTGGAGAAGGCGGTCAGCTTCAGCGACGAAGTGCAGCAGGAAGACATCCTGCTCTGCGAAAATGTGCAGAAGGGGCTGCGATCCTCCACCTATGACCGTGGACGATATTCCGCGAAGCGGGAGAACGGCGTGCACCATTTTCACAAGCTGCTCAGCGATTTCCTCGGACGCTGATTCCGGAAAAAGTATCCTTCCGGCTTAAGGTTTGGCAGGAGCGGGGCTGGGAGTGGCCGGTGATGGAGCAACGCCGCCGAAATTTACTTTGGGAACCTGCCGGGCCGCTTCATCCGACTTAAAATATGCGTCGTTGCGCGTGAAGCCGCTCACGCTGGCGACGATGTTATTGGGAAAGAGCGCGATATAACTGTTGTAGTCCTGGATGGCCTGATTGTAGCGGCGGCGCTCGACCGCAATTCGGTTTTCCGTTCCCGCCAGTTCATCCTGCAGACGAAGAAAATTCTCATTAGATTTCAATTGGGGATAGTTTTCAACGATCACCAGCAACCTGCCGAGAGCGGAATCCAGCTGGCCGTTCGCGGCGATTTTGTCCGCGGGGGTCTTGGCGGCAAGGAGGGCCGCGCGCGCATTAGCGATATTGCCAAACACGGTCTGCTCCTGCGCTGCATATCCCTTCACCGTCTCGACCAGATTGGGGATGAGATCGGCGCGGCGCTGAAGGACGACGTCCACTTGCGACCAAGCCGCGTTTACCGCCTCACGATTGACGACCATTTGATTTCTTCGGCTGACGTACGTTCCGCCGAGCCATAGCACAACGATTAGTATGACTCCCAGAACAATTAGACCTTTCTTCATATTGCCTCTCCGAAATCTCTCAAGAAACCCGCTTGCGTATCCGCTGCCACTCGCTCTTCGGAACTTTTTGGTCAAGCGCCTCGATGACCTGGGCGATTGCCGTCATGTAAAAGGCGTAACCGCGAGCGACCTCGGTGGCGTGCGCAAGATCATCTCGCCATCGCCAAGGAGTTTCGAGCGCCGCAGCATGGGCGCCAGTCAACTGGGCGATTCGAATCGAAAGCTCCGGCCAGTCTTCGGGTGGCACTTCGCCAAAAGCCATAATGACATGACGAAGCAATACACGAACGCTTGAACTGGATTTCGCGCTAAAGACGCGCAAATCCCCATGATTCTCAGCATGCAGAAGAAAATATTGGCGGAGTCTTAGCAACAGCGTGCGAAGTTCATGCTCGACTTGCACGCGGTGCAAATTCATCGGTACGGAAATGGCGCTGATCACATCCGGCCCATAGAGGACCTTGTGACTTTGCTGCATGTCGAGGAATTCAATCGCGAAGACGTCCGCGGATTGGTGGAGTTCCGCATTTTGGAAGAACTGTGGCGCCGGTTCCCCCTCGTCCTTGCACCACCAATTCACCACCGGCGAGATCCGTGCGAGCTCTTCGGCCGCAAGAGATTTCAGCGTGCACAAAACGTTCAAGTCAGAACGTGAGGCCTGATATTGGCCGCGAGCGGCCGAGCCATAAAGTATGGCAGACTCCAAATTGTCTCCAGCGACTTCCTTGAGTCTTCGGACGAAATCCGCCACTTTTTCTTGCGCCGTTCGCATTGCAAGAATTCTCCTCAGCCTATGCTACCAACTCCCGGACGCGCCCCCGCCACCACTCATCCCGCCGCCAAAGCCTCCAAAGCCACCGCCGCCGCCGAAACCGCCACCACCCCAGCCACCACCGCCTCCTCCGCCACCCAGCAAGCCAATCCACCAAGGGAAACTACTTCCACGGATGCCGAGCCGACGGCCTGTACGGTTCCTAAATGCAAGTCCAATGACGGAAAAGAGAAACCAGATGATACCAATTATGAGCCACAGCGGAATGCCACCTCCGTTGTCTCTGGAATGGGAGGCAGCCGGCGCTGGCGATTGACCGCTGAGAGTAACGCCACGGTCCTGGGCCACATAGGTAGCGAGTTGCCATGCGGCAACCTGGACCGCACGATCGTAGTCCCCTTGCCGGAGATAGGGGACCATGGCGCGCCCGGCATCTCCGGCGCGCGCGTCATTGATGACTGGTTCCAGCCCATAGCCCACTTCGACGCGGTACTTGTGCTTCGGAGGAGCAATCAACAACAGCACTCCGCGATTGTCTTTCTTGTTCCCGATTCCCAGATGTTGGTACAGATCCACTGCGTAGTCCTCAATGGATTCCCCCTCGAGAGAATGTACGGTGACAATCGCCAGCTGGGCGCCGGTTTTTTGCTCGAGCTGAGCGCAGAGCGTCTCGAGGTTCGTCTTTGTTGAAGAGGATAAAACGCCATCCAGGTCCATGACGTAGCCCGTAGGCTGAATCTGTTTGATCTTTTCAGCGGGCAAACTTCCGGCAAGACAAAGAAGGAGGCTGGCGGCAGCAAGAAATCGAGCAGGAAGGGAATCAATCATGAGCTGAAAAATGCGAGTCGTCGCTATGAATATAGGGCTACTCATATCGGGAAGTAAAGCCAGCTGAAGACGACACGGCGTACAGGACTGCCGAGGTCATAGGCTGATTCAATGGAACACGAAAAACCAAAGAGGCCGCCAAAGATGGCGGCCTCCTTGCAGTTAAGAAACAACTGCAACTGAATCTTCAGTTCTTGCAGGGGATCACGTTGCCGCTGGCGTCCTTACACGTTCCAGAATGCGTCACGCCCTGGCCTTTCGTATAAGTGGTCTGCCCCTCGTACGTGTCGCCGTTTTTACCCGTTGCATTAGTTGTGTGCGTCGCCGTGCCATTCCCGTAAGTTGTGTTGCCCTGATAGGAGGAACCGTTTGTGCCCTGAGCGGTGGTGCTGCGCTGGCCGGAAATGTTTCCGTTGGCGTCGCGCTGCGCGGAACCGCTACTCTGGATGAAGCCATTCTTGCCTGAAGCCTGGAACGCGCCTTGATGAGAAGCACTGCCGTCACTATTCACCTGCGTGGTGCTCTTACGAGAGCCCTCCGCGCCGTTCGGTCCCTTAAACGCGGCGCCGCTTCCGGTCTTCCAATTCCCTTTGCCATCGGTTGCCACGTAGCTTCCACGAGCAGCCGCGCCACCATTGGGGCCCTTCACCGCTGTCCCATGAGCCGCGACCGCGCCGCCCTGGCCATTCGTTGCCACGCCTGCTCCGTGAGTAACAGCTCCTCCGTTGGCTCCCCTAACCACTGTTCCTCGGCCTGCGGTCACCCCACCAGCAGCGTTTCGCCGTGCGCCTGCGACGTGGCGTACTCTTTGTGCGCTGGCGGTACCTGGGGTGAGGATCAGGGCCGCTGCGGCCCCCACAACCAAAACTTTCAAGGACATCGCTTTCATCGGAGTTTTCCTCCTCCTTGTAGAAGCAGCGCTTGGTTAGCTTGCGCTTATCCCTTTTAACACCGCTGGGAGGGAGGTTCGTGTAAGGAAGTGTCCGAGTTCTAGGACTACATGCAAACCATTTATTTATAATGACTTAAGTGTTGCATTTTTGGTGGGAAGTGTAATTTTTACCTCTAGTCCGGAAGGGATCAAATTGCGCGCCTGGATTGTTCCGGAGTGGAACTGTGCGGTTCGCTGGGCAATGGCGAGACCTAATCCGTTCCCGCCAGTCCCACGTTCGCGTGCCTCCGACACTCGGTAAAATGGCTCAAAGAGGCGTGGGAGGGCCTCCGGGGACACACCAGGACCTTGATCGCGGATGACAATCTCGGCCAGCGTTCGCGAGCCGTTGGCGGGGAGGCTCAGTTGGGTCTCCACTTGAGTGCCAGGCGGCGTGTAGCGAATGGCGTTGCGGACCACATTTTCGAGGCAGCTGCGCAAGAGAGATGGATCACCGGAAACCAAGCATTCCGCAGCGGCGACCAGGTGCACGCTTTTGCCCTCTGATTTACCCTCAAAGTTGGCGTCGTCAACCACGCTTTCCAGCAGTTGCGTGAGGTTCACGGTTGTGAGGGGTTTGTGCCCATCCAACGCGTCAAGGCGAGTCAAGGTCAAGATCTGTGCAATGAGAGATTCGAGCCTGTCGAGTTCGGATTGCATGCGTTCGAGACTGTCGGTCTCGCCGCGGCGGGCGAGTTCAAGAGAGACATTCATGCGAGTGAGAGGTGAGCGCAACTCGTGGGAAATTTCGCCCAGGAGTTCGTGCTGCTTGCGGAGGAGCGATTCGATGCAAGCCGCCATGCGGTCGAAATCCTGAGATAGCTCTCCGATTTCGTCATCGCGGCGGGGGAGAAAAGGCTGAGTCCGGGCGCTGAAATCTCCGTCGGCGATGCGTCCCGCAGCAGACTGCAGAGTGCGGATAGGGTTAGCAAAGTGGCGCGCCAGAAGCAGCGACAAAAGACCGGCGGCAATGATTGCGGCGACAAATTTGAGAAACGCCGCGCGAAAGCTGGGCCGTGGGAAAGCGCCTCGCAGGGGATATACACGAGCGACAAGATAGAAGTCACCCTGAGGAGCATGGGTGATGGCAGCGCCGGTCCAGATGAACCGGGTGAAGAACCGGGATTCGCCAGAAGCGCGAGCACGTTCGTAAACGCGTTCGGCACCTTGCGGAATGCCACGGCCAAGAATGTCGTGACCTTGGGGATCGATCAGAGTGGCGTGAATGCCCGCGGTCCGTTCCATTTCGTCAAGAAAATCCTGGAGGCGGGGCTTGCCGCCGTGATCGTAGAAGTCCACCGCGGTGGCGGCGTACAAATCGAGCGAGCTTGCCAGCCAGCGTTGAGCCAGAGGTTGCGCTCCCGTGAGAAGCGTGACGAACACGACGGACGCGGATACAAGAACCAGGGCAATCCAGAACCACAGAAAGATCTTGGCGAAAATGCTGTGGCGGATCACTCCACCTCTCCCGTGTAGCAGTAACCTGTGCCGCGAATGTTACGAATGCGATCCACTCCCTTGATCTGCGGCCCCAGCTTTTTACGCAGATTGCTGATGTGATTGTCAATGCTGCGGTCGAGCGGGCCGACGGGACGTCCAAGCGCCGCTTCCGCGATATCGTCGCGAGAAAGCGGCTTGCCGGCGCTGCGGAGAAGCAGAAGAAGAATTTCGTATTCCGCTCCGGTGAGAGGAACTTCGTTGCCCGATTGCATGACGCGGCGCGAATTGAGATGCACTTCCAGATCTCCCACGGCGAAGGCACCTTGCTGTGGCTTGTCCTCATTGCGGCGGAGTATTGCGCGGATGCGGGCCACTAGTTCACGGGCATTGAAAGGCTTAGGCAGGTAGTCGTCGGCGCCCGCTTCGAGGCCGGCGATACGCTCAGTTTCATCGCCGCGGGCTGTGAGCATGATCACGGAAAGATCGGAATTGAGACGAATCTGGCGCAGCACCTTCCGGCCGTCACCACCAGGAAGCATCACATCCAGAATCGCGAGGCGGTGGGTGCCGGAGAGAGCCTCGCGCACGCCGGATTCACCGTCGTGAACGGAAGTGACATGAAATCCCTCAAGCGAAAGAAGCCGCCCAAGGGAAGTGCAAAGTTCCTTATCGTCGTCAATCAGAAGAACGGGGATCGTATGCGACATGGGCGCCTCGCATCTACTCATTAAACTCGGCTAGGCCCACTTTCATTGTAAGGAAGTGTCGGTGGGTAAAGGGAAAGGCGTTGTCCAAAGCCGCCATGGTTCCCAACGCCATCAAGGCTACGCTGAACGCGCGGGGGAGAACGGGAGCAGTAAGCACAGAAGTTTCGGCGCGCAAGTTGGAATATACTCAATCGGTGGGCCGCGAACCGGCCTCGCAGCATTCTTGGGGCATTCAGTACGAGGGAACTTGCCTCGGCTTTAGGTCCTGGGCCAATCATGGGGTTTCCAGAACGAAAGAAAGCGTTGAGCCTCAGCTGCCTTCTCTGTCTCGCCACAGGGATTGCCGCCTTGCTACTTTGGCCAGTAGGAGGTGCCGAGGCCCAACTCTCGACGGCAGATCATCTCGCGGAGCCCGGGTTTTGGCCAACGCAGATCAACTCCACTTCGGCGGAGTTCGTAGGTTCCCAGGTCTGTGCAGAGTGCCACTCAGAGATCTACGCGCTCCAAGTGCAAACGGCAATGGCCCGCACGGCGGCGCGGGTCGCGGACTCCGAGGTTCTGAAAAAAATTTCCCATCTCGATTTCAAAACCGGCCAATATAACTATGGAATTTCGAGAAGCGGCAGCGAAAGCATTTATACCGTTTCCGGCGGGGGGCATTCAAAGTCCGATTCGCTCATTTGGGCTTTCGGTGTCGGGGTTGTCGGACAATCCTATTTGTTCAAACGCGATGATCGTTGGTACGAGGCGCGAGCCACCTATTTTGGGTCTCTGGACAATTTGGATTTCACTCCTGGCAGAGCGCTGTCCTCCCCTCGCGATCTAGATGAGGCGATGGCCCGGCCTGTTCCGGTGGCCGAAGTGATGCGTTGTTTCACTTGCCATTCGACGGGCGTCACAACGCTGGAGACAGTGGACACATCGAAATTATCACTCGGGGTGGCGTGCGAAGCCTGCCACGGACCGGGCGGCAAGCACGTAGAAGCTTTGCGCGAGGAGAAGTTAACCTTTGGAAGGTTCAGTGGGGAAGTGGGAAAGGGTCTGATCTTCAATCCTGAACGTCTGGAGCCGGCGGATTCGGTTGATTTCTGCGGAGCGTGCCATTCCACCTGGTGGGATGTGAAATTGAGCGGCGGAACGGGAGTCCCCACGGTGCGTTCGCCCGCGTATCGCCTCGAGAACAGCAAGTGTTGGGGAAGTGGCGACAAACGGATCGTCTGCATTGCCTGCCACGATCCGCACCACACACTGGTTCGCGAACCTCAGGCATACGACGCAAAATGCCTTGCATGCCACGCGTCTTCCGCAGATTCAAAGGCAACTGCGGCGCTTCCCGGCCATGCGTGCCCCGTGAGCAAGAGCAGGTGCGTAACTTGCCACATGCAAAAGGTCATGGTGCCCGCTCTTCATTACAATTTCACGGATCACGATATTCGGATCGTTCGTGCGGGGGAGTCTTTTCCGCCCTGATTTACGCCGAGCTAATTAAGTTCCGTCACGGTTTTCTCTTTCAAACTACTCACGCGGATTGAGCATGAATTGGCACATTCCTCTCCCGCTCAACAGGTTGTTACCCACGCTCGAATCCTTTTCCTTCGCCGGCTCTTGAAATTCGCGCACCTGGCGAGAAAGCCGAGCGCGGACAACCCCTCCGTGAGCATAGCCATCTATTTGAGGATGAATCGTTCTGAAGTGCATGGAAATTCTCTTGGCGCAACTGCTCCCGCAGGACATACGCCTGGATGAAATTTGGTACAGGCGGACGAACTGTTCGTTGGGACAGTCTCTCTGAGGACAAGCGAACCCAGCCGCGCGCGCCGGCCCCATAAAATAAATCTCAGGAGCACGAGCCTTGAAACATACCGCGAGACTCGCGCAAGACCCTCGGTGCCTCAAGAGAACAAGCGGCAGCGCTCCGAGGTGGTGTGCGCTCGGCATATTTGCGGCCCTCCTCGCGGTGGAACTGATGATCTGTCCGGCGGGACGCGCTCAATGCAACGAGTTGCATGCGGGCGATGCAGTATGGATTCGACTCCTCCAACCGGTGTCATCTTACAGTTCCAAGGCAGGCGATCAGATCCGAGCGATTGTTATTCAGTCGCCTGTATGCGATGGCAAAGAAATTCTGCCTCAAGGAACGGTAATTGACGGCAGAATCAAAATGGTGAAGCGGGTGGGACTGGGTCTGGTGCACGAGAGCGCGTCCATTGACTTGGATTTCGATCACCTCGCCCCTCATGGAGACAATGCGATCAAAATCAGCGCCAGGTTGGCGGAAATCGATAACGCCCGTGAGTCCGTGAAAAACGGCGTGATCCATGGGATTCGCGCAACGGATACGGCTCAAGGACGCATTACGAGCCGGCTGGCACACCTTCCAACCTGGAATCCTTATTCGAGCATGGCGTTGATTGCCTATCGTACGGCGTTCCCCGTTTTTCCTGAGCCGGAGATCTTTCTGCCTGTGGGAACCGATATGCGCCTTGAGATCTCCGAATCAACTGCTTTTCCGCCGCTAACCAGCAAAAGCGAACCTTTGGAGGCGAACAACGACCCGGAGACTCCGATACTGGAGGAAACCCTATCTGACCTCCCGGAGCGGACCACTACAACTTCGGGTCAGGACGCCGATATTGTGAACGTAGTCCTCATAGCTTCGCGGGAACAAATGAATGCGGCATTCGAAGCTGCGGGCTGGAAAAACGGTGTTCGCACGAGCACGCGCTCTGTCCTGCGCGAGTTTCATGCGTTTCTGGCGTTTAAGAACTACCCGGAGGCACCAGTTTCGAAGCAATTGCTGGGGGGCAAGACGCCGGATGTGACGTGGGAAAGAGGTTTGGACAGCTATGCCAAGCGGGAACATCTTCGTGTCTGGAACTATCAGGCAGAGTCTCACCAGGCAAACGTTTGGGTCGGAGCCTTTACGCGAGAAACCGGGGCGGCTCTTTCCGTGCGCCATCGCGAGTTCATCCATCATATTGATGCGGATCTGGACAGCGGGCGCGAGATGATGATCCGCGATCTTGTGCTGGCGGGATGCGTAGAAGGTATCAAGTTTGATTCCCAACCGGAGCGGGCACGAATCACTCTGAACGCTACAGGAGACTGGATGAGGACGGACGGTTCGGTCGCCGTCATTCAACTGAAAAACTGCTCGGATCCGGTGTTCCAGTTCGATGAAGCGCAAGATCGACCGGTCAGGCCGATCAGGCCGAAATCGAAATTCGAACGTTATCTGCGGATGCAAATCCTTTCCTATCGAAGCGATGTCATCCGCGGGAATATTTTCTATAGCGCCTATGAATTGACGCGCTTGATGTACCGAGCGCATCACCGCAACAAAGACGCGGAAACGCTCGCTCGAGCCAATTCGTTGCCTGTGGCTCTCGGGGAGAATACAGAAAACTGTTTTGTGGAACCACCTCTGGGAGAGGAATAGGCGTCACCGTCCGGCATTTCTCGGTGCCTGGATCAAGAGCTACGGCTTCTCGCCGGCCGCCGACTGGAAAATTCCGGCGCTTTCCATCTCAATCTGAACCTCAGGCTTTACGTGCAGCAAGAAATTGCTCGGATTTTTCAATCCCCAGCTGACGTACGGAACATCGAATGTGCAGCTCGCCTTCCAGCGTTCTCGGCGGAACTCCACCTGGACCGGCAGAATGATCGCGTGGTCCGTTCCGTGCAGACTGAAGATCCCCTGCAGTTGTATTGTGGCCATGCCTTCGCGAGGGATGCTCCCGATAAACCCAGTCGGCCGAAATGAAATCTCACGATATCTGGCGCTCTCGATGATTTCGCGGTGCATCCGAGAATCGCGTGAGCTATTTCCGCTTTGGCCGCTCGCGGCATCAACGACGATAATTCCTGCCGCCTTGCCCGTTGCGGGATCAAGCGAAATCTCGCCGTTCTTCAGGGAGAATGTTCCATGAACGGTGTGTAACGTCGACGGAAGAATCCAGTGGATCGTAGTTTTTGCGGGGTCGAGAACGACAGAGAGTTCCTTTGCAGTTGGCACAGATTGCGGTGCAGGTTGTTGAGCTAAGGTATAGCCGGCCTGCACCACTTCGATAGCGGCGAGAATTACGGTAAGGATCGTGAAACGCGCACGCATCGCTATCGCGTCCTTTCTCTTGGTTGAGCGATCATGCCGTCGCCATCCGCCAGCCCAGGCGAACTCCTGCCGCAGCAATGCGACGAAGCGAAGTTTGTCCAACATGCGCCTCGAGCAGCGCACCGAAGAGCTCAGGCTCCGAGGCGAGGGCACGCAATGCTCGGCGTTGCAGCCAAGGGCGTCCATCCATCGCGAGCATCAATCTCGCCATCCTCGCCGGGCGTTTCGCCAATTCCCGGTGCATTCTTCCATACAATGCCAAATTTCCCTCGACCAGTGTTTCCGCGAGCGCCTCGGCTTGAAGAAAAGCCAGGCGCAGACCTTCTCCGGTTATCGCATCCACCGTGCCGGATGCGTCACCCACGAGAGCCACATTTCCTCGATAAACCTCTGCATAGGAAACCGTCGAGGTAGTGGCGCCTCGCTCCGGTTCGAGGCAATCTGCTCCGCCGAGCCGCGATGCAAGCAGCGGGAACTCGAGCAGCGCTTCATCAATTCTGAGCATGGAATTCCGCGAAGTGACTACAACGCAGACTTCTTTCGATCCGACAGGGGTCACACAGAACTGCGTCGCGCGTCCCCAATAGACTTCCATATAGTTCGACCAGGGCGCCCTCTGATAGTGCTTTCGAAACGCATAACGCCGATGCGTGGAGCCCACGGAAGTAATTCCGATCCACTTGCGGACTCTCGAACCGGCGCCGTCGGCGCCGACGATCCACTCCGAGGGGATGAGGCTGCGGTTTGCATAGACCCCCTCGGGGCCAATCCGATCAACACACGTGCCCCAGAGAAATCTGACTCCTGTCCGTCGACCGCATTCAACCAGCTTCTGGTGCAGCGAAAGGCGTCGCAATCCAAGAGCATGATGGTGCGGAAACGAAGCTTCGACCACCTGTTCGTTGCCGATATATCGGATACCGGGGAATGGGTATCCATCCGACGGAGAACATTCGAGTCCCAGGCGTCCGAGGGCCGCGAGCGTCGCAGGCAAGAGACCTTCGCCGCAAACTTTTTCGATGGGAGGCTGCCCGGAGTCAATCACCGTCACCCGAAAACCTACGGAGCGGAGCGCGATTGAAGCCGCGAGACCCGCTGGACCACCGCCGACCACTAGCACTCGATTTTGGAAGTTCATCCCTGGTTCTCAGTCTCAGATGATTTTACACACCGCGAGGTTGGCCCACAGAGCAGCAAAATTGTACAGAGGGGGGTCATCGTGCGGCATTCACAGCCCAACGCTCACGACTCAATCACGAATCGTTGCAGGCAGTTGCCCCCGAGAATAGAATCTCCGGAAGCCTGGATTTTGGGGCATTCGTTTTTACTTAAACGGCCAGACTTGGCCTGCGCCATGAAATTGTTTCGAGCCTTAAGGACATCTTTTGAAAGGATTGGCCGGTTCTTTCAAGCGCCACGCCTTCTGCTCGTTTTCGTCTTAGCGGTCTTCTCCAACTCCGCAGCAATTGCACAAAGTTCTGCCCTTAAGCAACGAGGCAGTGCGTCCATCGAGGGCACCGTTCGCAATTCTGTAGGCACTGCCGTGCCGGGAGTAACCGTGTTGCTTGAAAGCAAGGCGCGAGCCGCCACGATTGAGGTGAAAACCGACCTCAAGGGCAGATTTACGATTGCTTCATGTCCTGCTGGTACATATAGCCTACGGGCCAGAAAACCGGGCTTAACAGATGCCGCGAAGACCTCGATCACTTTGTCCCCTAAAGAGGTAAAACAAATTGACTTGATTCTCGGGTCGGATGGCACGGGGCGGATCGAATCTCCGAACATAAATACTTCCGCCGCAGGTTCAGCCCGGGCGATGGAATTTGATGACAAACCGAGCTTTGCGGTCGCGGGCGTATCAGACTGGTCCAATGTGGGACTCCACGGATCGGACACGCGCGAGCGCACCAGCGAAGCACTTGCGAAGGAAACGATTGCGCTCCGGCCCGGCTCACCAGAGGCCCTTGCGTCGGGCGCTCCAGGAAGTGGGTCATCTGCTGGCGCAGCGGACCTGTCCGAGGAGAATTTGCGAGCGGCCCTGATCCGGGATCCAGCAAGCTTTCAGATAAATCACCAACTCGGAGAGTTCTGCCTCCGCGCGGAACGATACGAGGAAGCGATTCCGTTGCTACAGGCTGCGTACCGGATCAAACCGGACGATCAAGCAAATGCTTACGACCTGGCACTGGCTTACAAAGCGAAGGGCGACCTTCACCGTTCTCGCGAACAAGCTCAGAAGATGCTTGCAATCGCCGATAATGCGGACGTTCGTCGCTTGCTGGGGAATCTCGATGAACAACTTGGAGATCCCGTCGGAGCGGAGCGTGAGTATAAGAGGGCAGTGCAACTCGACCCGAGCGAACAAAATTACTTCGAGTGGGCCGCCGAATTGCTCCTTCACCGGGCCGATCAGCCCGCCGCTGAAGTGTTTGTGAAGGGCTTTGCTGAACATCCGAAATCGAGACGAATGCTCATGGGCCTCGGCGCGGCGCTCTACGCAAGCGGAGCTTATGATGAGGCGGAACGCAGGCTCTGCGAAGCGTCCGATTTGAACGCGACCGACTCCAATCCCTATCTCTTCGTTGGCAAAATTGAGAAGGCAACCGTGGCGGTGCTGCCGTGCGGCGAACGCGTGCTGGAGCGATTCGCGACGCTGCATCCTGAAAATCCACTCGCCAGCTATTACTATGCCGTGGCTCTGTGGAAGCAAACAAGGGGTGGGGGGGATTCGGAGATCTCAAGACACGCCGAGGCGCTTCTTGAGGAAGCGATCGCTCTCGACCCCAAACTGAGCGACGCGTATTTGCTGCTCGGCGTCCTGTATTTTGATCGTGGCAATTTCGATCAAGCCATACAAGCCTATCGGAAAACGATTGAAATTGCTCCCGGTGTTGCCGAGGCGCATCATCGGCTTGCCTTGGCATACAAAAGGATTGGCGACGAATCGAGTGCTCAACGTGAATTTCAGGCATTTGAGAAGGCGCAAGAATCAGATGAAGCGGCTTTGGAGAAACAGCGGAAAGAACTACAGCAATTCATCATTATCCTGGATGCTCGCCCCGAGGAAAGTCCGCCTCGCTAGAGAGCCGTTTTGTTTTCCAGCCGGCGTGTTCGCGCATTCCAAGGGCGCACCGATTATGTGCGAAATGCAAGAGAAACACAGCCAGATCAGCTCTCCCCTTGGAGCATTTTTCTTCTAACTCCTCCCATATTTCCCTGAAGCATTGAAATTGTTACCTCGACCCGGGACGGATGCGCCATCTGTGATGGCCCTCACTTCTTTTGCGACTGGAGTAAACTTGTTCCTGGCCGATTGCGCAAGAGCGAACGAAGGAGCTCCACATGTGACGAGCATCACTGACTTCGGTGCTAAGCGGCAACAGACTGGGTTTGGAGTGGAGCGGGCCATGTCGCGCGAGAAGGGCACTGAAAGGCTTGGCGTGCTCAGGGAAGAATTGGGCTTTTTGGAAGCCGGAGGGTACCGGCATCCAGAGAGAGCACAATGGCGGGCGCAGTTCGTTTTTGAGGATTCTCCCACTTGTCTGAATTTTGGGGATGTGATGCGGACGCTGCCTTGCGAAGAGTGCCCATTATTCATCTATGTGCCGGAAGAAGCGAAGCACAAGAAAGTGCCTTGTCGGTATATTCCCTTGAATGCACGGCGTGAGACGCTGGACTTCCTGTATAGAATCGCGACCTCCGAGGAAATCGAAGCGACCGTCGCCAACTGGCTGCGCACAGAGATCGAACGTCTTGGAGGGAGCCAGAGGAAGGAGGCATCGCGGACGGCAGGAGCTTCATAAGAGCAAGAGTGGGGAAGGAAATGTTGTCCCGATGTGCAAACCCGAAATGCGCGACACCGTTCGAATACCATCTGGGAGGAAAGTTTTATAGATTTCACCAGGGTGGACGCGCGCCCCATAGTGAGCGGAACACGCATGAGGTGGTCCATTTCTGGTTGTGTCCGTGCTGTGCTGAAATCTACGCCCTCGATTACGATGGCACTCATTGTCTATTGATTCCATTGGTGGGCACGACAAATCAAGGGGGAAGTTCCGAAGCGCACAGAAAGGGCGACGAGGAACAAACGGGCGATGGAAGTGAGGATACGCCGCTCAATCGCGCAATAGCGGGACGCAAGAAGGGAGCACAACGATGATGACCTCAGCTGTTTTGCAGAACCAGGAGATTCATAAAGAGACAGTTCATATCGGTAGGCGGAAGGATTTCGGGAAACGGATCTGCGAGCTGAACGAATCAATTTCGCGCCGCGCCTACGAGATTTTTGAGCGCAAAGGCAAGACCCATGGCCACGATATAGAAGACTGGTTTGAAGCGCAGGCCGAATTGCTTTCTCCCCTGCACGGTGATTTCGTTGAGGAAGAGTTCTCTCTCAAATGGAGGGCCGAAATCGACGATTTCCACGCCAAGGATTTGGAAGTTCACGTCGAACCACACAGGCTTGTCGTTCTCGGCAGAAAAGTTGCGGATAAGTTTCACGGGCATCCTGCGTCTGCTATTCATGAAAGCCAAGGGAAGGAAATCTATCGTGTCGTGGATCTACCCATGGAGGTGGATCCCTTCATGGTCACGGCAAATATTCAGAATGGAATGCTGGAAGTATTTATGCTAAAGGCGGCAAATCCGCGAGAGAGAATGTGGCGGGCGGCCGCAGCCTGAATTAAGCAGAACGATTTGGTGGCCGGCCGCCGACAGGCACAGATCACGAGGCCGCGCGTTCCTCTTTGAAGCCCAATGGAGCGAGTCAAACGGGCGAAGAAGTTTCCGCCTTGCCAGGAAACGATGCCGCTTCCTCGGAGCGAAGGTCCTCTTCCCTCGGAAAATAGGCGTTCATCACGTATTGGGCAATCATGCGTTGAGTATTAAAGAACGCACCATTTAGGGCGATGGCCGAGCGCATAACCGCAGCGTAGGATTTCGGGCGAGTGTAATAGAGAGGGAGAATTGCATGCTCCAACTTTTCATAAAGAGAAGCAATCTCGATTTCGCGATCTTCGGGATCTTCGTCGTATCCGATGGCCCAGCCAGTGATTCCTTCGAAGTGGCCTTCGAGCCACCAGCCGTCCCGGATGCTCAAGCTCGGGACGCCGTTTAGAGCCGCTTTCATGCCGCTTGTACCAGAGGCCTCAAAGGGGCGGTGGGGAGTGTTCAGCCAGAGATCCACACCGCTGGTAAGCAGGCTCGCCCAGTGCAAATCATGATTCTCGATATAGACAACGGGAATGCAATCCTTGAGTGCTTCCTTAGCTTGAAAAACATTGCGAATCGCTGCTTTGCCGTCTTCATCTTTGGGGTGAGCCTTCCCACCGAAAACCAATTGAAACGGACCACATTTTTCCCGGATCTCACGCAGCCGATTGAGATCAGAGAACACGAGATCGGAGCGCTTATAGGCGGCCGCGCGGCGGGCAAAGCCAATCACGGCGTGATGCTCCGACAGGCGAACGCCCGCTGCTTTTTCGATTTCCTCGATGGCTGTACGTTTTGCGAGCGCATGGGCCCGCACGATCTCGCCAAGATCGATTCCGATCGCGTATCTGAGGTAAAGGTTGTCTTTCCTCCACTCGGGGATGTGGTGGTCGAAAAGATCCTGAAAGGGCTTCGATGTCCAGGTCACGGCATGAACGCCATTGGTGATGGCGTGGATGGGATAGTCCGGAAACATACCTTGCGAAATTTCTCCGTGCCGCATGGCCACGCCGTTCACGTAACCCGAGCAGCGTAGGCCGAGATAAGTCATGTTCAATTTGCCGAGATTGCAGCAGCCGGTTCCCTCTAGCATGGACATGCGGTCCGGTCCAAGTACAGAGGCGGCGAGATCGCGTGGAAACTGGTCTTGGCCCGCCGGCACGGGAGTATGGGTGGTGAAGATGCAATCGCGCCGCACATCCTCGATGTCATGACTGGTGGCGCCACCAAGGTTGGCTCTGCCTTTGCGCTCCTCAAGCAGAGCCAGGGCTAAAAGTGCGGAGTGCCCCTCGTTCATGTGAAAGCGGTCAATTCGATCGAAGCCCAGGGCGCGAAGCATCCTCACGCCCCCAATGCCGAGTACGACTTCCTGGCAAAGCCGATAATGTTCGTCACCACCGTAAAGATAATCTGAGAGCGACCTTTCGTAAGAAGGGTTTGACAGGTCACCCGTATCGAGAAAATAGACGGGAACCTCGAAGCCCGAGATTCCCTGGATTGAATATCGCCATGCCTTGACCGTGATGGTTTGCTTCCCCAGGATCACGGGGATTCGCACATCGAGCGCCTTGAGACAATTCTCCGGAGCCCAATTGTCCGGCGACTCCATCTGCTGGCCTTTGCCATCGAGCTCTTGGCGGAAATATCCTTTTCGGCAGAGAAGAGTGACGCCCACGATCGGGACTCCCAGATCCGCAGCCGAATGTAAGAAATCACCCGCGAGTACTCCGAGACCGCCGGCGTATGTTGGAAGCGCGGGATCAACTGCAATCTCCATCGAGAAATAGGCGATCCGGCGCTCCAGATGATTGGCCATCAGACGCTCCCTACCCGTCGTGCAAAACGCGACTTGCTCCGCTCCCCCGGGGCACGGTCAGGTTTGTGTCTGCAGTTCTACCATAAATTTTTATATTAACCCTTCTCGCATCTTTCGCGCCGTGATTCGGGTCACGCGGCCCGTTCGTGCGCTTGGCATTGAATTTGGCATTGCGGCGTGCCGCGTGTGACGGAATTCGCCGGGAAGCTTTTCGCTGCGATCAGAAAGGTATCACTCTCGTGCGTGACCTGAGTCACTGCGATGCCGTCGAGCTGCTGCGAATGTCTTGATAGCGATATGCTGACCGCTGGTGGGGTTGTACTTACCTGTTTGAATGTATTCCCGGCCGGACATCGGCAGAAGGAGGAGACTCCAATGACGCGAAGAAAAAGGAAGGACTTGAGGAAGAAGAGAATATCGATCCAGGCAAAGCAGCAGAAACGCCCAACAGCCAAAGTTAGAGAGATGGGAAGTCGCGAGCCTCGCTACCCCAATTATCTTGCGGAAATGCATCCGGAGCTCTGATGCGGATTGGGATGGAAACGCTTCGGGAAGGAGAACGCGAATGAAGGTAAAGGATGTGATGATGCGAACCCCTGCAACCTGCGGTGCGGAATCCAATGCGGGCGAAGCTGCAGAGATTATGTGGAGCCGCAATTGCGGTCTGTTGCCGATCACCAACGCAGAAAATAAAGTGATTGGCGTTGTCACCGATCGCGACCTGTGCATCGCCATGGGAACACGGAACATTCCTGCCGGTGAGATTGTTTTGGCCAGCATTGCCACTGGCAAAGTGTTCCGTTGCTTTGCCGAGGATGAAATACATTCCGCGCTCGCAACCATGGCCCGAGAAAAAGTGCGCCGGCTGGTGGTCCTGGATAACGAAGGGAGACTCGATGGCATTCTGTCCGTGGATGATATTGTTCGCCACGCCTCAGAAAATATGAATGGCAAGATTGCGGATTTGTCTTACGCGGATGTGGTCTCCACCCTACAACACGTCTTCGAGCCGCCCCTTCCGCAGGCTGCCATGGCGAAAGTGGCCGAGGCCTAAGACCCTGTGATGGGTGTCGCGGGAATTTTGCGGCAAGTGTGATTTGGCTCACAATGGGGTGAATTTCCGCGAAATGGGGCGGAATGCAAACGCGAGGCTGACATTTATGCATTGCGACCAGCCTTCTAGCATGCTCATTTGTAAGCACTTAGAGTCACCTGGAGCTTTCGATGCCATCCTGACCGAAGTGGTGCGCTCGTTGCTCTCTCTTAGATCTGAGAACAGCTGAAATGGGTCCCAGACCGAGATCCGACGGGGGAAAAATGAACACACCTTATGGTCTTGAAATCATCGAGGATTGCCAAGCCTGCCGACTGCAAAAAAATACGTTTTTCTGTCACCTTCCTGCTGCCACCACAAGGGCCATTGATGAGGCCAAATACACGAATGCCTATCCGTCTGGCGCTTTGCTCTTCGTCGAAGGCCAACTCGCCAGGGGCATTTGGATTCTCTGCAAAGGTCAGGTGAAACTGACCACAACTTCGCCTGAGGGAAAGACTATCATCGTCCGCATCGCCGAAGCGGGAGAGTTGCTCGGATTGCAAGGCGTTCTTTCCGGCGAGCCTTACGAGCTAAGCGCTCAGACGCTGGAACCGTGCCAGGTTGCGTTTCTCCGCAAGGATGATTTCTTGAAGCTAATTCGCGAGCATCCGGAAGCCTGCGAGAAAGCGTTGCGTGAACTCAGCCATTATTACAAAGAAGCGTTTCATCAAATTCGTTTCCTGGGTCTTTCGAGGTCGGCCACGGAAAAACTGGCGCGCTTTTTGGTCGAGTACTCGTCGCGAGGCCATCAGACGGATCAAGGAATTCGATTCAGCCTCGGTCTCACGCACGAAGAGATCGCGCAGATCGTCGGCGTCTCCAGGGAAACCGTCACGCGGTCGCTCACGGAATTAAAAGAGAAAACCATCATTTCCGTGCATGGTTCCTCGGTCTTGATTTGTGACAAAGCCGGACTCCTGGAACTCGCAGCGGCTTAACGGCTTAGTGCTTTCCAGACGATTGAAGATCAGGACTGCGGAAACATGGCGACAGGCGCTCATTGCCGAAGTCGGAGAGCGTAAGAACTGAGAACCTTCATATAGTTGCCGCGCTCAAACGCAGCAGGATTCGGCACGGACCGGTGGCTCATGCTGCCCTGCATTTGACGGATCGCGTCATATTCATTTTCGGACATCCAGCGGGTCAGATCGTCCAGAACGCGGTGCACGTAACGGCTTCCGTTCTTGAGCAGCACGGATGCCATCATCGCCACGCTGGCGCCCGCCATCAACGCCTTTAACACATCTTCCGCGGAATGCACACCTCCCGTGATGGCCAGGTCCGGTCGCACGCGCGAGAAAAGAATCGCCGCCCAGTGCAGACGCAATAGCAGCTCGTTCGGCTCACTGAGTGTGAGCCGCGGAATGACTTCCAAGTTCTGAATGTCAAAATCTGGCTGGTAGAAACGGTTGAACAAAATCAATGCATCCGCTCCCGCACGGTCGAATCGCTTTGCAATATGCGGAAGGGAGCTGAAGAACGGGGTCATCTTCACCGCGATTGGCAGCTTTACACTTGCCTTTAATTTGTGGACCAGATCGCAGTAACTATCTTCTACTGCTTCAGCGCTTCGGTGCACATCGGTTTCAATCGCGTAGATATTTAGCTCAAGCCCATCCGCACCTGCCTGTTCGATCTCACGGGCGTAGCGAATCCATCCGCCGGGCGTACTACCGTTGAGACTGGCAAACACGGGAACCGAGAGGCGCCGTTTGGCCTGGCGCACCAACTCCAAGTAGCCGTCAGGATTGGTATTGTAATTGTCCAGGTCCGGCAAATAAGTCACCGCTTCAGCGAATTCCTGTGCGCCTCGCCACAGGTCTTCGTCCAGCGTGACGCTTTCGAGGGTCAGTTGCTCTTCAAACAACGACGGCAAGACCACCGCAGCGATCCCCGCATCCTCCAATCGCACCAGATTTTCAACCGACTCCGTGAGAGGAGACGACGATGCGACCAGTGGATTCTTCAGCGTGAGACCCATGTAATGCGTTTTGAGGTCAATCATCCCTCTTCACCTCCCGGAGGCGTTGTCTCGGCGACAACGCTCGGCTCTTCCTTGATGTCCTCCGACACTGGTTTGGACACGGGCGCCGCGGCATAATTCTCATACGTCTTCCAGTGCCGCTCGACGTCTTTCTTGGCTTCTCGCATCAGTTCCTTCGCAACCTCCGGGTTGCTGCGGACAAGCATCGAATAGCGCGCTTCCTGATAGGCATATTTTTCGAGTGGTATTCCAGGGGCGCGGGAATCCAGCTGCAGCGGATTGCGACCCTCGCGGAGAAGAGCCGGATTGTACCGGAACAGCGGCCAATATCCGGAGAGCACGGCCGACTTTTGCTGATTCATCCCGAACATCATGTCGTAACCGTGTGCGATACAATGGCTGTAGGCGATGATGATCGAGGGGCCGGGATACTCTTCCGCTTCAAGAAAGGCCTTGACCGTCTGTGTGTCGCTGCCGCCCATCGCCACGCGCGCCACGTAGACATTTCCGTAACTTATGGCCTCCATCGCCAGATCCTTTTTACCAGTGCGTTTGCCACCGACCGCAAACTTGGCAACGGCTCCACGCGGAGTCGCTTTCGACATTTGTCCGCCCGTGTTGGAATAGACCTCCGTGTCGAGGACCAGGATGTTGACATTCAATCCGGTCCCGAGCACGTGATCGAGTCCGCCTGCGCCGATGTCATAAGCCCAGCCGTCTCCGCCGACGATCCAGACGCTCTTGCGAATTAGTGAATCGGCCACCGCCAGTAATTCCTTTGCAGGTTCGGAGCCAAGTGACTCGAGTTTCCGCTTCAATTCCGCGACTCTTTTTCTTTGCGCGGTGATTCCGGACTCCTTCGACTGATCCGCTTCCAGAAGCGCCTTTGCAAAGTCCAATCCGATCTCGACAGAAAGTTGGGTGACCAGTGCCTGGGCATACTTAAACTGCTGCTCTGCGGCGATCCTCATGCCCAGACCGAATTCGGCGTTGTCTTCGAAGAGCGAGTTGGACCACGCGGGGCCTCGTCCTTGTTTGTTTTTCGCATAGGGCGTCGTCGGCAGATTTCCGCCATAGATCGAAGAACATCCCGTGGCATTCGCAATCACCAGACGTTCGCCGAACAGCTGCGTCAAGAGTTTGATGTACGGCGTTTCACCGCAGCCGGCACATGCCCCGGAGAACTCGAAAAGAGGTTCGAGCAATTGCACATCCTTCACCTGGGTGTGCGACAGCCGATCGCGATCGAACTCCGGCAGCGAGAGAAAGAACTCCCAGTTCTCGCGCTCGTTCTCCCGAAGTGGTGCCTGCTCCGCCATATTGATGGCTTTATGTTTCGTCTCGCTCTTGCTCTTCACGGGGCAAATTTCCACGCACAATGAGCAGCCCGTGCAATCCTCCGGGGCCACCTGAAGCGTGTACGTAAGGTTCTCCATGCCGCGCCAGCGCGGCTTGGAACGTTTGAAGGTGGAGGGCGCGCTCGCAAGCAGCTTTGAGTCGTATGCTTTCGCCCGAATGACGGCGTGCGGGCATACCAGGACACATTTGCCGCACTGAATGCAAAGTTGCTCGTCCCAGACGGGAATTTCCTTGGCGAGATTGCGTTTTTCCCATCTGGACGTGCCCGTCGGAAATGTCCCATCCTGAGGAAAAGCGCTGACCGGCAGCTCATCGCCACGCCCGGCGATCATCGTTCCCAGAACTTCGCGCACCATTTTCGGTGCGGACGGGGCCACCGTGGGCGGAATGTTCACGGTCGAGGTGACGCGCTCCGGGAGCTCGACTTTGTGGAGATGGGCAAGGGCATGGTCCACCGCCTCAAAGTTTTTCCGCAGCACCGCTTCTCCGCGTTTGCCGTAGCTTTTTTCAATAGCGTGCTTGATCGCGGCGACGGCTTCTTCGCGCGGCATCAGCCCGCTAATGGCGAAAAAACAGGTTTGCATGATGGTGTTGATTCGATTCCCCATGCCTGCCTGCCGTGCCACCTCGTAAGCATCGATGGAATAGACCTGCAGCTTCTTTTCCAGGATTTGCTGCTGTACTGAACGCGGTAGGTTGTCCCAGACTGCACATGCCTCAAATGGAGCGTTCAGCAAAAGAACGGCTCCTTGTTCCGCGCGGGAAAGCACGTCCATCCGGTCGAGGAAAAAAAACTGATGGCAGCCGATGAAGTTAGCTTTTTGGATCAGGTACGTAGAGCGGATCGGTTGCGGCCCAAAGCGCAAGTGAGAGATGGTTGCCGAGCCCGCCTTCTTGGAATCGTAAACGAAATATCCCTGCGCATGGCGGCCGGGAGTGTCGCCGATAATCTTGATGGAGTTCTTGTTGGCGCCCACGGTCCCGTCTGAACCCAGGCCGAAGAAAAGAGCTCGAGTTGTCTTCGGATTCTCGGTATGAAATTCAGAGTCATAGGGCAGGCTCATTTTTGTGACATCATCGTTGATCCCGATCGTGAAGTGTTTGCGCGGCTGCGCCTGTGTCAGTTCGTCGAAGACGGCCTTGACCATGGCGGGAGTAAATTCTTTTGACGATAGGCCGTACCTTCCACCGATGACGCGGGCTCCGCTTTGCGATTCCTCGAGCGCCGCTGCGACATCGAGATACAATGGTTCGGCCACGCTCCCGGGTTCTTTTGTCCGGTCGAGAACCGCGACGCTTCTTACGGAATCTGGAAGCGCTGCGACCAAAGCGCCGGCGTCGAACGGCCTGAACAGCCTCACTTTAAGAAGCCCGACGCGCTGGCCCTCGCTTCTCAACCGATCCACCGTCTCTTCGGCGGCCCCTGTAGAAGAACCCATCAGAACAATCACTCGCTCTGCGTTTGGCACTCCGTAGTAGTCAAACAGGTGATACTGCCGTCCCGATTGCTCCGCAAAGCGGTCCATCACCTTTTGCACGATTTCTGGACAAGCTAGATAGAAAGGATTGCAAGCCTCGCGCGCCTGAAAGAATACGTCCGGATTCTGCGCGGTTCCCCGCAATACGGGTTTCTCCGGAGAAAGCGCTCGTTCACGATGCTTCTGAATCTGGGCGTCCTTGACGATTGCTCGAAGTTCCTCGTCGGAAAGGGTGAAGATTTTGTTTAGTTCGTGAGAGGTACGGAACCCATCGAAAAAATGCAGGAACGGAATCCGCGATTCCAGCGTGGCTGCATGTGCGATCAGTGCAAGATCGTGAGCCTCCTGAACGGAATTCGACGCCAGCATGGCAAACCCGGTTTGCCTCGCGGCCATCACATCACTGTGATCCCCAAAAATGGAAAGGGCATGAGTGGCCACAGTCCGCGCCGCCACGTGAATCACCGCGGGGGTCAGCTCACCGGCGATTTTGTACATATTGGGGATCATCAGCAAAAGGCCTTGCGACGCCGTGAAGGTAGTTCCCAGCGCCCCAGCCTGCAGAGCGCCGTGGAGAGTGCCGGCGGCCCCGCCCTCGCTCTGCAATTCAATCACTTGCGGAACGGCGCCCCAGACATTCTTCCGACTTTCGGACATCCACTGATCCGCGAGTTCGCCCATGGGCGACGCTGGCGTGATGGGATAGATCGCAATCACTTCGCTCAGTCGGTAGGCAACGGATGCGGCCGCCTCGTTGCCGTCCAAAATCGCCATCGGTTTCGCCATGGGTTTGTCCCCTTCTCTAAAGAAGCGTAATGGACGGAAGCAACGCCAGGCCGTGACCTATGGCATAAGCTCGTGTGATCTGGATCACAGCCAGCGCAGAGACATGCAGTCAACATAATAAAATATAAGCTGTCATGGTCCCGGCTTTTCGACTGATATAAAAGGATTTAGCGACCGCTAGAGGCGTCTGAATGCGATCGGTGCTTCAAGCTGAGAAGGGAAACGAAGTGATTGAGGACCGGGACCCCAAAATGGCACCAGGAGCGCCCGGAAGACGCGCCCCAACGCAGCGGTCAAAGACACTCACAAGTGGGCCGTCGCAGGCCAGTGAACGCCGCTGGCGAACGATCCTGGCAACCTTTTCCGTAGCGGCAATCCTGGTCCACATCGTGGTTCGTTATTTTCTACACTTTTCCGGCCTCGCTGCGGATGCCTCACTTTTCCTGATCCTGATTTTTGGCGGCGTGCCCTTGGTTTGGGAACTCGCGACGAAGGCAGTCAGAGGCGAGTTCGGTTCCGACTTGTTGGCGGGGATTTCGATTGTCACGGCAGCGTTGGAACGGGAGTATCTGGTCGCTGCGATCGTTGTGTTAATGCTTTCGGGCGGGGCCGCACTGGAAGCGTTCGCGTCGCGCCGCGCTTCGTCCGTCTTGAATGCGCTGGCCAAGCGCATGCCCCAGATCGCACATCGCAAGCAAGCAAACGGGATGACCGACGTAAAACTGGATGGACTCCGAGTCGGCGATCTCGCGGTGATCTATCCCCACGAGGTATGCCCGGCGGATGGCATCGTGGTTGAAGGCCAGGGGCGCATGAACGAGGCGTACTTAACGGGCGAACCGTTCGAGCTGGACAAAACACCGGGCTCAACAGTGATTTCCGGTGCGCTGAACGGAGAAACCGCGCTGACTGTGCGTGTGGAGAAGCTTTCCGTAGACTCGCGCTACGCCAGGATCATGCGCGTCATGGAGGAGACGCAGCAGCGTCGCCCGAAGATGCGCCGCCTCGGCGATCAACTCGGCGCCTGGTACACACCTCTGGCGCTTGGAATAGCGGCGTCAGCCTGGTTATTTAGCGGTGAGTCCCACAGGTTTCTTGCGGTTCTGGTGATCGCAACACCTTGCCCATTGCTCATCGCCATTCCGGTCGCCGTAATCGGTGCAATCTCGCTCTCCGCGCGCCGGGGAATCATCGTCAAGAATCCAGCCATACTGGAGCAAATTGATTCCTGCCGGACGGCGATTTTCGATAAGACCGGCACGCTCACCTACGGACAACCTTCTCTAACGGAGATCGCGTGCAATCCCGGTTTTGAGGAGAATGCTGTTCTGGGTCTGGCTGCGTCTCTGGAGCGTTATTCCAAACATCCGCTCGCGGTCGCGATCCTCGAAGCGTCAAAAAAAGAAGGTCTGCCCCTTGAAACCGCTACACAGATCAGCGAACCTCCTGGCCAGGGATTAACCGGCCTTGTCAGCGGTGTGAAGGTCCAGATCACGGGTCGCAAACATGTGGAAGAGAGATCCCTGGTGCTCCCCGCGTATCGCGCAGGTTTGGAATGTCTGGTGTTTCTGGATAACCAATTTGCCGCTCTGCTCCGTTTTCGTGATGCGCCCCGGCGGGACGGCCGAACATTCGTAAAGCATCTTTCGCCTCGGCACAATTTTGATCGAATTCTTCTGGTCTCCGGTGATCGCGATGAGGAAGCTCGTTATCTCGCGGACGAAGTGGGGATTCGAGAAGTATTCGCCGGAAAGTCCCCCGAAGAAAAAGTCCAGATCGTGCGCGACGAATCTCTCCGCCAGAAAACCCTCTTTGTGGGCGACGGCATCAACGACGCGCCAGCCATGCAAGCCGCAAGTGTGGGAGTCGGCTTCGGGCAAAGCAGCGATATCATGGCAGAGGCGGCAGACGCTGTGGTGCTTGAGTCTTCTTTGGGAAAAGTGGATGAACTCATTCACATCGGCCGCCGCATGCGTCGCATTGCCTTGCAGAGCGCGATTGGAGGCATGGCTCTGAGCATTCTCGGCATGATAGTGGCAGCCCTGGGCTTTTTGCCTGCCATCGGAGGAGCGATTGCCCAGGAGGCAATTGATCTTGTTGCTGTGCTGAACGCGGTTCGGGTAGCGATGCCATTCAGGAATTTGCGCGACTTTTAGGAGCAGTCGCACGCCGGCGTTCGCCGCGGACATTCCAATCTTGGCGACCTCTAATAAGGGGAGCTCTCATGAGCGCTGAAGTATTGCAGGAAAAGCAAGTCATTGAACGCCCGCCTCTTGCGGCATTCTTCTCGCCCCAGACTGTGGCTCTGATCGGCGCCACCGACCGCGAGGGCAGCGTGGGCAGGACGGTACTTGCAAATCTCATTTCTGGATTTCGCGGCCGCATTTTCCCGGTCAATCCTAAGCATACTGAATTGCTTGGAATTCCATGCTATCGCGACCTCAAAACAATTCCAGAAGCCGTTGACCTCGCGGTGATCGTCACGCCGGCGAAAACAGTGCCCGGCGTGGTGCGCGATTGCCTGGATGCCGGTGTGCGCTCTGCGGTCATCCTCTCGGCAGGATTCAAGGAACTCGGAGCTGCGGGCGCGTTGCTCGAAACTCAGATTCAAGACGAGCTTCAGCGCGGGTCAATGCGCGTCGTGGGCCCAAATTGCCTGGGCATGATGAATCCGCGAATCGGCCTGAACGCCACCTTTTCCCGGGACATCGCGCTTCCTGGAAATGTCGCGTTTCTCAGCCAAAGTGGCGCACTTCTTACCGCAATCCTGGATTGGAGCCTCAAGGAGCAAGTCGGATTCAGCGCCATCGTCTCCACCGGCTCGATGGTAGATGTCGGCTGGGGCGATTTGATCTCTTTTTATGGGGATGATCCAGAAACGCAGAGCATTCTCATCTACATGGAATCCGTCGGTGATGCAGGTCCCTTCGTTGCTGCGGCGCAAAGGGTGGCTCGCAAAAAGCCCATCATTGTCATCAAGGCAGGACGATCCGAAGCGGCGGCAAGAGCCGCCAGCTCGCATACCGGCGCACTCACCGGAAGCGACGAGGTCTATGACGCAGCCTTTCGCCGCGCCGGTGTTCTCCGCGTGCAGAACATTTCCGACGTCTTCTACATGGCTGAAGTTTTTAGCAAACAGCCACGCCCGCAAGGCCCGCGCCTCACCATCGTCACCAACGCCGGGGGACCCGGCGTTCTTGCGACCGACGCGCTGATCGCCAACGGCGGCGAGCTAGCTTCGTTGTCTGAGGGCACGATCCACGAGCTGAACGGCATCCTCCCCGGCCACTGGAGCCACGGCAATCCGATTGACATTCTCGGCGATGCCAGTCCGGAGCGCTATGCTCAGGTGCTCAACATTGCGATCAAGGATCCTGCCAGCGACGGGCTGCTGGTCGTACTGGCCCCGCAAGGAATGACGAATCCCGCGGAAGTTGCTCAAGGCTTAGGGCGATATGCAAAGGGTACCGGCAAGCCGATTCTTGCTAGTTGGATGGGTGGAAGGCAAATCGCAGCCGGCGAAGCACTTTTGAATGCTGCCGGAATCCCGACCTTCGGCTATCCCGATACCGCGGCCCGCGCGTTTTGCTACATGTGGCACTACGGCAGCCAGCTGCGCCATCTTCCGGACTGGGCGGAGAGATTCGCGGGAGACCCTAGCGCATCCTCCCGCCGGGAGCGCGCCTCCCTTTTTCTCGCCTCCGCGCTGGACAGTGGAAGGTCGTTATTGACCGAAGCAGAATCGAAAGAGCTCTTGAGCATCTACGAGATTCCCACGGTTCCCACGAAAATCGCTCAGAGCCCTGATGATGCTGCGCTGCTTGCCGAAGGCCTCGGCTTTCCAGTAGTCCTCAAGCTTCATTCCTTCACTGTCACTCACAAAACCGACGTCGGCGGCGTTCGCCTGAACCTGAGCGGCGCCCAGGCCGTCCGCGACGCGTTCATCCAAATCCAGAAAAGTGTTTCTTCCAAGGCCGGCGCCGCCGCGTTTCAAGGCGTGACCGTTCAGCCCATGATCAGGCTAAAAGGCTACGAACTCATCCTCGGCAGCAGCGTGGATCCTTCCTTCGGTCCAGTGCTTCTCTTCGGCTCCGGAGGTGAACTCGTCGAGGTCTACCGCGATCGCGCTCTCGCTCTGCCGCCGCTTGATTCTGCTCTCGCCACGCAATGGATGGAACAGACTCTCGTCTATAAAGCTCTAAAAGGAGTCCGAGGCCACAAACCTGTGGATTTGGAAAAACTCAGTTCAATTCTCGTCCGGTTTAGCCAGATGGTTGCCGATTTGCCCAGAATTTCGGAAGTGGACATCAACCCCTTAATCGCTTCGCCGGAGGAAATCCTCGCGCTAGATGCTCGCGTCGTGCTTCATCCCTCTCGTATCCCGGACGCGGAATTGCCCCGGCCTGCAATCCAGACGAAATAGACTCCTTGCCGCGCTCCGAGTACTTTTCGCTCGCCCAAGTATCTTCCGTTTCTTGCTTTCCCCTGTTGCCGAGAGATGGACTGCGCTCGAACTCGCCACTCTGCGTGACCATTATCACGATTGTAGGTGACTCTCATCATATCGGGCTGTTCGATCCCGAAGCCTAATGATTCTTCAGAAAGGAGAGGGCCATGATTCCTGCAGTCCTGGAAGAGAAACGCTCAAGTTCCAAATCCACTTCGCTCATGAAGGCCTTGGTTTTCCGCGGTCCAAACCAGATTGGCATCGAGGAAGTTCCCATTCCCAAACCTGGACCAGGTGAAGCCGTCATTCGTGTCACTCTCACGACAATCTGCGGCACCGATCTCCACATCCTTAAGGGCGAGTATCCCGTAAAGCCGGGATTGGTCATTGGACATGAACCCGTCGGCGTTGTGCAGGAGTTGGGTGCCGGCCTGACCGGCTACCAAGCGGGAGACCGTGTGCTCGTTGGTGCGATTACCCCCTGCGGACAATGCGAATACTGCCTCTCCGGCGATCTGTCGCAATGCGGCGGCCCTATTGGCGGCTGGAAGTTTGGCAATACGATCAACGGCGCGCAGGCCGAGTATCTGCTTGTTCCGAATGCCCAGGCCAACCTCGCGAAAATCCCCGATGATCTGCGCGATGAGCAGGTCGTGCTTCTCTCCGATATCGCGTCAACTGGAATCTCGGCCGCGGAAAGCGCGGACACGCAAATCGGGGACGTCGTGGCCGTCTTTGCCCAAGGGCCCATCGGCCTCTGCGCGACCGCTGGCGCCAAACTCAAGGGTGCGAGCATGATTATCGCCGTCGAGACTGATCCAGTCCGCGCGGCCATGGCTCTGACCATGGGCGCCGACCTGGTCCTGGATTACACAAAGGCGGACGTCGTCAGCGAGATTCGTCGCCTGACTCACGGCAGAGGCGTGGATGTCGCGATCGAAGCACTGGGAACTCAGCCTACGTTTGAGAATGCCCTTTGCGTCTTGCGGGCAGGCGGAACTCTCTCGAGCCTGGGCGTTTATTCCGGCAAATTGAGCGTGCCCCTTGAACCTTTCGCTGCCGGTTTGGGAGATCACAAAATCATTACGACACTCTGTCCGGGTGGCAAAGAGCGCATGCGGAGACTGATGGCTCTCGTGCGCACGGGGAAACTCAACCTGGAGCCGCTGCTCACTCATACTTATCCGCTGAGCCGGATCACAGAAGCCTACAAACTCTTTGGTGAGCGCCGGGAAGGCGTTATTAAGGTTGCCATCAAGCCTTGATCCGCTGTCTTGTCGTTCCGGCATCTATCGCGCGGGCGGCTCATCCCGCCCGCGCGATTTTGCAAACAAGCCCGTGCGGGAGAATCTTCCCACATGTCTTGGAGGTGAAATGGCGCGCCCTAGGAGACGATTTTAGAACTTTACTACCAGAGTTCGTGTCAGTACTTCCGCACCCCGAGATCCCCCGCGAAGTGGGCCTGTTGTTCGAAGGCGGCGACCAATTGATCGCATAACGATGCCGGCTCCTTTGACTCGAATAGACTGCGGTCGCTCGATGACCACAGCCTCGGTCCGCCCCTGTCGGGCTCGATCGAGATGCAACCCCAGCCATTGGCACGCCACAAGGTCGGCCACTACTTCTTTTCAATGATCACTGTGCCGCCCTTCATTACGAATTCCGCGTGCTCGAGTGCCTTCACGTTGCTCAATGGATCGCCGGGAACAGCAATGATGTCCGCTAGCTTGCCGGCCTCCAGGGTGCCCACGCGATTCTTCATGCCGAGCAGATCCGCCGCGTCTCGCGTCGCTGCGTGAATGATCTGCATCGCTGTCATTCCGGCTTCCGCGTAAGCTTCATATACCAGCAAGCTGGCTTGGCCACGGTTCATTCCGGGCATGGTCAAGTACATATCCGAGCCCGCTGCGATGGGCACGCCAAACTTGATGGCGCGGCGGAGCCGGTCCTGCTCGATCTTTACGACTGGCTCGAACTCCTGCTCCGCTTTGCTGCGCTCGGCCTCCGTCGGCTGGCGGGTTCCGAAACTCATGTCCTCGAATGTCTTCAACGTGCCATCGGTCGGTACAAGATAGATGTGTTTCTGGGCCATCATTTTCAGCACGTCATCCTTCACCACGTACGCGTGCTCGATCGAATCGACTCCCGCTTCCGCCGCAATTCGCGTTGGTGCGTCACCGATTGCGTGTGCGGCGACCTTCACGCCCGACGTGTGAGCCTCGTCGACGATTGCCTTCATCTCGTCCAGCGTAACGTTCGCCGGGCTTCCGTTCACGATCACCTTGATGCAGGTCGCTCCGTCGTACAGGGCCTGGCGGACGGCTTGCCTGGCGCTCTCCGGGCCGTGAATGGTCACATATTCCTGCTCGATGATGTTCTGTGCTTCCGGAATCAGCTGGCCAAACTGCCCGCCTTGAGCTGCCAGCGCGCGCGTCGAAGTGATCATGCGAGGTCCCGGCACCCATCCGTGGTCGATGGCCCAGCGCAAGGCAACGTCGCCATTGACCCCGGAGTTTCCGACGTCGCGCACCATGGTGATGCCCGCTTCCAGGTCCTCGCGGCCGTGTCTGGCTCCGAGCAGCGCCCGCTGTGCCGTGCTTTGTGTCGCTACTATGCGCAGCATCTCGACATCTTGCAGTGCCAGATTCGTTCCGTCCATCTCGGACAGCAGGTGCGTGTGCGCATCAATGAGGCCGGGCAGGAGCGTGGCATCGCCCAGATCGATCACTTCTGCATTCGTCGGGATTTGCAATGCGGCGCCGACGGCCTTAATTCTTTCGCCTTCGATTATGACCACGCCGTTCTTCACGACGGTGTCGTCTACGGCCGTAATCATGTGCGCGGCTTTCAAGGCGATCGTCTTCTTTGGCGCACCCTCCTGCGCGGCCGCTAACGTGCAGAAACCGTAGATGCACACGACTGCGGAGGCAGCCGTGAATGCCTTTCGTTTGAGCATTTCTCCTCCTGACTTTCCCAATTTCGCAGGGTGACCAGCCGCCATTATATCCGTCAAAGTGTCATGTATCCGCTCGTGCCATGCTCAAACTCAGCCAATCGGGCGAAAAACGGATTTTAGAAATAGAAGGCGGCCTTTGGAGTGGGTTTTTTCTCTCGAATCAGCCCCTGAAACCAAGGAGCACACCTCATGTCGAGTTTGTGCCGTCTGAGGCTACATCGAAAGGCGGCGTCAACGGTCATCGACATTCACATATCTCAGTGCGTCCATCTGATCGACGCAGGCCGCTCGTGGCGCGACAATATAGCACGCGGCAAGCGCGACCAATGGAAGGAAGATCACAATGCTGGCGAAGTTGGCTCGGTCTACGCGCCTAATCTTGAACAGCAGAGTGCGTGAAAGGTGCTTTCGAACTGCGGAATCGACGCCAGAAGTGTTTATTCCGCGTACAGAAGGCCCTTCGATCTAATCTTTGCGCCGGCGAAAAATGA
>DATJAD010000082.1:0-14893 GCA_035516615.1 Candidatus Acidiferrum sp.
ACCTTGGCCGCAAAAAACGCCGGCTGCAGCGACAAGCCCGAATTCTCGAAGAAAAGAGCGCGCACCGAAACAGGCGAAGTTGAGGAAAGATTGCTCAGGTCGGTCACTCCGTCCAGATTGGTATTCCGCGGCGCATTGACGAAGGCTTGCACGAGGAAAGTGCTATCCGGGGTGAAATCGAAGTAGGAAGGTATCCCGCCGATAGTAAATGTGCTCGTGGAGAGCGGCTGGACTCCTGCGGTCAGGCGAGAAAAGCGGAGCGTGACGGTGTCCGCGGTTGCCGAAGCCGGCGTAGTTCCGTTCTGGGCGGTAAAAGCAGTGACGTGGATGGCGATGCTTTGGCCGGAGAATATGGCGCTGGTGCTGCTTTGGCCGAAAAAGGTGCTATAGGCCGCCGGCGAAGCATCCTGAACGTCCAGCCCTTTGGTGTCCACATAGAAGGTATTCGGGATATTCGCGATGTTTACGATCAAGGGATCGCCGAGGTGCAGGCTGCTGATGAGCGAACCGGAAGCGGCAGGGAGTTTGTCGGTCACGATAATTGCGAAACTGTTCGCTGGCACGCTGACGGGCACGACAGTACCTTCCACGATGTCCTGGACGGTTGCGTCAGTCGGCTCGATTTCAAGGACCGAGCATGTGCCGTCCGCGTTCAGGACTGCGTCCATGCTCGCAAGTTGGTTGCTGGCGACACATCCCGAAAGGCTGGTCGGCGCATTATTGCAGAGCGTTCCCGTGGGGTCGGAGTCGTAACCTGTGGTGGAAGTGGACGACGCCGTGATGATGCCGCGCGTCGGCGAAGTGATGGTGACGTTGTTTGCCTGACCCAGGCTCACTACGCCGGTAAAGTCCTCGATCAGATCGAGCTGCCCCGCGGCCAGGTTGGAACCCTGCCGCGGAAGCGTGAACGCGCTGAGGACATTCGTGCCGAAGTTTCCAGTGAGGACGCCTCCGGCGAGGGTGAGGGAGCTGTTCAAATTGAAATCAAGGCCAATGCCCTGCGTGCCGTTGGAGGCAGCGGTGAAGGTGAAAGAAGAGATTTGCGGCGAACCGCTGGCAGAGAGATTCTCCGCGCAGACCGCATTGACAGGACATGAGGAAGTGCCCACGGCAATCGCGGTGCCCGTATCATTCAGGAAAGTGATGCCAACGCCGGAGATTGAAGCCGTCACCGTGTAGGAACCAGCCGGCACCCCCGTAAGCGTGCCGAGATAGGCGGAATCGGACTGCAAGCGCACAAGATCAATCGTCGGCGATGGAGAAGGCGTGAGGGTCACGGCGCTTCCGCTGCCCGTCGGAGTCAGCGTGATTCCGTTCACCGTGATGGTGTAGGAGAGCAGTGAAGGGTTTGCAGGAAAAGTATCCGCGACCAGCGTAAAGCTAACCGTGGCAGTACCCGTACCTCCGCCTCCTCCACCTCCCGGCCAGCCTCCTGGAGGGCCGCTGCATGCGGCAAAGCTCAAGGCTCCGACCAGCAAGGAGAGAAGAGAAAACGAATTACGTTTCATGGAACACCCCGCGCCTGTGCAGCCGGGTTGCGATGCAATCCCCTGCACCATTTCAGCTTCTTCGCCAGCACTCCCGAATGTATCGCACCCACGAATGGGTTGAATGAAGGAAGAGAGGCCATGTTGCTCAACTTCTAAACGGCCGGGGCAGGCCGCCGGCGGTAGCTTGGCGCAGGTCAGGATTGCGCCGCGAACGGATGTGCTATCGTTAGCTTCTTGAGCTTCTTGGCTGGGAAAATGAGAACCAAGGATGGCTGACCTGGCGAAACGCACAGTAAGCGCCAAGAAAAAAGGAGAGAGCGGGGCGAGCGGCAACCCCGCGAGCGTCAGGGAGCGTGTCTACGTTCCCTTGGATGATGACATAGTTCCAGGGGAATCCAGGACGCGCGAGAGCACCGGTGCGCCTCAAGCCGCGGAGTCCAAGTTTCGGATGAAGGATGTTTTCGGCCCGGGCGGTTTCCTCGAGAAAAGCATGGGGAGCGATTACGAGCACCGGCCCGGCCAACTGGAAATGGCAGAGGCGGTGCACGACGCCTTCGAAACGCACCATCACGCGATTGTGGAAGCGGGAACGGGCACTGGCAAGACGCTGGCGTACCTGATTCCGGCGCTTTGCAGCGGGCGGCGGGTGGTGATCTCAACGGCTACCAAATCGCTGCAAGAACAGCTCTATACCAAGGACATCCCCTTTTTGCAAAAGCATTTCGCCCCCAGCCTGAAAGTAGCGGTTATGAAAGGCCGCGCGAATTTTCTGTGCATTGCAAAATTGCACCAGATGGCGGATCAGGCGCTGCTTAAGGGAATGGAGGAGCTGGACGCTTTCCGGCAGATCAAGGATTGGGCGAAACTCACCGAGACCGGAGACCGCGCGGAGCTCACCTTCTTGCCGGACGATTCGGAACTGTGGGGACGCCTGGACGCGCGGCGGGATACCTGCACGGGCCAAAAATGCCCCTCGTTCAATCCCTGCTTTGTCACCGGAATGCACCAGCGCGCCACGGAAGCCGACCTGATCATCGTGAATCATCATTTGTTTTTCGCGGATTTGGCGCTGAAGCACGATGATTTTGGCAGCATTCTGCCGGAATATTCGGCCGTCGTGTTCGACGAAGCGCATGAGATTGAGGACGTGGCCAGCGATTACTTTGGACGCCAGATTTCGAATTTCCGGTTCGAGGAACTGGCGCGGGACGCCGACCAGACTCTGCGGCTGTTGCGTTTAGGGACGCCTTCGCTTCTGCGAAGAACGCAACGCATTCGAGAACGCTGCCGCGCGTTTTTCGAAGCGTTCCCAGCGAGAGAAGGCCGCTACCCGTTCACGCGAGGTGAGCGCGATGCTTTCATCGAGCAGCACCGCGAGGCCTACGACGCTCTTGCGGATTCGCTGAAGGGAATGGAAACGGAATTCGCGGCCCTGGCGCAGAAACTGGAAGAGTTGCTGCGAATCGCGCGCAGAAGCTTCGAATTGCGGCAGGAACTATCGTTTCTCTTTGAATCCAACGAAAAGAATTTCGTGTACTGGTTCGAACGCCGAAATAAAGGAGTCTTCCTCGCCGCCACCCCGATTGACGTCAGCCAGATCCTGCGGGAGAGGCTCTTCGAAAAATTTGACACCGTGGTGCTCACTTCCGCGACGCTCACCGTCGGCGGCCGCTTCGATTTCATCCGGCACAGGCTGGGGCTGGACCATGCGAAGGACAAGACACTGCCGCCGGAATTCGAATATGGCGAGCAGGCCTTGTTTTACATGCCGCGAAAGATGCCGGACGTTCGCGACGCGGGATTCGCCGGCAAAGCTGCCGATGAAATTGTGCGACTCCTGGAATTCAGCAAAGGGCGCGCGTTCTGCCTCTTTACCAGCTACGCGCAGATGCGCGATTTGTACGAGCGTGTACGAACTCGTGTCGAGTATCCGCTGCTCCTCCAGGGAACGGCCCCCAAGCCCGTCCTTCTGGAGCGCTTCAAGAACACTCCGGGAGCCGTGCTCTTTGCGACCGCCAGCTTCTGGCAGGGCGTGGACGTTCCCGGCGCGCAGCTTTCCTGCGTGATCGTGGACCGCCTGCCATTTGCCGTCCCGAGCGATCCCGTCGTGGCTGCACGGGTACGAGCTTTGCAGGAAGACGGGCGCAACGCCTTTGCCGAATATCAGGTTCCGCAAGCGGTTTTGTCGCTCAAGCAGGGCTTCGGAAGGCTCATCCGGGCAAAGACAGACCGGGGTATCCTGGCCCTTCTGGATAACCGCATCCAACGCATGGCGTATGGTAAAATTTTCATGGACTCGCTGCCGCGCTACGGGAAGACACAGGAACTCGCGGAGGTCGCGCGGTTCTTGAGTACGGTAGACCCCGCCTGAAGCCGTCCCCATCTGACTTTCAGCGCTGCAAGCGAGGTTCCCAGGATGCGGTGAAGAGCGAGACCCGGATGGGCCGGGCGAGAAAAGAGATTATGTTTCAAGTCAGTGTGGAAGAGACTTTTTCCGCGGGGCATGCGCTCCGCGGTTACAAGGGGAAATGCGAAAATCCCCACGGACACAATTACCGGGTGCGCGTCACTCTGGAAGGCCCGCAATTGGATGGCATCGGCTTGCTCGTGGATTTCACGCAGGTGAAGCAAGTGCTCCGCGAAGTCATCAGCGGGCTCGATCACCAGTTCATCAACGATCTGGAGCCCTTCCGCATCGTGAATCCTTCGGCGGAGAATCTGGCGAAATATTTCTTCGAGGAGACTTCGCGCGGAGTTCGCGAGTTACCGCCCGGCGCCAGGATCACCGAAATCACCGTCTGGGAGACGGACACGGCCAGCGCGCAGTACCGTCCGGGGAGTTGAAATCTGCGCGGGTGAATTCAGATCATGAATCGTGGGCTCTACATCGTGCTGATTCCCGCCCTGCTCGTCGCGGTGGGATATGTCATCGTGCTGCGCCTGGTGGGGCTTCCCAGCGCGCTCCCGCGGCTGATCGTAGCCGTGGTGCTGACCCTGGGAGTCCTGTGGTGGCTGGCACGGCGTAGCGCGAGAAAAAGCGGCGTTGGCAAGCCTCAGTAGGGAATTTTTTTGATGTTCATCACGGAAATTTTCAAGTCCATCCAGGGAGAAGGCACCAGAGCCGGATTGCCGTGCATCTTCGTCCGGCTGACGGGATGCAATTTGCGGTGCACGTGGTGCGATACGGCGTATGCATTTCATGGCGGCAAGAAAATGAGCGTTGAAGAAGTGCTCGCGCGCGTGGACGAACTGGTGGTGCGCGTGCCGGGCACGCATGGCACAAAAGTCTCCGTTCCGCTTGTGGAAATCACCGGCGGAGAGCCGCTGTTGCAGGAAGAGGTCTACCCGCTCGCCGATGCGCTGCTTGCGGCGGGATTCACGGTCATGATTGAAACGAGCGGAGAAAAATTTGTGGGCGACCTGCCCCGCGAAGTGATCAAAATCGTGGACGTCAAATGCCCGGATTCGGGAGCAGCAAATACGTTTGATCTGAAGAATCTCGAAGCCGTGGACCAAAAGGACGAACTGAAGTTCGTTCTGTCCACGCGAAGAGACTATGAGTTTGCCCGGGAATTTACAAAGCAGCATCGCTTGGCCGAACGCGTGAAGCAAGTTTTGTTCTCTCCCGTTTTCGAAGATCCGGCGGGGAAATGGCCGGGTCTGGAGCCGCGCACGCTGGTCGAATGGATGCTTGCGGACGGGTTGCCTGTCCGGCTGGGACTGCAGCTGCATAAGTTTGTCTGGGATCCGGCCACCAAGGGAGTTTGAGAGTATCCCTTGCAGAAAAATGACTGACGGTCATATCTGACCGGCGGTCATATATGACCACCGGTCACGAAAATGGGTGGAGGTTGCATCCGGATGAGCGCCGGGAGAATGCGGCCATCGGAAGGAGCAGGACTGGAAATGCCTGAAAACAAAAGCCATAGCAAGGGAGTCGTGCTGCTCAGCGGCGGTATGGATTCCTGCGTGAGCGCAGCGCTCGCGATGGAACGCCATGGATCTGGAAATGTCGCCCTGCTGCACGCAAGTTATGGACAAAGGACCGAGAAGCGCGAGCGCAGGTCGTTTGAGGAGATTGCGGATTTCTATGGCGTGCGCGACAGGCTGGTAGTGCGTCTGGACCACTTTCGCGCAATCGGCGGATCGGCCTTGACGGATTCGCGGATTGCCGTCCCGGAAAACGAACTCGACGCCGATGCAAGCACAATTCCCGTGACCTACGTGCCCTTTCGCAACGCGCATTTTCTTTCCGTGGCTGTGAGCTGGGCAGAAGCCATCGGAGCCGGCGCCATTTATATTGGCGCGGTGGCGGAAGACGGCTCCGGATACCCCGATTGCCGGCCCGAATATTACCGCGTGTTTCAGGAACTGATTCGCGTGGGCACACGGCCGGAGACGGAAATTGAAATTGTCACGCCGGTGATCGCGATGCGAAAGAAGGAGATCATTCGTAAAGGCGTTCAGCTGGGCGCGCCGCTGCATCTAACCTGGTCATGCTACCAGTCCGAGGAAGCAGCGTGCGGAGTTTGCGACAGTTGCCTGCTTCGGCTTCGGGCTTTTTTGGAAGTTGGAGTTCCGGACCCGATCCCGTATGCCCAAAGTGTTCCGGCGAAGGCATGAGTTGGAAAACCGGGCCAATGGGAAGATAATGGAGTGCACCCCCTACAGGGACTTCGGGTGCGAAATCCCCCTGCGAACTGAGATGAGCGGCACGCGGAGATACGCACAGGATTACGGGTGCGCGGAAAAGGAGAACGGAGCATGAAGCGAGGAATGATTTCTTTTGCGCTGGCTGCGATGGTCGTGGCCGCGCTTGTCATTATGGCGGCGCCGCGCGCAGCGGCTCAAATTGAAGGCACGCTCACGGGAAAGATCCTGGACGTGGCTGGTAACCCCTGGGTGGGACTGGGAATCCAGATCGTCAGCGATCAAGGCGCCAAGCAGGAAACGAAAACGGACAAGAATGGAGTGTACACGTTTAATAATTTGCGGACGGGGATTTATACCATCAATGTGCTGTTGCCCAATCAACCTCAGCCCTATTCCGGCAAGATCCAGGTGACGGCGAGCGAGACGGCCCACGCCGATTTCAACTTCAAGGACATCATCGAGAAAATGAAGTCGCAGAACAAGGAATATGCCGACGCCGAGAAAAAGGAAGCTGAAGAAAAACAGAAATTCGAGGGGATGAAGCAGCACTTTACCGCCGGAGTCGCGGATCTGGACCAGGCGAGGCAACTGAAGGACACGATCGCAAAGACTCCAGCGGATCAGCGGGACGCCGTGAAGCAGCAGGTGACGGATCTTGCAGGCAAGGCAGTGACGGAACTCGAAGCTGCGAAAACCGCGGCGGGCGAGAAAGATCCCAACATGCACCTGATCATGGCGCGGCTCGGCGACGCTTATGACGCGGCCGGCAGAGCGGATGACGCCATCGCGGCATACCAGCAGGCGATCGCGCTGAAGCCGACGGCAGCCTATTACAACAACCTGGGCGGCATTCTGGGACGGACGGGAAAGGTAGATGAAGCCACCGCCGCGTACCAGAAAAGCGCCGAACTCGATCCCGCAAGCGCCGGGCAAGCCTGGTTAAATTTCGGCATCACGATGTACAACGCGCAAAAGTATCAGGAGGCGGTCGCGCCCCTTCAGAAAGCCACGGAACTCAGTCCCAAGGATCCGCGAGCCTGGTACCTGCTCGCCGCGTGCTTGGTTGCCGATCCGAGCATTTACAAGCAGGTTGGCGAGAAAATCGAAGTCACGCCCAAGCCGGGAACGATTGAAGCGTACCAGAAGGCTATTGAGCTGGATCCTAACGGGGTGTGGGGCACTCAAGCCAAGGAAGGATTGGCACAATTGCAGCAGCTCATGGGCGGAGTCAATACCAGGGTGACCACCAAAAAGAAAAAATCCTGACGTGGATATTTGAGCGGGAACTAGAGCCGGCGGCCCGAATTGGCGCCGGCTCTTTTATTTGAATCGCGGAAGAAAATGGTCCTCAATCGAGTCCAGTCTGGCAGTGAATTTCAACGATGAGTCAGCGTCCCGATGGTTTTTGTGCGGCGTAGCGCCCAGGCAAACGCCAGCATCGAAGACGGAAGCAAGACAACGGCAAATAGAAGAAGCAAGACGAGAGGACGCCAAAGAGCTCGGATTCCTGCGCCCGCAAGAAGGGCGTCGCGCATGGCATCCAAAGAATAGGTGATGGGATTCAGCCGCGCGAGCCATTGCAGCCAGTCCGGAAGAATTGAAACGGGAAAGAGCATGCCGCCGACCACGCTGGATAATCCGAGGAGCAGCCATTTGGCCGGATTTCCGCGCTTGAAAAGCAGCAGGTAGCTGGAGGAAAGAATTCCCAACCCGGAGAACGCTAAAAGGGATGCGAGAAGCACGGCGAGGACAGCGATCCAATTTGTAACGCCGAGAGGAAATCCGAAAAGAAGCGCGCCCCAGGCGAAATAAACAGCGATGCGCAGCGTGGTGGTGACGAAGGGATAGATGGCGGAGCCCGCAAGCAAAACAGGAAGAGACGTCTGCGTGACGAGCAACTGTTCCAGAGTGCCGGAATCGCGCGCTTCCGTGAGGCTGCGGTCGAAAGCATCGAGCGCGGTGCTCAGATAGTCGAAGAACACGAAACCGACGAGCGCGAACGCGAAATAGGTGTGGCCCTGCGGAAGGGAACTTTCGAGCTGCGGACTGTCCACGAAGCGCGAGACATAGTAGAACATCGCGGTGCCAAAGAGGGCTTCGACAATCTCCATCACAAAAAGACTCCGGTAGGTCTTGGCGATGGAAAGATCCTTCCAGAAAAAGAGCCAGAGTTGGCGCACGACGCTGGTCATCCGGAAGTCTCCGGCGAAGCATGAGGGGCGCGGCCGGTGAGCTTGAAGAAAGCCAATTCCAGCGAAGCGCAAGCGGTTTTTTGCAGAATTGAGGAAGGGGAGTCCATTTCCAAGAGACGCCCCTGATCAATTACCGCAACTCGATCAGCAAGGATTTCCACTTCAGGAAGCGTGTGCGAAGCGAAAAGAAGCGAGACGGTTCCGCGCTTCATCACTTCGGACTTCAAATACCGGCGAAATTCCGCCGCGGCGAGAGCGTCCAGGCTGCGCGTGGGTTCATCGAAAAGGAGAACGCGCGGCCGATGCAGCAAGGCACGCGCGAGGCTCAGGCGTTGCACCGTGCCTGAAGAGAGCGTGCGGACCTGGCGGTCGAGCGCATCTTCAAGGCGAAGTTGAGTGGAAATGCGCGCGATGCGGGAGAGGCAATCTTCGCGAGAGAGAAGATTCAGTTGTCCAAAAAAAAGCAGATTCTCCCGGCCCGTCAGCCGAGGCAAGAGACCGAGGTCGCCGCCGGAATGGTAGCCAATTTCGCGGCGGGCCGCGCGGGAATCGCGAACGGCGTCGTGCCCCGCAACGCGCGCGGAGCCTCGCGTGGGCAGCAGAAGCGTGGCGAGAATGCGCAAAAGCGTGGATTTGCCCGCGCCATTTGCGCCGAGCAGAGCCACGGCTTCGCCCTCGCGTACATCGAAGGTAATACCCGCCAATGCAGGAATGGAAGGCCGCTCGAAGGGATGCAAGAAAGCGCGCCAGCCACCGCGTGAAGGAGGAAACGCTTTTTCGATCGAAACGGCCTGAATGGCGGCATCGGACACGGCGCATTTATAGCGTGTCCTGATGCGGGAAACAACTGCATGGGCGAGGTCCGGGCCGGAGATGCAAGTTGTGGTCAAGCGCGACGCCAAACGTTAGAATAAGTCGCACAAAAGAATCGCATGCCCGCTCCCTTGCCGGCAGAGACTGGGGCCGGATTGATCTTCGGGGGCGTCAGCTTGCGCGGGGATAAGCTCAGATGATTTCATTTGCCGACCGAGCGGCCGTGCCGGCGCATGTTCTGGTGAGATATCTCGACAAGGAATCGGTGTTTCTGAATTTGGAGACCGAACGCTATTTTGGTCTGGACGAGACCGGCACGCGGATGTGGCAAGTGCTGACTGCGGCGCCGACTATCGAGGCCGCCTTACAAATGCTCTTGGACGAATTCGATGTCACGCCCGAATTGTTGCGTGCGAATATGACGGATCTGCTGGGCCGGCTGATTGAAAATGGCTTGCTCGCGCTGCAACCCTTGAATGTGGCAACGCCTACGGCGGTTTAGAAAACTCTCGCGAGTGGACCGCCGTGACTTACTGCGCGCGGCGTTACTCCTGCCGGTCATCTCGATCAGTCTGCGTATGCGAGGCTTCGTCAGAACGAAAAACTGGCTCCAGAAGAAGTATCTTCCGCAAGGCAATCAGCTGGAAACTCCGCAAGACCAACTGCGCGCCGTGAGCGCGGCAAGAATGGTGCGCGTGGCGGGACGCCTAGGAGGGGGCCGCGCCAGTTGTCTCGAAGAGTCTTTAGCGCTCTTATGGCTGCTGGGGGAAAAAGGCATCGCAGCGGAATTGCGCATCGGGGTTCGCAAGACGCAGGAAAAATTCGAGGCGCATGCCTGGGTGGAATATGAAGGCAAGGCATTGAACGAGCCGGAAGCCCGGCACCGGCATTTTGCGGCTTTTTCCGATGCGCTGAAAAATCTGCCGCCGGGGAACTCATGAGCGGATTCGCCGGGATCGTGAGGACCGCAACCGATCCAAACGCCAAACCTTCCGATCCGGAAATTGTCGAGAGGATGGCGCAACAACTGGCCTTTCGCGGCCCGGACGGCCAAAACGTTTGGAGCCGCGGAGAAGCCACTTTTTGCTTTTCGCTGCTGCGCACGGGGCCCGCACCGCAAGCAGAAACACAGCCGCTCACGCTCGACGGACGCACCTGGATTTTGGGCGATGTGCGGCTGGACGGGCGAGACGACGTGATTCGCCGGCTGCGCGGCAAAGGCGAGGAATGCAGCGTCGAATCGCCGGATGAAGAACTGGTGCTTCGAGCGTGGCGCTCAAGTAGTGCCCAGGAGAAAAGAGAACTCTTCCAAGAATTTCTGACCGGCGATTACAGCTTCGTGCTGTGGGGACCGGGATCTAGACAACTGCATTGCTTTCGATCGCTCATGGGCGGCCGTCCATTTTTCTATTCTCAAACGAACGGAGCATTGGCCTTCGGCAATACGCTGGAGGCCGTACGGCTGGCACCCTGGGTTTCCTGTGAGCTGGATCCTTTTTTTGTGGGCGATTTCTTGCTGCATTCCTGGTGCCCGGATCAGGAAAGGACCGTTTATCGCGACATCAAGCGATTGCCACCGGGCCACGAGGTCACTTTTTCATCAAATGGATTGCAGCTGCGGCGCGCGGCGGAGCTTCCCATCGAGGAGCCTCTCTGGCGAAAGCATGCTGGAGAATACCTCGAGGAATTTCGGCAACTCGTGGAGAAGGCTGTTCGGGACCGGCTGCCGGCGAGCGGTGCGGTCGTTTCCTTGAGCGGAGGTCTTGACTCGAGCACTGTCGCGGCCACAAGCGCGGCGCTCCTGCGAAAGAACACAACCGGCGGCTCGCTGCACGCGATCACCGTGAGCTACCAGCCCCTTTTTGAGGATCAAGAAGCCGAATTTGCGGCTCTGACGGCACGCCACCTGGGCATACCCAGCGAAGTACTGGAAGTCGGAGGGTATGGTCCCTACTTTGGCTGGGATAAGCAGGCATTCGTTCCGCCCGAGCCGGTGCACGATCCATTCCAGGCGCAAACGACGCTCTTTTTCGAAGCCGCCAGGAAAAAAGCGCGAATTGTCCTCGCCGGAGACGGCGGGGATGACGTCCTGAACAGCCCTGCATGGCCTTACGCGAAGTATCTCTTCCGGCGAGGAAAACTAGGGGCCCTCGTGAACGCGTTCGGGGGATATTTTTTGAGGCACGGAAAGTTTCCGCCGCTAGGTGCAGGGATTCTAACGCGTGTTAGAAAATTGCTCGGAATTCAGGAAGAGCCGCCGCAGTACCCGGGCTGGCTGAACCCTGAATTCGAGCGCGCCTGCGGCTTGAGAGAACGTTGGAGCGAGCTCGAAGCGGAACCGAAGGAACTACACCCGCTTCACCCGAGAGGCTATCTGGGGCTGATGCATCCCTTTTGGCCAAAGATGGAAGACGACCAAGATGCGGGCTGTACGGGAACGGTCATGGAGAGGCGCACGCCGCTTTTTGATGTTCGACTTCTCCGATTTTTGCTACGGGTGCCACCAGTTCCCTGGTGCAGCGACAAGGAACTGCTACGGCGGGCAATGAAAGGAATACTGTCCGAGAAAATCCGCACTCGCGCCAAGGCTCCGCTGGCGGAAGAGCCCCTGGAGCTCTACCTCTTGCAGCAAGGATGGAGGCCATCCACAGGTGAACCGTGTTCAGCCGTTCAGAATTATGTGGACTGGCAAAAATGGCGAGCAACTCCTCTGGACAAGCCGGGTTCTTACTTGTGGATGAACTTGTGTCCGGTTTCCTTCGATCTCTGGCTAAAAAGGATTGAAAAGCGGTCGGGTATCCAGTAAATTCAATGAGGGATAGACCCTATGAAACCGCAGGCGGCGGCGCCGTCCAAGAAACCTTATCGGCCCCCCAAGTTGGTAGTGTACGGGGATCTGACGGAGATGACCCAAGCAATGTTTGCCGGCGGTATGACTGACGGCGGTAGCGCGATAAAAAAGACAGGTGGCGGCGGCTGAAGGCGCAGCGTTCTTGCACCGCAAGCTGATTCAAGTCCTCGTTCGTGACTCATTTCTATTCCACCTACGGCATATCGCTTGAGAGCGATGTCCAACTGCCGTGCGTTCCCGAACGGTTCCTAAACTCTTCGTCATCTCCTCTCCGTTTTTTCACCGATGAGCGGCCGCTGTGGGCGCAGGAAGCCCTTCGTTTACCTCAGAAAATTGTACTGAGCCGGCCCGCGGAGCCGAGAGTGGCGGACCCCGCCGTGATGCTCACCGAGTATGGCCAGAAGGAGTTCTACCGCCTGGCGTATTCGGACGGCGCCGAATTTTTGACCGACGAAGCGGCTACAAAACTCTGGGCTGGTTACCTGCCCAAACTGACCATAGAAGACATGACGGTTTATCTTCTGGGGCCGGTGCTGGGTTTTGTGCTCCGGCGCCGCGGCGTCACTTCTCTTCACGCAAGCGCCGTGAGTCTCGACGCTGGCGCCGTGTTGCTCTGCGGACCGGCTGGAGCGGGCAAGTCCACGACGGCGGGAGCGTTCGCTCTGCGGGGAACTCCCGTTCTTTGCGAAGATATCTCAGCATTGAAAGAGATCGAGAGAGCGCTCCACGTTCTGCCAGGCTACCCCCGCGTCTGCCTCTGGCCCGATTCGGTGGAAAAACTTCTGGGTTCCAGCGAAGCCTTGCCTCGGCTCACCCCCGGCTGGGACAAACGCTTTCTCACACTAAACGGAAATCAGGCACGATTCGAGGAGAAGCCACGACCGCTGAAAGCGGTCTATTTCCTGATGCCAAGAACCACGGATGCATCTGCACCCCGCCTGGAAGAGATTTCCCGGCGCGAGGCGATGCTGGAGCTGGTGCAGAACACCTACATGAACTGGCTTCTGAGCAAGGAGCAGCGAGCCGCGGAATTTGGCGCGCTCGCGCGTTTGACGGAAAACGTCATCATGCGCCGAGTGACTCCCCACGAGGATCCCGCGAGGCTTGGAACTCTTTGCGAGCTGATTGAGAAGGACGCCGCGCGGGCTTCCACATTGCCTCTCTCGAACAGGATGCCGGTGCGCCGCTGATGTACTCGCTGGATGAATTCGGGGAGATGATCGGCGATAAAGCGAGATTTGCGGCTTATTCCGAAGCCATCGCGCGCGCAGTCAAACCGGGAGATGCAGTCGCCGATATCGGGAGTGGGCCCGGGATTCTGGCCTTCCTTGCGTGCCGGGCCGGAGCGCGAAGAGTTTTTGCCATCGAGATGGATGGGGTGGTGGATTTTGCGCGCCTTCTCGCGGAAAGCAACGGCTTGTCGGACCGGATCGAATTCTTGAAGGGAAATTCGCGCCAGATTCGCTTACCGGAAAAAGTGAACGTGATCGTTTCGGATCTGCGGGGAGCCTTGCCGCTGTTCGATCAGGCAATTCTCAGCGTGAATGATGCGCGAGAAAGGTTTTTGGCCGACGGCGGAATCCTGATTCCGCAACGCGATGTTTTGTTCGCCGCAATTGTGGATGCCGGCGAACGGTACGACCGGATTGCATCTCCGTGGCGGCAAGTGAACGGGCTGAATCTCTCCGCTTCGCTTTCCACGGTTTTGAATGGACTGTACAAAGCACAGTTCAAACCGGAACAGCTTCTCTCCGAAGAGAAAGCCTGGTGTGCGGTGAAATATGCTGAAGGAGCAAATAGCCGCGGCGCGGCGAACCTGAACTTTCGAGTCATTCGGGATGGAACAGCCCATGGGCTGGCGATTTGGTTCGAGACGGATCTCTACGAAGGAATCGGATTCTCAACCGGCCCGCGCGCTGGCGAAACCGTGTACGGACACGTTTTCTTGCCGTGGCTGGGGCCCGTGAATTTGGCGGAAGGCGAGGAAGTGCAGGTCGAGCTGCATGCCGATCCCGTGGGAACAGACTACATCTGGCGCTGGACAGCGCAATTCTGTCCTCGAGAAGGCAGGCAGGAGTTGCGGTTTGAGCAATCCAATTTTTATGGGGCGAGCTTCCCTCCCTCTTCCTTGCGGCGGCGAGCAGCGGAATTCACGCCGGTACTTACCGAAGAAGGCCAGGCGGAGCGCTGGTTGCTCCAGGCAATGAATGGACAGACTCCGCTGCAGGAAATTGCGCTGGAAGCGGCAAGGCTCTTTCCGCATGTTTTTCCGCACCCGGAAGAGGCGTTCCGGCGGGCGGGCGAACTTGCGGAGAAATTTTCCCGCTGAATCCTTTCGCTTCCTGAGAAGCTATTCCCAGTCATGCCGTTGGGAGAATGCGATTGCCGCAAAAACCTCCATCTGCAATCGGGAGTTCGGGTAGTGAGTGGTGTCTCCTCGTGGAGTGTTGTTCGCCGCAGCCGGATTCCGCGCGAATCGAAGAATTGCTCGGGCATCCTCCAAACTGGGATGCGCTCTTCAAGCTTGCCGCGCAACATGGAGTGCTGGCGCACCTGGCGACGAGACTGAATCACCTCTCAGACGCGAGCATTCCTGTGGAGGCGCGGAAGGCTCTTCAGGAACTTCATCGGACTCAGATCATCCACACCTTGCGAATCACCGCGGAGCTTTTGCGGCTCGTAACGATGCTGCAAGGAGAAAAAATGGAGTTACCGGTTGTAAAAGGGCCGGTGCTCTCCGCAAGAGCGTATGGAGATGCCGGGAGGCGCCAGTATGGCGATCTCGATTTTCTGGCGCGCCAGGAAGACATCGCGCGGATCACCCGCTTAATGGAGAAAGCCGGATATAAAGCGGTCGTGCCGCTCGTGGAGATCGAAGCGGGGAGAATTCCGGG
>DATJAD010000083.1:0-5392 GCA_035516615.1 Candidatus Acidiferrum sp.
CGGTGCAAGCGCGATCTGGCTGTATGACTCCCCAACGCGAAAAACAAGGGAATGGCTGGGAGGGGGCGCGCAGCAGGCTTTCTGGTCGGCTGATGATACGCGGGTGGCGTTTCTGAAACAGGCGGGAACGGGCTGGCAGGTATGGATTGCGCCAGCGGATGTGCCGGGACAGGCCATCCAGGCGTATCCGGGAGAGGTGATCTCTTTGGATGGCTGGTCGGATGCGCATACCTTGCTTGCGTCTGACGCGAACAACTTCTATTGGATCAGCGATTCAGGGGGAGTTGCGGCGACGCTGGCTGCCAGGGACCTATATGGAGACCAGTTCAGCCGGCCAGCGACGGACGGTGTGCGCGTAAATCCCGCCAATTCAGATATTTTGCTGGTCTCAGCGGGGATTCTGAAGCCTGCGCAAGGCACTCCAACCGACCCGCGGACGGGACTGGGAGGGGGATTTTTCCTTTATGAGGTGAAGTCCAAGCGGCGAGTGCTGTTGAGCCCGCCGGATGTGTTTGCCACGAGTGCGGGGTGGTCCGGCGATGGGATCCAGATTTTTTTCACCAGCCGCGAGACGCGGGGCACGGTGGTGGACCGGATCTTCTGGGACGGGTCGGAAGTGAAGCGGTACGCAGCCGGAAGCGACCTGGTTGTAGGGCAATGAGCCCGTCCTTAGGGGCTTTTGTTGAGTAGATACCGCTCGTAGTACTTTTCCGTGGGAAGTCCTATTGCCACTTTCGCCGCCTGTACCTTTTTCAAGGGGCGGATCGCCGGGGGCCGAGCCTATACTCCGAGAATGGCGACCCCTCCTCAGGTAGCACCGCGGCAAGTGAGCATCCTTGCGCTGGATGAAGACAACCAGAATGCCTCTTCCCTGCGGCAAATTCTGGACTCGGAAGGATGGCGCGTACGGGTGGTCCACAACGCGAAGGACCTGATGGCGGATCTGAGGAGCGCGGAATGGTCGCTGGTGATTGCCAATGTGGCGCTGATCGGCTTGGAATCGCCGATTTTCCTGACTTTGAAGGAATTGGCAACGGCTCCGATTGAAGAAGGCGGAAGGCTGAGGGCGCTGTTTCTGATTCCCGAGATGACGGGGAGCCAGTACGTTGGGACGCTGGAAGCTTCGCGTTTGCCGTATGTGGTGCGACCGTACCATTTGCATGATTTCCTGGAAAAAGTGAGCGATCTGCTGGTTGAGGTGAAGGCGATTGACGCGCCTTTGCGGCAGGTGCGGCGGGAGTTTGGGTCGCTACGGAAGAAGAAGCAGCAAACGGGACGAGTGACTTCCATGTTCGCTTCACGCGATTCGTACTCGTACACGGATGAGGAAATGGCCGAGTACGAAAAGCAGGAAGCGGAAGCTTCCAAGACAAAACGGCAGAAACCACGGACGAATCTGGGCGATCCCTACCGTTAGACAGTTTTTCTAGTCTGGAATTCCTTACATCTGAGCGCGGGTTCAGCAAATTTCGTGTCCTTGCGCGCAAGAGAACTAGGGCCGCGCGTTCTAAGGCCAGGAGATGCCTCGGCACGAGGCAACCAGGAGGCCTTTATGGAACGATCCGTGACGTGGGCGATGTGGTGGAGTTTGTTCAGCATTTCGACGTTGGGGATGCTGGGATTCATGTGGAGTTCCCCAAAAACGCCGCCGCCACCACCAAAACCTGAGGGGGATTGGCGACTGCTCGAAGCGATTCGCTACGAAAACATGACGCTATTTCCCGTGGTGACTTCGGCGTCGGCGGACACCAGCGCGTTCGTGACGCTGGATGAGGGATTGGCGTCGGGGGAAGTGATTGTGAGGGAAGAGGGCAGCGGAGGACTGGAGCGGCGGCGCGGGGGACGCGTTGTGCCGGACTATTCTAGCGGGGCTTCGGTGAATCAGTTGGTGCTGATCAACCGTGGCAAAAGACCGGTTTTGCTGCTTGCGGGAGAACTGGTGAGCGGCGGGAAGCAGGACCGGATCATCGGGAAGGACCGGATTGTTCCGGCGGGCGCAGAACCGCTGCCGCTGGATGTCTTCTGCGTAGAGCACGGACGATGGTCGTCCGGCGCGGATTTCTCCGCGGCGAAGACGATCGTGCACCCAAGCGTGCGCGAGCAGGCCGCGGTGGAACAAGATCAGAGCCGAGTGTGGTCAGCCGTGAGATCGGGGACGACGGCGGCCGCGCCGCTTGCGGCCCCGCCACCGAGCCTTCCCAGGGCAGTGATTACGGGAACGATCCAGCAGGATGCGCCGACGGAATCGTATGCGCACATTTATGACTCGAAGCGAGTGGGCGTTTCCGTGGACCATTTCGTGGAGGAGATGCAGCGGCGATTCGCGAAAGAAACGTCCGGATTGAAGGGAGAACATGTGGTGGGTGTGGTGGTGGCCTACGGCGATGAAATCGCCTGGAGCGACATTTTCGCGTCGGGCGAATTATTCCAGGCGTATTGGCCGAAGCTGCTGCGGAGTTACGCGGTGGAAGCGCTGGCGCGGCCGGCGTTCCGGGAAACGGCTTCTGGGGACGATGCGGCGGAATTTCTTGCGTCGCTAAAGGGCATGATCCGGGAAGAGACAGAGCCGGGAGTTTATACGTGGCGGGAGATCAAGGAAGGGCGGCTTTCAGAGATTGAACTGGACGCGCTGCGTCCCAAGGAAATGATGCTGCACCGGCTGCTGCTGCGACGCACATCATGAGCTTGCAGAATCTCTAGAAGCGCTATTTGCCCGCGATGGATTTGCGATAAGGATCGAAGTCGCTCCAAACGCGATCCACGGTCGCGGCCTCCATCGGCTTGCTGATGGGCACACTGGGATCCTTCTCCGAATAGATATCCAGAGTGACGCCGCCACAGGATGGGGAAACGGCGTCCGGCAAATACTCATAAATGCCTTCGAACGTGGTGTCCACGGTTTTGCCGCGCGCTTCGAGTTCGAACTGGCGGCGGCCGGGATCAATGGGCGCGATCTCCTTTCCGCCGCAGAGAAGACGCATACGAAGAAAACCGTTCTTAAAGCGGACTTTCAAGAAGGCACTGATCTTGGGGCGGACGACGATCACCAGGACCGGATGAACATCCTGAGCGTCCTCCAGAGCTTCGGTGGGGGCTTTTGCCTGGGCGGACTCGCCACCACCGCGCTTGGCGGCCTTGCGTGCCGCGGCCATTTCGTCTCTGTGGCGGACAAAGTAGCTCAAAGGAGGGGTGAAGAGGCCGACTTCAAATTCCCCCTGATCGTAAAAATAGGGCTTGGTGTCCATCTTCTCGAGTTGCAGGAGCGAACGGAGCGAATCGGCAGGGTAATAGTCGGGAGGCTCGACAGGGAGAAGGTCCGTCCCTGGCGGCGAATTGCCGGCCATTTTTTTGCGGGCCTGATCGAGGAGGGTTCGCGCCTCTTCGATGGGCACGATGGAAGCAAGGTTGCGAAGAACGGCGGTGGTGATGCCCGCGACCTGGCCGTCAAGCGTGAAGAGCGGTCCGCCCGAGTTTCCAGGATTGAGGTTGATGTCGCTGGTGATGGTGTCCTTTTCGACTTTGCTGATGACGCCGGTGGTGAGGACTTTATCGCGGCCCATGGGATTGCCAATGGTGAAGACGCGCTGGCCGACGGCGATGGGCGATGTGGCTGATGCGGGCACAAGGGGCGCCGAGACGGCCTCGGGAAAAGCGGCGGGATTGATCCAGAGGACGGCGACGTCCTTATCGGGATTCGCGGCCAGAAGTTTCGCGGACACTTTGCGCTTTTGATCGAACTGCACGGCGAGATAGCCGGAGGAATCCACGACGTGATTGTTGGTGACGATCAGTCCGGCGGGATCGGCGAGGAAACCGGAGCCGTCGTGGGCTTCGGCATGGACCTTGAAGACGGAATTCTTGAGCTTGTCGAAGAGCGCGGTGAGGTCGCCGCTGCCCGCTGTTGCGCCGGAGGTCGAGCCAGCCGAATGCGAAGCGTCGGGCGCAATGTTTTCGGTTACAGCGTTGTCATTGGTTAGATCCAGAGTTTGTTCCGTGCCGGCAACGGAAATTTCCAACTTCCAAGAATAGCGCTTGCCCTGAAATTCGATGGGCTTTGGCGTAGAGAGCCTATAACGGCCGGGGGACAAATCCTTTTCGGCTTTGCCGTCGAGGCCGGTCTTCATCTCGGAGATGTCTGCGGCGCCGGCGTCAGAGCGCTGGGCAATGACAACGAAATTCGGAACGGGCTTCTGGTTCAAATCGCGGTCAATCAGGACGATGTGAAGCTTGAGCTTCACGGTTGGAGTCTGGGCGGCAAGGCAAGTTGCGAACAACACGAAGAGGGAAAGAAACGGAAGACATTTTTTCATATTTCACCTGGAGGACGGAAAGCTTGAGGGTATCTTCCGCTGGTTTGAGAGTAGCGTCAAGCAGGCGGGGCTTTTGGAGGCTGATCGGAGTTTGAGCCATAGGGACGGACCGCGCTTTGGTCTAAAGTTTTGGCGAGAAATTCCTTCACGGTCGCGTTCCATGCCGGGTGGAAGTAGTCCGGAGCGATTTCAGCGAGGGGAACGAGGACGAAATTGCGGGAGAGCATGCGGGGATGAGGGATCTGCAGTTCGGGCGTGGTGATGGTTTCGCGGCCGTAGAGAAGAACGTCCAAATCCATGAGGCGAGGGCCTTTGGCGAAGGCTTTCTTGCTGCCCATTTGCTGCTCGATGGCGCGGAGGGCGTGGAGCAAATCGAGTGGGGGAAGATCTGTTTCGGCTTCCAGGGCACAATTCAAAAACCAAGGCTGATCGAGAAAATCCACGGGCTCGGTTTCGTAAAAGCCGGAGATTTTCGAGACACGAACGCCAATTCCGGCGAGGGCAGAGATGGCGGTATTCAGATTGGCGGCGCGATCGCCGAGATTGGAACCGAGCGAGAGATAGACGAGTGTGGGAGGCATGGAATTGACGGGCTGTGATCCGGCAATTTGAAAATCTTAGAATAGACCGGGCTGGCGGCGAGGAAGTTCCTTGCCGAAATATTCGTAAGCGCGCTGCGTGGCGACGCGGCCGCGCGGAGTGCGGTCAATCATGCCGATCTGCATGAGATAAGGCTCGTACATTTCCTCGATGGCGTCTTCTTCTTCGCTTAGAGCGGCAGCCAGAGTACCGAGGCCGACCGGACCTCCGGCGTATTTTTCGAGCAAGGCGAGCATGAGGTTACGATCCACTTCGTCGAGGCCGCTTTCGTCCACGCCGAGCATGGAGAGCGCCTCGCGAGCGACGCTGCGCGTGATTCTTCCCGCTGCGCGGACTTGCGCAAAGTCTCGCGCGCGGCGAAGGAGGCGATTGGCGATGCGCGGCGTGCCACGGCAGCGGCGGGCGATCTCTTCCGCGCCGCCTTCTTCGAGTTCGATGGTCAAAATGTTTGCGGAGCGGCGGAGGATGATGAGGAGATCTTC
>DATJAD010000084.1:0-24949 GCA_035516615.1 Candidatus Acidiferrum sp.
TACATGGTTTTGTCCACGTAAGGCGTTGGGCGGGCGAGACGCGCCTTCAGCATCTTGCTCTCTGCATCGAGCTTGGTGCGGATGACCTCGTCCTCGTCTTTTCCCAGGGCCTTGGCGATCTCGGGAAAATCGCGGGCGATCCACAAAACATTTTTTGCGGGATTATGATGCATTTCACCGTGGGCTTCGACGTCGTAATAGAGCTCGATGACGCGGGATTCTTCTGGAGTGAGAACAGCGCGGACTTCGTCGAGAGTCCAGGTGAAATAGTCGCCGTCGTCGTCGAGAGAATAATCAGCGTCTTGACTCGCGTAGAATCCGCCAGCCTCCTGATCAGATAAAACTTCATTTACCCAGCGAATGATGCCCTCGGCTATCTCCCTGAAAAACGAGAACCCGAAATAAGAATGCGACTCGCCTTGAGAGGAAGATTCTTCTGTGACCTCCGAAGGCAGCTGGTAGCGGTGCAAGTAATTCTTCAAAAGTTCGGAGTTGTCGTAAGACATTTTTTCGAAGTGGGGAACGAGCCAGCGTTCATCTACGGAGTAACGGTGGAAACCGCCAGCGAGCTGATCGTAAACGCCGCCGCGCGCCATTTTTTCAAGAGTCGTTTCCGCCATGGCAAGCAGGTGGCGCTCTTTGGTTTGCTGAAAGCGTTCGAGGATCAGATCAATTGCGGAGCAGTGCGGAAATTTCGGGGCGCGGCCGAATCCGCCATTCTTGATGTCGAACTGCTGCGTGAGAGAACGAATCTGGGCATCCACAACGCCGAGATCGAATTCAGCCTGGGCGCCTGTGAACATTTCCGCCTGGACCACCGCATCGCTGAGCGAATCCGCTGCGCGAACGAGTTCGGCACGCTTGTTCTTGTAGGAATCGGCAACGGCGAGGAGCAAGCGGCGAAAGCCGGGGCGGCCCATCTGGTCTTCCGGCGGGAAATAGGTGCCACCGAAGAAAGGTTTGCCATCGGGCATGAGAAAACCGGTAAGCGGCCAGCCGCCCTGGCCGGAGATGGCGCTGATGGCGGACTGATAGCGCGCGTCCACGTCGGGGCGTTCGTCGCGATCCACTTTGACGGGCACGAAATGTTCATTGATGATTTTGGCGATTTCCGGATTTTCGTAGCTTTCGCGGTCAATAACGTGGCACCAGTGGCACCAGACCGCACCAATATCGAGAAGGATGGGCTTGTCTTCCGACTGGGCGCGGGAAAAAGCAGCGTCACCCCATTCATGCCAGTCAATCGGCTGATGCGCCGCGGAGCGCAAATAGGGGCTAGCGGAGTCCTTCAAACGGTTTTGAAAGTGGCCGGCCAACAAAAATCTCTCATTCTCAGCCAGAAGAATCGGACAAGTTGAGATCCTTCGCTGCGCTCCGGATGAAACGGCAGAGAAAGTTGCGAGCTACTGGACTTTATCACCGGAACCGAGGTCGCGCGGATCGAGCGGCTTGCGGCCGGCGAAGCCTTCATCCTGACGATGATAAAAGCGAATGCGATCCTCGCCCAGCTTCCAGCAGAGATAGACCTCTTCGTTGTTTATGATCGCGGGAAAATCGAGCAGGCCGACGTCGAGATCCTTGACGAGACACCCGGTTTCCAGAATGCGGTCGAGAGCGGACTTCATGGAGCCTGCCAACTGGTTGTGCTCGAGGCGTACCTTGGCGAGCTTTTCGTAAGGAACGATGACGCCGCCCATCATCATAATGCGCGCGGCGACAGCGGAAAGATCCTGGTCGAGGCGGGAGAGCTTTTTCCGGCAGTCCATGGCCTCAATGAGGATGGGCTCGAGTTGCTGGCGGGCGCGCTCCGCTTCCGTGAGCGTGAAGAGCCGCGAAGGCGGTTCTGGCTCATCGTCCTGCGGAAGTTCGTCGTCTTCATCAGCCATGATGTGTCCGCCGAGCGCGAATGGCGCTGGAGTGATGCTAACGCAAAGAAAGCATGGGGTCGAGAGGCGACGAGTGCCCGGCGGCCCAGCAGGCCTCAGAGGCTAATCTAGCCGCCGATGAAGACCATGGTGCGCGAGGGAGGCACGAAGCCGGGATCGTTGATGTGGTGACTTTCTTCCTTTTCGATAACGACGGATTCGATGAAAGAAGCGAGATCTTCGTCGGAAGCGCCGTCGCGCAGCAAAAAGCGGAGATCATGGTCGTCCTTGCTGAAAAGGCAGGTGCGAAGCTTGCCGTCGGCGGTGAGGCGAATACGCGAGCAATGGCCACAGAACGCCTGCGTGACGGGGGCAATCAAGCCGATTTCACCGGGGGCGCCATCGGCAAAGCGGTATTTGCGGGCCGTTTCGCTCGGTTCGTGGGGAATGGGAACGAGCGGCCAACGGGCGTGAATGCGGTCGCGGATTTCCGCGGCAGGAACGACCAGATCACGCGACCAGTGGCGATCGGCGTCGAGCGGCATGAACTCTATGAAGCGCATGATGACGCCGCGATCGCGCGCGAATTTGGCAAAGGACTCGACTTCATCTTCGTTGAAGCCGCGCACGAGAACGGCGTTGACCTTGACGGGAGCGAGGCGGGTGGCTTGCGCGGCGTCAATTCCGGCCATGACGGAAGAGAATGTCTTGCTGCGGGTGATGCGCTCGAATTTTGCGGGATCGAGCGAATCGAGACTGATGTTGATGCGGTGAAGGCCAGCGGCGATGAGCGAAACGCAGCGATCGGCGAGGAGAAAGCCGTTGGTGGTCATGGAAAGGTCCGGGAAGCCGAGAGCGGCGAGGCGCGAGAGATAGCCTTCGACACCATCGCGGACGAGCGGCTCTCCGCCGGTGATGCGGACCTTGCGAATGCCGAGGCGATGAAAAACGAGGGCGAGGCGATCGAGTTCCAGCCAGGAGAGGATCTCGGCGTGATCGCGATAATTTTCGGGATCAGCGGAGCGGCAATAAACACAGCGGAAATTGCAGCGATCGGTGACGGAGATGCGCAGATCCGTGATCTGGCGGCCGAATTTATCGTGGAGAGGCATACAACAAAAACCCGATTCCTTCCAGCCGCAGAATGGAACCGGGACACGCCGAAAATGGGCACATTTCCGGCGAAGCCACTCCTTTCCAATCTGCGGAAGTTCCGCAGGGGAGGCGCGGACGTTTCCGTCCGGACCCTCATCCCCGCCAAGCGGGGCCTCGCCCCAGAGGCCGTAGGTTTTCTGTCCGCGAGGCCAAAGGGGTCGGAGCTACAAGCGGAGTGTACGCCCATCCAGCCAGGGAGGCAAACCTCTGCTTACGGGCAGGCGAGGAAGCGCATTCATCGAGATTTTGTGCCTGCGTAATGGAAGGGCAATAAGAGTTGGAGAGAGTGCCGCGGGTCGCATCCGCGCGCAAAGAATCGAAAGCGCTGACGACACTTTGGATGGAAACAAGAAAGGCAACTGAAATGATAAGAAGGGCCGCAATATTGGGTCTGGTAGCTCTAGGACTCTCAAGCATCGTTTCCGCTCAGGAAGGCCGAGTCCCGCAAGGCATTCCTCATCTGGATCATGTGTTTCTGATCATGATGGAGAACCACGGCTTTCCTCAGATCATTGGCAATCCCAACGAACCCTACCTGAACAGCTTGATCACTCAAAAGAAGGTGAACCTAGCAACCAATTACTTTGCTGTTGGGCATCCCAGCTTGACGAATTATCTGGAGGTTGTCGGGGGATCAAATTTCGGAGTTCGCAGCGACCACTCTCCGAATTGGGGGGCGACGAACTGCACTCCGAATATCGCCTCCGGGCTAGTTAACGCTGATAATGATCTCGGCTCCGCGCCGATCCCCATCGAAACAGGCAGCGTCTGCCCCATCAGCGGGACGGGCACGGACGCGGAAACGCCTGCCGTTGACAACTGGAACGAAACAGAGCCCGGGATCTTCAATTATCTTGCGGACCTCGATGGAGTGAAGTCGGTACCTGCAGAGCCAGTCGCAGGGAAGACGATTGGAGACCAACTGGTGCGCGCCGGGCTGAACTGGAAGAGCTATCAGGAAAATTTGCCCCTGGGTTCTCCGTACGGCGTGAATTCGAGCAACGGAACAGTCAGCAATCTGACCGATTTCACGGATCTTGCACCGCTAACTTCATCGAACTTTGTGCAACTGTATGCGGTGAAGCACAATCCCTTCGCCTATTTCAAGGACGTCCAAGACGGACATTGGCGGGAGAATAGCTTGAACAATGTCGCCGGCTTCGATGGTCCACGTGGGCTTTATGCGGACCTTACAACCGGGAACGTGCCGGACTTCGCGTTCATCGCACCGAATCAGTGCAATGATCAGCATGGCCGCAGCACTTCAGCGTCCGGCGAAAACGCGGACTCGTTTTGCGCGTTCGACCCCGGCCTTCCGCCGGGCGACCTTACCGTGGGAACGCAAGCGGGCCTAAACCCTGGTTTAATCCAGCAAGGCGACGTGACCATCCAGCGCATCGTCCAGGCCATTCAAGGTTCTAAGGTCTGGCACGATGGCCGCAACGCGATCATCATCGTATGGGACGAGAATGATTACAGCGGATTGCTGAATCAGCCAAACGGCCTGTTCCCACCGCAAAATCAGAACCGCGTGGTGCTGACCGTTCAGACGAACTACGGGTCGGGCGCGGGTGCGCAGAGCGGGACCTACTACACCAGTTTTTCAGTGTTGAAGTCACTCGAAGCAGGATTCGGGCTGCCGTGCTTGAATCACGCCTGCGACGCCGATGTCAACGTGATGACGGACCTCTTCGGCGGCTCAAATCACAACCACCAATGGTGATGGGCTAACCGGGCAGTGCTCATCTAACCAGAGGACGGACCCCCTGCGGGGGTCCGTCTTTTTTGAAGCTGACTGAACATCACAAACCCCGATCCAGCGAAGGATCGTACCGGGTCGAAGCGGGGGATATGGTAGAGTTTGGCTCACGCCATGCGGATTTTCATTCTGGGGGCGGGAGCAACGGGCTCCCTACTCGCGCAACTTCTGGACCGGCAGGGGCACACGGTGTGGTGCGGGGACCGCGACCCGGAGCGCGCGCGGCGGTTTCTCGGCAAGCGGAGCCCGATTCCGATCACCAAGGTGAATGCGCGGAACTTGCGAGGCATCGTACGTGCAGCGAAGGGCTCCCAACTGATCGTCAATGCTTCGGCTTCCGTATTCAATGAGATTGTGTTGCGCGCGGCGCTAAGGCTGCGAGCCCATTACCTGGATCTGAGTTCCCAGCTCACGAAAAACCCGTTCAAGCCGGAACAACTTCGATACGCAAAGCGATTTGAGGAGAAAAAGCGCGCGGCGGTGATTGACGCCGGCGCAGCGCCCGGATTGACGAATCTGCTGGTGAAGCGCGCGGCGGATCTGCTGGACAGGGTCGAAGCTGTGCACATCCGCTTGTACGAATGCAGCGAGAGCGAAGATCCGATCTCGCAGTGGTCGCCGGAAGTTTCCTTCGACGAGGCGGTTTCGCGGCCGCGCATTTATCGCAATGGAAAATTCCAGCTGGCGAAACGCTTCTCCGAAGTGGAAAAGTTCCGGTTCATGGAGCCCATTGGGACCGTGAACGTCGTGCTCGCAGCGCAGGATGAAGTGGCCACGCTTCCGCGCTTCATTCCCATGCGCGAACTCGAGGTGAAGATCGGCGGAAATGAGATTGACCGGCTGCGAAGGTGGCACCGGCAGGGAAAACTCTCCAAATCGCGCGGCATGGCGATGCACAGGTTTCCGGCCACGTTTTCGCCGAGGAAAATTGCGAAGCTGATCCGCAGCGGCATTCTGCAGAATGCGCGATTTGCGGCGGCGGTTCTCGTGCGCGGCGTCAAACATGGGCGCAAGTCAGACCAGTCTCTGCAGGTGCGCAGCGACGTGCTCTTCCCTTCGCTTTATCAGATTCGGCAGCAGGGCCGCTTTGCCACACCGGTGGCGTACGCCACGGCCCATGTTGCTGCGCTGTTTGTGAAGCACTTTCCCCGCGATCTGGCGGGAGTCCACCCTCCGGAAGCCCTGCCATTGGAGGCGCGCCGGGCGATTCTCGCGGGCCTGCGCGCGCATGGAATCGGCATCACGCACCGGATTGCGACCCTGCGGCGTCATGAGGATGAAGAAGAATTCTAGGGCTCGTTTCATTCACTCGGCCGTACAATCCATTGAAAATAAAAAGGTTATTCTTGGTGTCCCGATCCGCGAAGGTGATATTGCCTCCCGCAACCTCTACCTTCCCGAATTGAAACGATTCGCTTGGTTGGAACACTAACCAAGTGAAGGGATCAGCTTATGACGGGACACGTAACTTCCATGAGAGAACCCCATTACGACATCTTGATTGACGATGCGGACGGCAAGAAGCTCTGGCTGGAGAGCCTCCACGACATCGAGGCGGCCAGGCAGCGGTTGCCACAGCTTGCTGCGCAATACCCTGGCATGAGACTGGTGCTTTGGCACCGCAAAAGCCAAACCATCCTGGCCGCAACGGAAGGCTACTAAGCCGGGAAGTTGCCTCGGATATCCGGCCACCGTGAAGCTGAGTCGCGTCAAAGGTGCGTCAGGGATTTGCCCGTGCACCAAGAACCGGACGGACTCCTGTCCGTGAGTCGTTGATTTCCAATCGGATAACTCCGTGTCATTTGAGGCATCCAGCCCTTCAACGAATTTGCCAAGGGTGTGGGCCACTGATAGCGTTGGGGCAAATCACTTGGAGGCGTTGCATGTTGAGATTCGGCCGGGCAGTTCTTTGTGCTTTGCTGGGGACGACGCTCCTGTTTGGGGCGCGGCACTTGGGTGCATCGGCCAAAGCGGAGCCCGCCCCGCTGAAGATCGGCTTCCTGCTGGATTCCCTGGAGGTGGAACGCTGGCAGACAGACACGCAAGCGTTCCAAAAACGCGCCAAGGAACTCGGTGCAGAGGTTCTGCTGGAGACGGCAAATGGTAATGACGACGTCCAATACCAGCAGGCGCAGAAGCTGCTGAACCAAGGCGTGAAATCACTGGTGATCGTGCCGCATGATACGGACCGCGCCGTGCAAATCGTGGACTTGGCGAAGTCCAGGGGCGTTCCGGTCGTCAGCTACGACCGGCTGATCCGCAACAGCAAAATTGATTTCTTCGTTGGCGTGGACTCTGAGAAGATCGGCGAAATTCAAGCGCAATCGCTTGTGAAGCTCGCGCCCAAAGGGAATTACGTCCTGATGGAAGGATCGCCGACGGATAGCAACGCGCGCTTGCTTCGGGAGGGTCAGGAAAAAGTTTTACAGCCTTACGTGGACCGGGGGGATATCAAGATTGTCGGGGATGTATGGTGCGCTGACTGGGATCCACTGGAAGCGTATGCCAAGATGGCGGAATTGATTGCCGCGGACCACGGAAACATCACGGCGGTGGTGGCTTCCAATGACGGTACGGCAGGCGGAGCGGTGCAAGCGCTTCAGGACGCCAAACTGGCGGGAAAAGTTCTGATTTCAGGGCAGGATGCCGATCTGGCAGCAATCATCCGGCTCCTGAAGGGCACGCAGACGATGACGGTATACAAACCCCTGAGTGCGCAGGCGATACAAGCCGCGAACGTGGCCGTGAGCCTGGCCAACGGCAAGACGCCTCCGACCGAACAAAGCATTTCGGTTGGAAAGAAGAATGTGCCGGCATTTCTTGATTCGGTGGTGGTAGTGACCAAAGACAACGTGATGCAGACGGTGATCAAAGACGGATTTCAGAATCTGGACACGATCAAGAAATCTCTCCCTCCCGACGAGTGGCCGAAGTAGAGTGAAGGAAGTTTTACCAGAACGCCGGCCGAAAGCCCGGCAATCCTAGCGGTAGGCTGTCCACATATCATCGATGAAGGTGTACTGGGGAACTTCGCCTTGCAGCCAGTAGCGCGTTTGGCCCTGGCGTTCCCAGTCGGCGCTGTAGTCGAAGCCGGTTTGCGCCTTGATTTCGGCGACGGCTTGCGCGTCGTCCTCGTTCATCCAGCGGTCCACATAATCGAAGAACGCCTGGTGATTCCAGACGCTTTCGGCGTGCAGGATGTGAATCGCAAGCGCTTCGCCGACCCAGGAAACCGAGGTGCAGCATCTTCGATAGGCTTCGCCAAGCTGTTCATTGCCGTTGATGAGCGGCCAGGCGGACGGCTGAAGCTGTTCATAAGGCCCGTAGAGGCCCGGGCTGACGATTTGCCCGTTGGCCTGCACGCCGTAGTGCCCGCCATAAATCACCGTGGCGCCTTGCCAGGCCTGCGGATAGGTTCCGGCAGGAGGAAGTTGGTTCACGTAGACCGTTTGCATGTCTTCGCCGAAGCTGTCGGGATACTGCGCGGAGACATTTTTCATGCCGTCGTTGTTCAGGAGAATTCCGGCGAGAATGATGGGCAGCTTTCTGCCGCTGCGGTGCCCGCCAAAAGCCGGCCAGCCGTAGCCCGCTTGGACGCAGCCATAGAGATCAATGCCGTACTGCACGAAATAATTGGTGAGATTGACTTTTTGATCGGCGGAGAAATTCAGCATCAAGAGCAACGCGGCGTAGGAATCCGCGAAAGCGATGTGCTGGCCGTAGCTGGGCATATAGTCAGCGGGAGCATCAAAAAGAAACGGGTTGGTGTCAATCCACGGCCGGCGATACAGGGCCTCGAATTGTGCAAGCGTGGGCGTGCCGGAAGGATTCGGCGGGGTGAGAGAAGGTAGAAGACTCCGCTGCAGATTGGTGGCGTGATAGATGGTCTGCGAGCGGTCGCAATAGGAGGGCCGGAAGGCGTCCGCGGAAGGCGCTTGTGCGACGACCGTCAGAACAGAGACGGACGCGACGGGGCTCGCACTCATATCGGAAGCGCGCATGACTTCAGGCACCGAGTGAATTTGCGCAAGGCTGATCGAGGAAACCAGGGCATCGCCGGGTTTGAGCGTGATCGGTGGATAGGAGCGCAGCGAGGCATCGAACCACCAGGACTCGTCCGTTCCGTCGTCGAGGCGCGAATCGAAACCACTTTTGCTGTTCGCCGTGGGAAGATTCAGGACGGAGCCGTTCAGGTACGGCGAAGAGGGTGTAGGGGCGGGACTGATGGCCGTGATGGTGACGGGCCCGACGACATAATAATCGCCGGTGACGAATTGGCCTGTGGCGACGGGCTGGCTGAAAGTCCAAGTGATGCCGTCCTTCGTGAGCGATGAGACGGTCCCGGGCGGCGGAGAGGAAGGCGGCGTGACGGTCACCGTGGCGTTCGAGCTTTTCGTACTGTCCGCAGCGCTGGTGGCCGTGACCCTGAAGTTTCCTCCCGCGCTTCCCGCGGTGTAGAAACCGCTCGAAGAGATCATCCCGCCGCTGGCGGTCCAGGTGACGCCAGTGTTCGAGGTGCCGGAGACGGTCGCGGTGAATTGCTGCGTGCCGCCCGTGGAAAGCGTTGCGGAACTCGGCGACACCCTAACCGTTACATTGGAATTGCCGGGAGGAGTAGGATTCGTTCCCTGCGAATTGGCGGTTCCCGCACAACCGGAGAGCAATTCCGCGAAGAATGCCAGACCTACTAAGGCAGCGATGATCGCCCCGGGACCCCGAGGGCTGGCATTAGAAGCAGCCAATGCTCCCGGCGAGAAAAAGGAATTGCCTGGCCTCATGACGTTCGATTCCTTGAGAAAAGTGTATCGGTCTGGAACTGTGTTGCTCTACTGAACCGAGGGACAGTTTTGGCACAGTGCGCCGGCGTTGCTGACTCGCCACGTTTCCACAGTTTGCGCACGTCGGCATCTATCAGAATGGATGCTGGCAGGATGGATGCTGGCTGCGGATGACCTTCGCTGCTACAATGCTCGAAACGTATGGCCGACTGGAAACAGATCACGGCCCGCATCCGGCGGGCGCGTGGCAGCAAAAATCCCGAAGAGCAACTATCCAATCTGTTCCAAAAGACGAGCGATGCGATGGTTGCCTTCGAGCTGGCGCGCCACTTCGAAGCTGCGGGGCAGAACGCGGAAGCCGCGAAGTGGTATGCGACGGCAGCCCAACGCTTCCGCCGCTCGGACTGGAAGATGAAAGCACTGGAAGCAGTCGCGCGCCTGGGCGGTCAAGTGCCCTCAGCCGAATCAGGAATGGAGATCCCTGCCGTCGAAGAAAAACCACTCTCCGCGCCAGTGACAACGATGCCCACTCCCGGGTTGCCATTCGAGCAGACTGCCGAGACATTTGAAGCGATCGTATCCGTGCCGAGCGAGGAAGCGCCTTCAATTGAGAGCGCGAGGCCAGCTAGCCAGCTTCCAACAGATTCAAGGCCCCACAGAAAGAGAGGCCGCCGCGGCGGCAGAAACCGCAGAAGAGGCGGAACGTCAGGCGCCTCAACCACCTCAACCGCCACGCAAGAGCGCTCCGAGCGTTCCACAACAAGCCCTCTGGAAGACTCCGGGGCAACGGAATCAGGGATTTCTACGCCGCTGAGCGGGCCGGATAGCCGGTCCATGCCGCGGCTGCCAGTGGAACCTGAGGGAGAAACTGCGGGCGCGGGATTGAAAGGGCGCTATGGGGATCCGGGCCTGTCTTCTCGACTTTCCAAGTTAGAGATGCAGTTTCGCAGGCTGCTCACGTGCCCTCCTGCAAAACTCGATCGTGCGGAAACCGCTCCAGCTGGCCCGGGAGTTTTCGTCCTGACCGACGAGGAAATGACCAGCTATTACTACGTGGAATCCTGCGACACCTTGCGCGTGGCAATCGCCAATGTGGCGCGAGGCGGAGTCGGCCGCCGTGGAGCTCCTTCGATTAAGCCCATGCTCGCCGAGTATTTGGGAATTCCCGAAACGCGAGTGGCCAAGTATCTGGCGGACCATTGCGTGGTTCGCTGGCTGCAGCTTGATGAAGGTGCGGCGCAATTTGCGCACTTTGCGATCGCGGTGCTACGGCCCACACTGAACGAATAGGCATAAAAATGCCAAAACCGCGCGCGGGAAGTTCCCAAATGGCGCAATTCCCCGGCCTGGCGAATCGAAGAGTAACCCCCCGATTTAGGACCAGTTAAAGCTCAAAACTACCATTCAACCCCCAAAAATCGCCATTCGATGCAGGAAGCTGGATTCGACCCCCGTTAACCGTCAAACTATACGTGCCTAAAGGCTTAGGCACGTACCGATCGGGCGTGGTACGTTGAGGATGGCCCCAGGGGCGTGTGGCTGTTATATGCCGCACATTAATTGCGGGGCCTCTCCATCGGAACTCCAGCAAGGGCGTTGGGCCAATCAAAGTGGTTTTGCATGTACTTTTGAAAGTGAGGCTACAAGTTTATGCCGAATACAGTAGGCACGCAGATCGCGCGATCCATGGATTGGATCGTCTGCAAGACCGCGGGAATTACCTTCAACACCATTCAATTCTTCAACAAACACAACCCCAATCCCTCCGTGACGCCTCAGTGGTCCGATAAACCGCTTCTGAAGTCCTGGGAAAAGACCAAGCCGACGCTCGGCTGGCCGCGCACGACAGATTCACTCTGCCCGGATTGCGTGAAGGAAGCGCGCGAAGAGATTATTCATGGCAAAAAAGATTGGCGCGACCTGATGAATGAGAAGGTCGGCGAAATCAAGGCCGAAATTATCGAGCGCGACGGGCAGATCTGGATGGTCAAGGATTGCCCGATCCACGGCCGCTACGAAGACATGATGGCGATTGACGCCAACTTCCTGAAGTGGATTGAAGCGCAGTTCCCCGGGCGCGATATTCCTGCGCACAACGACGAAGACCTGCATAAGCATGGTTCCTCGACCGTGCGCTACGGGCGCGGCTCCGTGCTCACCGTGGACCTGACCAACCGCTGCAACATGATGTGCGATCCCTGTTTTATGGACGCCAACCAGGTCGGCTACGTGCACGAACTGGGCTGGGACGAAATCAAGGAAATTCTGGACAACGCGCTGAAGATCAAGCCGCGGCGGCAGATGTCCGTGCAGTTTTCCGGTGGCGAACCAACCATGAGCCCGCACTTCCTGGATGCGGTGGCCTACGCGCGGAAGATCGGCTACAACTCGGTGCAGGCGGCCACCAACGGCATCGAGTTCGCCAAGAGCAAGGAATTTTCGCGCAAGGCGTTTGAAGCCGGCATGCGCTACGCCTACTTGCAATTTGACGGTATCGGCAACGATGCCAACAGCCACCGCCAGATTGGTAACCTGTTTGACGTGAAGCTGCGCGCCATCGAAAACATGCACGAAGCTGGCATTGAAATCGTGCTGGTGGTGACCATCGTCAACAACGTGAACAACGATCAGGTGGGCACGATCGTCAAGTTCGCAATGGAAAACCCCAAGAAAATCTCTTTCGTCAGCTTTCAGCCGGTTTCTTTCACCGGCCGCGACGAGGACATTACGCCGGAACGCCGCCTACGCCAGCGGTACACCCTCTCGCACCTGGCGCAGGACGTGAGCAAGCAGGTCGGCAAAGTCGAGCCGACGCGAGACTGGTTCCCGATTTCGTTTATCAGCACCTTCGCGGGCTTCGCGGACATGGTGAAGGGCCAGGAATCGCAGTGGGGCTCGCTCTCCTGCGGCTGCCACCCGAATTGCGGCGTGGGCACGGCGATCATGATCAACAAAGAAACCAAGGAATGGGCTCCGGTGCCGCGCTTCCTGGATGCCGTGGAGCTGACCCGGGACGTGACGGCCATTACGGACGCCGCGCGCGGCAAGAACTTTTCCAATTTCATGATGGCTCTGGCGCTACTGAAAAACTATCACCCGTTCCGCGGACCAAAGGGCTTGAAACTCTGGGATCTCTTCAAGAAATTCGACAAGACCTGGGCGCTGACGAAAAAGTCCACCACCAAGTATGGCCGCACTTCGCCGGATCGCGACTTCAACGACGCCATGAAGCGCCGCCAGACGGACCCGTGGAACTTCCTGTTCATCGCAGGCATGTGGTTCCAGGATCTATTCAATTACGATTTCCGCCGCACAGAAATGTGCATCATCCCGTATGCCACCCAGCAAGGCGAAATCAGCTTCTGTGCGTACAACACCGGCATCGGCTGGCGCAAGATCATCGAAAACATGCACAAGAACGCGACCGTCGCCGAGTGGTACAAGACACACGGCAAGCATCAGATTTATGCCAAGGGCAAGAGCGTGGACCTCGAGAGCTTCGAGCACTCGCTGGTGATTGACGCCGATGATGCGGCGCGCGTCCGCCACCTCGAACACGATATTCCGCTGACCGCGGCCGAAGAAGACCGCGCACGCCGCAAGAAGGCGTTCGAAGAGCAGGCCAAGGTTCGCGCTATCTACGAAGAACTGGTGCTGAAGAAGCCCCAACCGGCCGTCGTTCAGATCGGCACCGTGCAGGACATCGCCAAGGCCGTTCCAACGAACTTCGCGAATGCCGGAAAGCCGGTCACGATCGCGCCTGCAAACGGCGATGGCGCTTCGGCTCCCAAAACGACGGAGCAAGCCGCCGAAGCCGTCGCAGGCGACTAATTCCCAAAGTTCACGGCATCCTGCCAACTCCGCAGATTCCGAGGGCCCTCCGGTTCCACTGGAGGGCCTTCGTTTTTTGGCTGAGGATGGTTTTCCGCGCCGCCCTGCTATAATTAAGTGCACGTTCCCAAGGGTGGGTTATGCCGATTTACGAATACATCTGCGAAGACTGCAAGACTGAGTTTGAAAAGATCGTGATCAACAAGCAGCAGGAGATTTCCTGCCCGAAGTGCGCTAGCAAAAGGGCCACGATCCAGCTTTCCGTGTTCAGCGCAGCGAAAGGTTCGAGCAGCGGCGGCTCGTCCAGCCCCTCCGGGTCGTTCTCCGGCGGTGGTGGTGGCTGTTGCGGCGGCTCCTGCGGCTGCCACTGAATCCGCTGTTTTTCATTCCCTCAGCGAGTCGGCTATTCTTCCTGAGTCATGACGGAGAACGGCCAGTCCTACATCTTCGCGGCAAAGCTCTATCGCTTGGGTCCAATCCGGTTTGTGGACGTGCCGCCGGAGGTTTCCAAGTCGCTCGGCACGGAGTTAGCGTGTGTTCCTGTTTGCGGTACGGTGGAAGGTGTGCCATTGCGCACGACGCTCGTGCCAAGGGGAAAAGGACGTCATCGCCTCGCGATTCACGGCGACATCCGCAAGAAGCTGCGCATTGATGCCGGAGCCGTCGTCGAAATCAGCATTGAGCTCGACGAAGAATCGCGCGAACCGGTTCTGCCTCCGTTGTTGGTGGTTGCATTGAAATACGCGCCTCGTGCCTCGAAAACATTTCGTGGAATGACTACGGCCTTGCGACGGCAGATCGTGCGCTACCTCACTGCCCCGAAAAACGTGGAGACCGTGGAGCGCCGCGTGGCGAAATTTGTGGCGCTGCTCGAAAGCGGCCGGCACCACACTCAGACAAAGAAATATTCGAAACGGTTGCGAAAGCGTCAGCGCGAGTAGTTTTTCAGGTATTCCGGCACTGGCGTTGCCGGGTTCAGGCGCGGGTCGGCAATTGGAGCTTGCGGCAGGGGCTTGATCGGCAGCACTCCCGCCCACACAGGCAGCGCGTAGTCTTCCTCATCGTCCACCGGGCCGCCGGTGCGCACCTTTGCCGACACTTCATCGAGAGGGAGCCTGAGGACGCTTGTGGCTTTCAGTTCCTGCTCGGTTGGCTGGCGAACATCGTCCCAGCGGCCCTTCATGATGTGCTCGGCGAAGAGCCGCAGCGCATCCATTTTCTCCGGGGGATCTTCGACGAGCTGCGCCGTGCCCAGAACGACCACCGAGCGATAGTTCACGGAATGATGGAACGCCGAGCGTGCGAGGACCAGGCCATCTACGAGCGTGATTGTCACGCACACGGGCACGCCCTTGCTCAGCGTGCGCAGCATCCGGCTTGCCGCCGAACCGTGCAGATACAACGTGTCGCCCACGCGGCCAAAGTTCGTGGGAATGACGTAGGGCTGGCCGTCCGCGACGAATCCGACATGGCAGACGAACGCTTCGTCGAGAATTTTGTAAACGGTTTCGCGGTCGTAGTGGCCGCGTTTGGGAAGGCGCCTGACTTGCGTGCGCGTCGTAGGAGTGAAGTCGCTCATCGCGCTAGGCTAGAGGCTTCCCCCAGCCCCCGCAAGTGCCAATCTGGATGGCCTCGTTTTATTTGTCGGTTTTTGGCGCAGGTTTCGCTGCTCCGCGAACCACGCGGAAACCAATGTACTCCGGCTCCGGTTTGCAATCGGACTCCGCGCTTGCCGGACAATCTGCGCTGCCGCCGATGACTTTTCCCTTACCATCGCGCGTCAACACCCACTCCGCGACGTTCCCGCCAAGATCGTAGATCGGGTCTTCGTCATCTCCGCCCTGCCCGGTGAAGCTTCCGACTTCCTTCAACAGCGGAGCGGCACCCGCTAACTTCTTCGCAGCTTCGCGCAACTTAGCCGTGTCCTCCGGATTCGGCGCATAGCCCGCCCAGTAATCAAGCGTATTCTCGTTCGCGCGATTTTCGTACAGGCTCTTCACTTCATCCTCGTACGGCAGCCGCCAAGTTTTTCCAGTGACTCGCGACAACCAATCGATATACTCCTGCGCTTCGTCGAGAGTGACGCCAGCCTCTGGGAAATTGCGAGTCGCTTCTACGCGCTCTTGGAAATCTTCACACCTGTAGCTTTCTTTTTGGCTGCTCTTAGCCATGCAGTTGAGGGTCTGGTATTGGGCGAATTGCGCCTGTGTTACCTCGAACTTTCCGATCTCGAGGCCGCTCCGCCCGGCAACTTGCGGGGCCAGAATGCCGACGGTCATTTTGTTGGGCAGCATTAGCGGAGAAATCTCGCCGTACGCTCCGTTCTTGTCTCTTTGCGCGCTGCTTCGCTTTATCGCATCCGCCAACAGCGAGTTTGTTTTCACGGCGTCATTCTCCGGTTTTTCGTTCTTGAAGAAATACTTAGCGAACCACGCCTGCTCTTCCTCGACTTTGCGCATCTGGTGCGTCAGTTTGCGCGGACCATGCGGCTCGCCGGGGAAAATGACGAACTTTACGGGCACCTTGCCGTAATACTGCAAAGCGCGAAAGTACGACCAACTCTGGTCCGGCGGCACGTTGCGGTCCGCCGTTCCCTGGAAAATCAGCACCGGCGCCTTCACGCGATCCATCTTGAACAGTGGCGACTTCTGGATATAGAGCTGCGGATCCTCCAGCGGCGATTTGCCGAAGTAGTACGCGTCGAACGACTGGCCGAAATCCACGTTGCCCCAGTCGCTGATCCATTCCACGTCGCCCGCGCCCACGCTGGCCACTTTGTAGCGGTCGGGATACGTGGTGATCAGGCTCGTCGAAAGAATCGAGCCGTTCGACCAGCCCATTGTCGCCACGCGATCCGGATCGGCCAGGCCTTTGGCAATCAGGTAATCCACACCGTCGTTGATGTCCGGCGTTTCGAGATCATAGTATTTGCCGCAGCAGATGGACTCCGCCCATTTCAATCCGTAGCTGCTGCTCCCGTGATAGTTCGGCCGCAGCACGAAAGCGCCCTGCTGCGTGAACAACTGGATGGGATAAGCCCAACTTTCGCCCCACAGATCGTGGTCCGCACCCATCGGCCCGCCGTGAATCGCGGTGATCACGGGATATTTCTTGCCGGGTTCGTAGTTCGCCGGATAGTAGAGAATCCCCTCGACCTCGTCCCCGTTCGCGCCTTTCCAACGGATAACTTCCGTCTTTGCATGCGCCCGGTTGGTCACCAAGTTTTCATTCAATTTTGTGATTTGAACCGGCGTTTCAAGTTTCGCGCCATCGAGCTGCGCGCGATAGAGCTGCGGCATTTTGCTTGCGGTCGAGGTGTCGTAAACAATTGTCTTTCCGTCGTCGCCCACGTGAAATCCCTGCAAATTCTTCGCGTGCTCGCCGCTCACTTGCTCGCGCTTCCAATTCCAGCCATCTGCCCCTTTTGTCGCCGAGTAGCGCGCCAGTTCGTTGTGGCTGCCCGCTGCGAGTAAGGCCAGAAACCCTCCGGGGATGGCCTGGAAGTCGTAACCGACTCCGTTCTCCCAATCGAGATTTACTTTGGTGCTCTGGCCGCTGGTTACATCGTAGAAATACGCCAACAAAATATTGGCCGTCAGGAAACGTGGATCGGTCGAATATGGAGCGACGGCGTAAAAGCCGGAATTGTCCGGCGCCCAATCATATCCGTAAGGCACAATGCGGCCCTCGGTGAAAACCTGCTTTTCGGTTCCGTTCGCAAGGTCGTGAAGAATCGTCACCGGCGGAATTTTCTGATCGAACTCGTAATGAAGGCTCTTCTCGTGGCGCGCCACGGCATACTTGCCATCGCGCGACACGGCCCAATCGCTGATCCAATCGGTATTCATCGTCAAGCGCGTGATCGTTTTGTTCTTCACTCTGATTTTGAAAAGCCGCACGGGAGGCTCGTGCTCGGCCTCATCCGCCACTTCCGAATCGTCTTTCTTCTTTTTCAGTTCCTGCTCGTAAAGAGTGGGGTCCTCCTGCGCGCTGTAAATCAAAGTGTCCTTGTCGAGCCATTCGATACGCTGCGGCGCGCGCGCCAGTTCGGTCAGTGGCCAGGGCTCTCCTCCATGAGGGTTCATCAGCCAGATTTGAACAGGCGCTGCGTCGGGTTTCGCGTCGGGCCGCTTGCGCGAGCTGAGAAAAGCGATCAATGCGCCGTCCGGAGACCAGCGTGGTTCCATGTTGTTGTCGCTGCCGCGCGTGAGCTCGATCTCCTTGTTGTCGGTCAGGCTCGAAAGAAACAGGTTGCTGATCCGCGCGTCCTTCTCCTTATCGCCGGCGGATTTCACCCACACGAGCCATTTGCCGTCCGGCGAAACGCGGAACTGCGTGACGATCTCCGAGTAGATGAAATCCTCGGGCTTCCACGGCTCAAATTTCTTCTCGGGTTTGGCCTCTTCCGACGCAAAAATCCTTGCAGGACGCGCCAGCGCCACAAGGGCTATCACCCCGAGCAGAATTGTTCCCGACCCGAGCCACAAATTTCGCATGAGCTTCACCCTTCTTGAGATTTACCCTCTCTATCGCTGCACTGCGGAAACCGCGCCGGCAAGCCGGACAGAATAGTCCAACGCACTCGATCTGGGGAACTCACTTTTGTTCCGAATGCAGATGGAAGGTTCGGCTCCAGATCGGAGTTGAGGTAGAATCTTCAGACTCCAAACCCTGGAAAGATACCATGGCCTCCAAGCAACCTATCTTCACCCGAGAAACGTTTCTATTCTTTCGCGATCTTGCGCGCAACAATAAAAAAGTGTGGATGGACACCCATCGCGATCGTTACCAGGCGTCGGTAGTCCAACCGTTCCGCCGCTTTCTCGAGGAAATGGCTCGCGCAGTCTTGCAGCTCGATCCGCAATTCGATACTACCGGCCGCAGCGGCGCGAATTTTTCCCGCATCAACCGCGACATCCGCTTTGCCGAGGACAAAACGCCGTACCGGCCACAGATGTACCTGAAATTCTCGGTGCCCTTTCCCGGCGACCGCGAGAGCGGCCAGTTGTACGTGGGACTTTCCGCGGATACGGTCACTGCGGGTTTTCGCATCTACTCCGGCCCGAAGCGCAAGGAATCCTCGTTGGCGCTGATTGCCGAACCGAGAGTTCAGTCGCAGCAAAAATGGCTGGCGCAGCAGAAAAAGCGCCTTTCGCGAAAGTATGAGAGCTACTGGTATTCCACGGTGAAAGGCGAATGGACCAAGCATGAAGACTGGCCGACTCCGGAAAATTGGCCAAAGCTGCAAGGCTGGATCGTGCGCCGCAAATTGTCTCCCGCAGCCGCCACGCGAACTTCGTTTCCGCGCGACATCGAGAGAATCTTCCGCAACGTGTTCCCGCTGCTGCGCTTCACTTCCCTTCCCGAATAAGTTCACCCCTGAATGGCCGGCAATCTCTCCACAGACCCCAATTTGACGCTCCGCGCGCTCTCGCATAGGATGCCGCAAACGAATTCAGGTCATCCATGGCATGAAAAAGGTTCTCTTCAGCATTGTTTGGGTCGCCGTAGGAACCATTGGCGTCGCGGGCCTCGCTGCAATCGCCCTGCATCGCGGAGAGCATCTGAACGCCACCTGGTTTGTCGTCGCCGCAGGATGCTGCTATCTAGTGGCCTATCGCCTCTACTCGTCTTTTATTTCTGCGAAACTATTGGCTCTCGATGATACGCGCGCCACTCCCGCTGAGCGGCGCGACGATGGCCGCGACTTCGTGCCCACGAACAAATGGGTGCTCCTGGGCCACCATTTTGCCGCCATCGCAGGACCAGGACCGCTTGTAGGGCCTACGCTTGCCGCACAGTTTGGTTATCTTCCCGGAACGCTCTGGCTAATTGTGGGCGCCGTTTTCGGCGGCTGTGTGCAGGATTTCATCATTCTCTTCTGTTCGATTCGCCGCGACGGCAAGTCCCTTGGAGAAATGGCCCGCGAAGAAGTCAGCAAGCGCGGCGGATTCATCGCGCAACTCGCCGTGCTGGCAATTATGATTATTTTGCTTGGCGTCGTCGCGCTCGTCGTCGTCAACGCCCTCAAATCCTCTCCCTGGGCCACTTTCACGCTGGCCATGAGCATTCCCATAGCGCTCTTGCTGGGGCTCTACTTGCGCTTCCTGCGGCCTGGACGCGTCCTGGAAGCGTCCGCATTTGGAGTGGCGCTTCTTGTCTTCGTGGTTGTCGCGGGCCAGTGGGTTGCGGATTCGCCTTCCTGGGCGCGGATCTTCACGCTTAGCGGCGTTTCGCTCGCTTTCGCCATCATCATCTACGGCTTTGCGGCTTCTGCCTTGCCCGTCTGGCTGCTGCTGGCTCCGCGCGACTACTTGAGCGCTTTCATCAAGGTAGGCGCAACTTTTTCTCTCGCCGCCGGAATTCTTCTCGTCCACCCGGAAATTCAGATGCCTGCGTTGACGCGCTTCGTGGATGGCACCGGTCCTGTCTTTTCCGGAAAGATCTTCCCGTTTTGCTTCATCACCATCGCCTGTGGAGCCGTCAGCGGCTTTCACGCGCTGATCTCCTCCGGCACAACGCCAAAGATGATTCTGCGTGAAAGCCACGCGCGCCCGATCGGCTATGGCGCGATGCTGATGGAGTCGTTTGTGGGCGTCATGGCCATGGTCGCGGCGTGCTCGATGACTCCGGGCGTTTTTTTCGCCATCAACTCTCCGGCAAGCATCGTTGGCGCAACACCTGAAGCGGCGGCAAGCACGATTTCCGGTTGGGGCTTCCCTCTGAGTGCCGGAACCATGACGGGCCTCGCCCACGCCGTCGGCGAACACACGCTTCTTAATCGCGCTGGGGGCGCGCCGTCGCTTGCCGTTGGCATGGCACAGATTTTTTCCAGCACCATCGGCGGCGACCGGCTTCTCGGCATCTGGTATCACTTCGCCATCATGTTCGAGGCATTGTTTATCTTGACGGTGCTCGATGCGGGCACGCGCGTCGGCCGCTTCATGGTGCAGGAACTGGGCGGACGCGTCTGGAAGCCCTTTGGGCGCACTTCCTGGATGCCCGGTATCCTGCTTTCCAGCGCGCTGATCGTCGGCGCGTGGGGTTATTTTCTTTACCAGGGCGTCATTGACCCTCTCGGTGGCATCAACTCGCTTTGGCCGCTCTTCGGCATCGCCAACCAGTTACTCGCCGCGGTAGCGCTCGTTGTGGCCACAACCATTCTCCTGAAAATGGGCCGCACCCGCTGGATCTGGGTGACCCTCGTTCCCATGGCCTGGCTTATCACTGTCACCATGACAGCAGGCTGGCAGAAGATTTTTCACCCCGACCCTCGCCTGGGATTTTTATCGTACGCCAACGCAATGGCCGCGCAGGTTGCAGCCGGAAAAATTCCCGTAGACAAAATCGCGGAAGCGCACCGCCTTATCTTCAACCAGAGGCTGGACGCCGTGGTCACCGCGGTTTTGGCGCTGATGATTCTCGTCCTCGTGGTCGAAGCGCTTGTGCAATGGACGGCGATTCTTGCAAGGCGGCGTGTCCCCGTGCTGCATGAGACCCCGTATCAGCGCACGCGCTGGGCGCCTGGCACGGAGGGCGTTTCGGCAGGAGGAGACGACTGATGCGGAACGTTCTCAGGCGCGTCTCGAAGGCTTCGGGAAACCTGTGGCAGGGCTTACGCGCATGGTGCGGTGATTCCGCTTACGAAAGCTATTTGCGCTCACGTGCAGTTCGTTCCGTCAATTGCTCCCCGCTCTCGCGCGAAGAGTTTTACGTGCAGCAGCTTAACCGCCGCTATTCCCGTCCCAATCGCTGCTGCTGACTGCCGCGCATCTTGCATCGCGCCCGGCCCTCGTCTTAAAATTTTTAGTCTTGGCCCAGGTCATTGCTTCTCTCTAATTCTCGTGTCTCTACGGAGGACGGACTCATGTCTATTGATATGGACAAGCTTCACGAATTCCTTGGCAAAGCCATCGTGGATTTCGGCGCTACGTTTCACGCCGCTCTCGTGCGCATTGGCGACAAGCTCGGCCTGTACAAGGGCCTCGCCGCTGGCGGCCCGCAAACTCCAGGCGAGCTTGCCAGCCGCACCGGCACCTCGGAACGCTACGTGCGCGAGTGGCTGCTTTCGCAGGCGGCGGGCGGTTACGTGAGCTACGCGTCGGCCATCGGCAAATTTTATCTCACGGACGAGCAGGCCTTCGCGCTCGCCGACGAGAACAGTCCCGCATTTCTTCCCGGCGCATTCCAGGTGGCGCTCGCTTCCGTGAAAGCGGAAGACCAGATCGCCGAAAGGTTCAAGTCTGGCGCAGGGATGGGATGGCACGAGCATCATCCGGAACTGTTTGTCGGCACGGAACGCTTTTTCCGGCCGGGCTACGCCGCGAATCTCTTGAGCGCCTGGATCCCCGCTCTCGATGGCGTGGACGCCAAGTTGAAGAGCGGCGGCCGCGTCGCTGACGTAGGGTGCGGCCTGGGCGCCTCGACGATCTTGATGGCCAAGGCATATCCAAAGTCTGAATTCGCGGGCTTCGACTACCATGGCAAATCCATCGAGACCGCTAAGCAGCGCGCCAAGGAGGCCGGCGTCGCCGACCGCATCCGCTTTGAAGTATCCATGGCCAAGGATTTTCCCGGAGAAAACTACGATTTCGTCACGTTTTTCGATTGCTTGCACGATATGGGCGATCCCGCCGGCGCGGCGGCGCACGTCCACGGCAAATTAGAGAAAGACGGAACGTGGATGATCGTTGAGCCCTTTGCGGGCGATCGCCCGGAAGAAAATTTCAATCCCATCGGCCGCGCATTTTACGGAGCGTCCACGTTGCTGTGCACGCCGGCTTCACTCTCCCAGGAAGTAGGACTCGCCCTGGGCGCTCAAGCCGGTGAAAAGCGGCTGCGCGAAGTTGTGACTTCAGGCGGCTTCTCCCGGTTCCGCCGCGCCACGCAAACGCCGTTCAATCTCGTCTTCGAAGCTCGGCCCTGAATGGTTCGGTAGAAGTAGCTGACGTGGCCTCGAACGCAGATCGCGCAACTTGCATCTAGTGGGCTGTGCGGTAGCATGAAGAAAAGTAGCCGTACAGGTTCCCCGCTATGGCGATGAGCTGCGGCAAGTGTCTCCATTTGCGCCAGCGGCGGGACTTCCCCATCTTGTAACTCAAGAAATTCACGCCCGTATCCAGGGCCAATCCCGCCGCGTAGTACGCCGGCGCTGGCCACTGCGCAAAAGGCTTGGCAAGCGGATCCACTTCCTTATGGCCATGACTCCGGTCGGCGATCCATTCGTGCATGTCCAAAAAGCTCGCGGCATAAACAGCCCCGCCCAGAGCAAGAAACACCTTCCTTTTCCTGGCGCGAGCGATCAATTTTGGCTTAGGCGCGTCGGGCAGTTCCTGCGAACAGCTGGGAGCGGGGAACGCTGCGAGAAATGAAGCGCACATCAGGATGCACAGCACGAAGTAAATCAATCGCCTCCCCGCGAATACGCGTGTCGGACCTGCCATTGCCGCCCAATCCCTTCCGCGCGTGCAAAAGCATTTGCGAAACCAATTGAGCGGAACGCCACACTCTGCCTCCACACGATTGTCGGTGAACGAATTGCGTCTCTCTGTACATCAGGGTGTGTGGCCGGAGCAAAATCCTTTCCGGGAATTTTTCCGGTTGGAATTTCATAAGAGAACTGGTGCCGTATCAAATCCGGGCCTAAAGAGATTATTTTGAAGATATGCGCAACTCCACGCGAGTCGCACGCCCTATCGTTATCTATAATTGCACTTACCTTTCCTAAACCAAAATCGCCGCCTTCGGCAACCGCATTCAGCAAGTCCTTTGACAGGGCGAATGATTTTGCATAGAGTGCGCTCAACAGCGGCTAGACTTCGGGCTTTGGCTCCGCCGTCTGCACTTTGCGTGCGCTCTCCCGAGCCGGAGTCTTCATCAAGAATTCAGGCGTCTGGCTGCTCTTTACCCCGGGCAATTCACGATTCTCATTGGAGGAAATCCTGATGAATATGAGGCTATGTGTACTTTCCGGGAAGCGCTGGCTGCTTTTCTGGGGGGCGCTTGTGCTCGGCGCGCAAAGCATATTCGCCCAGGACGTGGACAACAGGGCGCCAATTGCACTTCTCGGCGGAATGCTGGCGTTCTTCTGGATCTGCGCGATCGCAGGATACATCTATTTTGCGCTGGCGCTGCAAACGATCGCCAAAAAGACGAATACGGAGAACGGTTGGCTCGCCTGGATCCCCATCGCCAACATCATTTTGATGCTGAACATCGCGCGAAAGCCGATCTGGTGGATCATTCTTTTCCTGATTCCTCTCGTGAACATCGTCATGGCCATCCTCGTCTGGATGGGAATCGCCGAGGCCCGCAACAAACCCAGCTGGTGGGGCGTCCTGATGATCGTGCCCCTGGTCAACTTGATCGTGCCCGGCTATCTGGCCTGGTCGGATTGAGAGTGAGCAAGCCGATCTGCTTGTAAACGGGCCCGCTTTAGGGCCAATCAACTGTTTCCACGGAGCTGTCCGCTTCGCGCACGGCATCAGCCGAGGCTGTCGCATACCAGCACTTCGCTCTTTAGCCCCGCAAATCATGGCGCAGAGCCTTCGCGGCAAGCGCCCGTGGAGGATGCGGTCAGGATCATCGTTCGATGCGAAATGTGAAGCATCCAGCGGCAGTGCTGTGGACTTGGAGATAACCCACTTCGGGATTGTGGAAGAGTTCTTCGATAACGGTCTCAAACCGTCCGTCGGCCACGTATTCCTGCCTCACGAGGCGGCGCCCGCTCGCATAAGCTTCCAGCGTGCGCGGGCTTCCGCGTAGCTCTTCGGGAAAACCAGCGCCCTCCCCGTAGCGCGGGCAAGCGTCAGCATGCACGTAAATCGGGCCGGGCTGAGGGAGCGATTCCACACCAGCAAAGCGATCGTAGGTGAAGAGGATTCTACGATCGCTCCCCTTGCGAATCAGACGCAGGCAGTGCCGGCATGGCGCATCGTCATCGGCCAGTTCAACGTGGGCCGGAAAACCGTACACGGGCGCACGCAGCGTGGAGCGCACGGCATCCACGGTCTCCGTGGGTATTGCCACTACCCGAAAGTTCGGCATGACAGGACCTCAAAGGTTTTCAAATTTGTACTGTGCAGCGATAGCTTGCACAGTAGGCAGTTTGGAGAACTTTCTTGCGCCGTTCTATCCGAAATCTGCTGTCGAACTGTCGCTGGATTCGCGGCTGCTGCGGCTGTGAATTGAACGAAGTGGAATGATTTTCATATCCAAAGTCGATGCACTTCCGGCCCGCTCTGCGTACATGCAACGTGGCCTGCACCCAATACAAAAAGGGCCGCGGAAAACTCACGCGGCCCCAAATCGCACTGAATGAATTTTTCCTCTTTGACTTGATACGATCTGCCAGGATCCGTCCGGCCCTTCGAGCAAAGCTCTCCAGGCAAAGTAAATCGAGTGGCAAAGAAAGCCCGTGAAAGCTTTCGATGCCTTGGCCGGCATCTCCCGCACACCATAGCGGGATAGCTGGCTTGTTCTTTAGAAAGGAGGTGATCCAGCCGCAGGTTCTCCTACGGCTACCTTGTTACGACTTCACCCCAATCATGAGTCATACCTTG
>DATJAD010000085.1:0-16824 GCA_035516615.1 Candidatus Acidiferrum sp.
GCATGAGCGCGTCCTGGGTGATGTTGTCCGCGTCATTCGCATGGTTCGCCCTCTCGTCGTCACTTCTGTCTTTGTCGGCGGCCCTTCCGACGGCCACGGCCACCATCAGGTTTCCGGCGAGACCGCTCAGGAAGCCTTCAAAGAGGCGGGTGATCCCAATATGTTTCCCGAGCAAATTCGCGAAGGACTGCATCCGTGGACGCCGCTGAAAGACTACGCCCGCGTGCCCACTTTCGCCATTCGCGGCAACGAGATCTGGGACTACGCCAACGGCCACACTTATCCGCTGCGCTTTTACAACTACATCAGCGGCCAGTGGATTGAAGGCCAGCTCTCCACCAACGTCGTCATCCCCGAAGGCGATTATGATCCCCTCCTCGCCGGTTCCTTCGGCCAGATCGCGCGCCAGGGCCTTGGCTTCCAGAAAACTCAGAATGGCGGTGTCAATCCTCCACCGCCGGGCCCCGACGACTCCGATTACCATCTTTTCGGTTCTCGCGTCTCCGTAACCGAGCATGAGAATTCTTTCTTCTCCGGCATCAATATCTCACTTGGCGGCATTGCCGATCTCGCCCGCGGCCAGAACGACGGCTTCCTCAAACAGGGTCTCGAAAAGCTCTCCGGCAGCGTTGACCAGGCGATGAAGCAATTCGATGCGCGTCGCCCAGGGGCGATCGCGCCGGTTCTTGCCGAAGGCGCAAAAGCCAACCTCGCTCTCATCGGCCAGGTCGAAAGCAGTTCTCTCTCCCCCGACGCCAAATACGACGTGCTCCACGAGTTACATATTAAGCAAGCACAATTCAACACCGCTCTGGCCCTGGCGCTCGGTCTGGACGTCACCGCTACCGTTGCTCCCGCTCATGAGCCGGAAGGCCCCTTTGCCCGCTTCCGGGGCCCTGCCGATACTTTCCGCGTGGCAATCCCCGGCCAATCGTTTTTCCTCAACGTCCGCGCAGCCAATCAGGGCAACACCCCCGTCTCTATCAAGCGCGTTTGGGTCCAGACGCCGGAGGGAGAATCTTGGACGAGTGCTCCCGCCCCTAACTCCTCCGCATCCCCTTCGCTCGACGCCGGCAAAGTGGCTTCCGGACTGTTCAGCGTGAAAGTCGGCGAAAAAGCCGCCTCCACTCGCCCCTACTTCTCACTGCCCAATAGCGAACAAGCCTTCTATGACATTGACAATCCCAAGGACCTCACTCGCCCCGTCGCACCCTATCCCGTTTCCGGCTGGGTGGAATTCGAATATCAGGGCGTGCCCGTACGCATCGGCCAGGTTGCGCAAACGCTCCAGCGAGTCCTCGGCTTGGGCCAAGTGGGAGAGCCTCTAGTTATCGCTCCCGCCATCTCTCTTTGGATTTCGCCGGCCGCCGGTGTCGTGCCCGTGGAGGCGCACTCCTTCCCGGTTTCAGTGCTTGTGCATAGCAACGTCAAAGGCCCGGCCAAGGGGACATTGCGCATTGAATTGCCGTCCGGTTGGCGTTCAGTTCCTGAAGCGGCCAACTTTTCTCTTGCCAAGGATGGCGAAAACCAGTCCATCACCTTTGAAGTGCAACCCGTTTCAGTCCAGACGATTCCCTATCATCTCCACGCCGTCGCCGAATTCGACGGCCGCGAGTACCGCGAGGGTTATCAGCAGGTCGGCTACACCGGCTTGCTTCCCTACTATCTCTATCGGCCCGCCGATTACGAAGTCAGTGGTGCCGACGTCAGGGTTGCTCCGAACCTCAAAATCGCCTACGTCGGCGGCACCGGCGACCAGGTCCCGCAATCCATGGAGGATCTTGGCCTTCACGTCACTTTCCTCGGCCAGGAAGACATCGCCTCTGGCAATCTCTCGCAATATAACGTCATCATCCTTGGTGAGCGCGCCTATTCCGCCCGGCCCGAGTTGGCCACCTACAATCAGCGCCTCCTCGACTATGTTCACCAGGGCGGCGACTTGATCGTTCAATACCAGGCCGGAGAATATGACCATAATTTCGGGCCGTATCCTTTAACTCTTGGCCGCCCTCAAACCGTCACCGAAGAGAACACAGCCGTCCAGTTCCTCCAGCCTCAAAATCCCGCTCTCATCTGGCCCAACAAGATTGACCAGCAGGATTTTCACGGCTGGATCGAAGAGCGCGGCCATGGATTCCCCGAGTCGTGGGACCCCCGCTGGCAGGCGCTTCTGGAAATGCACGACGATGGGCAGGCCCCTCAAAAAGGCGGTGTCCTCGTGGCGCCCTATGGCAAAGGCGCTTACGTTTATGTCGCTCTGGCTCTCTACCGCCAGCTGCCGGAAGGCGTTCCTGGAGCGTATCGAATCCTCGCCAATTTGGTGAGCTTGCCCCGCAATCCCGGAATCACGGGCGAGAATTCGAAGTCACAGTAAGAGTGACTGGAAACGATTTCGATATGTCGACTGGACTCTGCTCGCGCGCCGGCCCGCCCCGGGCGAATGTTCGTTGGAACTACTTGGGGCCGAAGAAACGGCGAGAAGATCCTCTTCTTCCCTGGATTCTTGCAGGCGCCGGTTCTCTCGCTTGATAATCTGTTTACCCTTCAGGTTCTGCTTCATGATTCGAATTGCGGCTTGCCTGAAGCTTCTCTGGCACCGGCTGAAGGCCCTTGCCGAAGAAGATCGTCGAGGTCTCCAATTTTTTCGCCAAGTTGGTTCAGTTTGTGCGCCAGTCCCTGGATGTCCTTCGCAGCTCTCCGGTTGACATCGAAATCGAGCTCGCCGCGCAACCGGTCTTTCGTGTCCTGACGGTTTTGACTCATCATAATGACCGGCGCCTGGATGGCTGCCAACATCGAAAGAAAGAGGTTCAATAAGATGAACGGATAAGGGTCCCATGCCGAGTGTCCCAAGGACACGTTCGTGAAGGTGTATCCGATCAACACTACGCAAAACAGCGAGATGAAGGCCCAGGAACCCCCAAAGCGTGCTACAGAATCCGCAATTCTCTCTCCCCAGCTCGATTCTTCCTCGATCACTTCGTTCGGATTTCTATTGGCGCGAATCCGAATCAGTTGCTGCGAAGCGTGATACTGCCGCCCAAGCACCGTGAGCATGTCCATCCCGGCCATAGGCTTGCGTTGCAAAAGCACGGCAATATCGTCCCGGTTCACCTCGAGGCAGACCGTAGCTTCCAGTGCTATTGCATCCGTTTGGTGCGGTGTCTTCTCCAGCATGGAGGCAAATCCAAAGAATTCGCCGTGCGCTGGCTCGTCAATCACCACTTCTTGACCGTCCTCATCCATTGTGGTTACTCGTACCCTGCCGGAAACCATCACGTACGCCTGGCCGTCGCGGTCGCCGGTCTTGTAGATACGCTGCCTGGGCACAAAGGACTTCATTTCGACTTGTCCCGCCAGCACCGCCGTTTCCTCGTTATCGAGCAGTGCAAAGAGCGGCACGTTTCTCAGCACCTCCGGATCGCACGCCATGATCTACCTCCGTCGCAAACAGTTCACAACCAATCTGGGTAGAGAGTTCCACAAACGGCGCCAGCGGACAACCGGTCCATGAATGTGCACGAATTTTCGCTAGACCGCAACCTCCTGTAAAGGGAGTATAATCCGCCCCGCGTTCCATTCTTCTCGAAGAATATCGTTCTTTTGAGGCCCCCGCATGAAAGGCAATCGGCTTCGAACTTATTTTTCCTTCTTGTGGCTCGTTTTGATGTGTGGCTTGCTGCTTACGATGCAGGCCGCAACAACATCCACGTACCCCTCTCCCATCGTCGTCTTCATGGAACCCAGGTTTCCGTCAGCGGATTCAGCCGTACCCTCGCCAGATCAGCTCAAGAATCTTCTCCCACATGCCCGCTTTTCTTCGCTCGACGACTTTCGCTCGTCTTTGAAAGACCCTGCGGTCCATCTCTGCGTGCTTCCCTATGGCTCAGCCTTCCCAGAGGCTGCCTGGGGGGAGATCTTGGAATTCCTGCAGCGCGGAGGCAATTTGCTTGTCCTCGGTGGACGGCCATTTACGCGCGCCGCCTACCACGACTCTGTAGGGTGGAAAATTCGCCAATACAGCGTGCGCTTTGCGCAGCAACTCCGCGTTGATCAGTATCAAGCGACGCCAGGCTCCGAAGGTCTGACTTTCGAACCGAATCCCGACGTCGTTCTGACCCTTCCCTCATTCTCCTGGAAGCAGGCCTTTAGCCCCGTCATTCGTCTCAGTGCGCTGGATTTGTATCCGAGGGGCGGCTCCGCCGGATCCATAGACTCGCGTTTGGATGCCCTTGCCTGGGGCGATCGCGATGGCAGGCGTCTTGCTGCACCCGCTCTGCAGATTGATCATCTTCGCAACGGCTTCACCGGTGGACGCTGGATTTTCTTGAACGCGGATCTACACGCAAGTTTTTACAGTGGTCCCGAAGCGAAGCAAATCATCCCCGCACTCGCAGAAGAAGCATTGCGCGGCAGCGAGGATTTTGTCGTGCGACCCGTTCTCCCTCTTTATCTGCCCGACGAACCCATTGAACTCCAGGTTGGCGACGACATGGTTCCTCAGGGTGCAACGGGACTCACCGCTCGCATCGCGGTGAAATCAGATTCCAACGGCGCAGTGGTGTACACCGGGACAGTGGCTCTCCCGCACGACGAGCCCGTCATCGTGCGGATCCCCAAGGCTAGAGGTTTTTACATCGTCCAGGCGGAAATGTTCGACGCCGGGCAACTTCGCGCTATCTATCATTCCGGTTTCTGGATTCGCGATGAAGCTTACTTGCGTTCCGGTCCACGCTTGAGCGTCAACCATGATTATTTTGAGCTCGATGGAAAGCCTCTCGCTGTCGTCGGCACCACTTATATGGCCAGCGATGTCCAACGCCTCTACTTCGAGCATCCGAATGTTTATGTATGGAATCGCGATCTCGCCCAAATACACGCCGCAGACCTCAATATGGTCCGCACCGGCTGGTGGACGGGCTGGGACAAATTCTGCGACGAAAACGGCAAGCCCTATGAGCGCACTCTCCGTACGCTCGAAGCGTACCTTATGACCGCCCGCAAGAATGGCCTGCCCGTGCAGTTCAATTTCTTCGCGTTTTTGCCGGATGTACTCGGAGGATCTAATGCTTATTTCGATCCGGATGAAGTCCGGAAAGAAAAAATCTTGATCGGCGGCGTCACCGCGCGCTTCCACGATGTTCCCTTCCTTGCCTGGGATTTGATCAACGAGCCCAGTTTCTCACGATATCTTTGGCGCACGCGCCCGAACGGCGATGCATTTGAGCTTCAACAATGGAATGCTTGGCTCAATCAACACGATCCGGACCGCGCCGCGCTCGCCGATGCCTGGAATCTTCCGGAAGGAGCGCCGGCCGGTCCGCTCCCGGTCCCCACGGAAGCGGAATTCGATCCGCGGGGAATGTACACCGGGAATAATTCACTGAAGCTTTATGACTTTTTCCTGTTTGCCGAGGAGAGCTTCTCTCATTGGGTTAAGGAGATACGTTCCACAATTCGATCCACCGGCGCCAACCAGCCCATCACCGTTGGCCAGGACGAAGGCGGTTACACTGACCGTCTCTCTCCCGCATTTTTTGGCGCCAACGTTGATTTCACTACCAACCATTCTTGGTGGCAGAACGACGCCTTGCTCTGGGACTCGCTGGTCGCCAAGCAGCCTGGCCTTCCCATGCTCATCCAGGAAACCGGCATTCAGCGCGAATTGACTTTGGATGAAATCGCACGCCGCAAGCAGGAAAACGACGCGGCTCTTTTCGAGCGCAAGCTTGCCATGTCCTTCGTCGAGGGCTCCGGCGCCATCGAATGGCTCTGGAACACCAATAGTTACATGACCGCAGGTAATGAAGTTCCCATCGGTGCCCTCCGCGCGGACGAGACCGAGAAACCTGAAGCCACGGTCATGCGGGCTTTTGCCGCGTTTTCCAAGGACCTCAGTGGAGAATTGCGCGATCAGCAAAAGCCCGAAGTGGCCATTCTTACCTCGCAGGCCGAACAATTCTCCGTCCTGAACAGCCTTCAGGTGGAAGCGCAACAAAACGCTGTTCGCGCTCTAAGCTATTACGACCGTGTGCCTGGCTACGTCGTCGCCGAAAACCAGGTGGAAAAGCTTGGCTCTCCGAAACTCGTGATCTTGCCTTCGCCCCAGGCTCTTTCCGAGAAGACGTGGCGAGCCTTGCTCGGCTATATTTCCCAGGGTGGAAATCTTCTCGTTACCGGACCCGTCGCTCGCGATGAGCATTGGCATCGCCTATCCCGCGCCGCCGAACTGCATATAGACTCCACGGTCGGGCCGCTCACCACCCACAACGCCGCGATCAGTGTAAAGGACAAGACCTATCCTCTATCCTACGATCTAAACGCTCAAAGCTGGCTCGAATGCCTCCACTTTGCGGACGGCTCCACATTCAAAATAACTCCTCATAGCGAGGGGCGCATCTATTGGGCCGCCTACCCGCTCGAGATGGCGGAAAGTTTGACTCCGGCAGCAGCCGTATACGCGGCAGTTCTCGAGGATTCAGGAATTCAATCGCCCTTCGAACTCCATAGCGCGGTTCCCTCGGGCGTACTGATCTACCCCATATTCCTGAAGAACGCCACTTTGTACGTGTTCGAGTCTGAATCCGCGGAAGCCGCCGCCATTGATCTCACCGACAAACGCGCCGCGGCGCATTTGGCATTCCATCTGCCCGCTCAACACGCCGCGCTCGCGTTGCTCCGCGACTCCGATGGCAAATTACTGGCAGAATATGGATTTTAAGGGCACCGCACGAAGGACGGAGGGCTGACTCGTGACTGAAACTTTCCTGGTTGGCGTGGACATCGGCGGCACAAAAGTCGCCGCCGGTCTTGTCAACGATCGCGGAGAAATCGTCAAGCATGTGCGATCGCACATGATCACTAACACTGACGCAGCCACTGGTCTTGGCTGCGTCGTAAGCGCCATCCAGGAACTCCTTCGCGACCTGCCACCAAATCACAAGCCTGTCGCGCTCGGCGCCTGCGCTCCAGGCCCGCTCGATCCAAGGAAGGGAGTCATCATCAATCCCCCGAACGTGCCGTGCTGGCGCAATTTCCCTCTTGCCAATGCGCTTCAAAAGGTCTTCAACATGCCCGTGAAAGTGGAAAACGACGCCAAGGCTGCCGGCCTCGCCGAAGTTTTGTGGGGCGCTGGCCGCGGTTATACAAATGTTTTCTATGCGACCGTCGGCACCGGCATCGGCGCAGCCATTATTTGCAGCGGCAAAATTTATCACGGCCGCACCGGCGCAGCGGCGGAAGCCGGCCACATGGGCATTCAGTTCGATGGTCCAAAGTGTCCCTGCGGCAAAAAAGGCTGCATCGAAGTTCTTGCTTCTGGGCCTGCCATTGCTCGTCGCGCCAGAAAAAAACTGCAAGAAAATTCCAAATCCTCGCTTCTCGATCTGGCCGGCGGAAACGTGGATGAGGTAACCGGAGAAATGGTCGGCAAGGCTTCCGCAGCCAAAGATCCCGTTGCCATGGAAGTCGTCCATGAAACTTTGGATTTGCTCGCCTATTGGCTGGGAAACGTTCTCGATTTCATCGAGCCTGACGTCATGATCATGGGCGGCGGCGTCTCCACCATGCTGGCCTCGCACCTGCAAGAAATCCGCGTCCGGTGGAAAGGTGCCGTTCTCAATCCCTGGCCCGAGCAAATTCCACTTGTCCTCGCGCGTTATGGCGAGGAAGCTGGCATCGCCGGAGCCGCCGCCCTCTGCAGGATGACAAGCTGATTCCTCCCATGGAACGATTTCGCACAGGAGAGAACTCATGACACGCAAGGGCGCCGCTCTGCCCGTATTTCTCGCTTTTCTCACCATGGGATTCGGCGATGCCGTGGGGCCGTTTGTTAGCCTTGCCCGCGATAAATTTCATCTGACCAACTTCGTGGCTCAGCTTATTCCCTTTGTGGGCTTCGCCATGTTCGGACTGCTCTCGATCCCCATGGGAGTCTATCAGGATAGAAAAGGCAAAAAGTTCATCCTTCTTCTCGGTCTCGTCGTAATGCTTGCAGGGATTCTCATTCCCGCTGTAATGGGACTCACCACGTTTCCGGTTTTTCTCGTCACGATTTTATTGCTGGGTGCCGGCGCGACCACTTTGCAAGTCGCAGGGAATCCCATCATGCGCGACGTCTCGCCGGAGGGAAAATATGCCCGCAACCTTTCCCTCGGCCAGTTCGTGAAGGCCATCGGCTCGCTCTCCGGCCCGCTCATACCGGCAATTGCCGCGCGCGTAGCTGGCGCCGGTTGGAACGTCATCTTCCCCATCTACGCTGTCGCACTGGTGATTACACTCATCGCCGTGGGAACGCTGAAATTCGAAGAGCACAAATCTCCCGATCGCAAACCCACGACGTTTTCCTCGGCGCTCGGCCTTCTCAGAAACAGCTACGTCGCCATGATGGTTCTCGGCATTTTTCTCTACGTCGGCGCAGAAGTCTCCGTCAGCTCCGGAATTCCGCTGTATCTGGAAGACCGTTTTCATCTCGACGTGACCCGCTTCGGCCTCCTCGGCACGGGGCTATTCTTTCTGGCACTCACTATCGGCCGCTTTTCAGGCGGCGTGATCCTGAACTGGATCAACGAGCATGTCTTCTTTCTCATCACTTGCGCCGTCTCCGTCTTCGGATTGCTTTGCATGTTTTCTCCGGTAAAAGCCGTGGCCGCAGTTGGTTTTTTCATCATAGGGTTCGGGTTCGCCAATATCTTTCCTTTGATTTTCGCCATCACTGTGGAAAGTATGCCGCAGGAAGCCAACGCGCTCTCCGGCCTGATGGTCACCGCCATCGTCGGAGGCGCCATTCTTCCGCCGGTAATGGGCTTCGTCGCTGACCACCTGCATTCAACGCAGTTGGCTTTCTTCGTGCCCTTCGCGGCAATCTTGTACATATGCGTCGTCGCCGTCGCAAGCCGCGAATCTCGCCCCCGGGTCGCGGCAGTATGAGTGCGTTTTCCACTCTGCGTTTTGCAAATATATCGTAATACGATATACTGGCTGCACCTTTCATGACCAAGCCTCGCCATCTCTTCTCTGTATGGGACGAATTCCATTTAATAACACGCGGCTATTCTCGCTGCGCGCTTTTTCTTGATTTTGATGGCACTCTCGCTCCCATCCGCGCCCGTCCCGAGTCGGTCTGGCTCGCCCCCAGGGTGCGTCGCGCGCTTCAAGGCATCGTCCGTGATGGAACGCTTGTCGCCATCATCAGCGGAAGGGGCCTCGATGATCTCCGCCGCCGCGTTGGTCTCCGCGGCATCTGGTACGCCGGCGCTCACGGTTATTTTCTGCTAAGCCCCAATGGCCGGCGGTATTCACTTTTGTCCAAAAAAAAGAGTGCCCAGATGCGCGCGATCTTGCGTGTTCTCCGCGCGAGGCTCCGCGGCCTGCGTCGAATCCAGGTGGATCCAAAAGACGCCACCATCGCCATCCACTATCGCCGCGCGAATCAAACGCAAACCTGGCGCGCAAGAGAAATCGTCGAAGAGTTGGCGGCTTCGAGCAAGGATTTGAGACTGATGCATGGAAAGAGTGTCTGGGAAATTCTTCCCGCCACGCGCGTTGACAAGTGGACCGCCGTCCGCTTCATTCTCCATAAGCAGCCCCGCGCGCGCGGGAGAACGTTGCTTTTTTATTTGGGTGACGACACCACGGATGAAGCCGTCTTCCGCAAAATGAAGGGAATTTCCGTGGCCATCGGCAAGCAGGAGGGAACCGCAGCAAAATATTTGCTTCGTTCACCTAGCGAGGTTAATGCCTTCTTGGATCGCTGGCCAAAACTTGTCCGCTAGTTAAGCAGAGACTTCGTCTCCGCGACACCTACATATTTGTCCGCGCCACCGTAGTAAAAAAGCCAGCGATCGCCCTGCCGCGTCATTCCCTCCACAAACACCACGTTCGGCACTTGCCCGACTTTCTCCCAATCCTTCTCCGGCTCGAAAATTGGCGAATCGCTCCTATACAAGACTCTTCTCGGATCCGTCCGATCAAAAATCGCGATCCCCGTCCGGTACACTAACCTGTCGTCCGCCCCGTTGTAGATCAGCACGATTCCGTCCTTCGTCACTAGAGGTGGCGGCCCCGGTTCCACCACGCGCGAATCGAATTTCCCAGGACGTCGCGCTAGCACCGGAACCTCCATCACTTCCTTCCAGTGCAGTAGATCGTCCGAACTCGCAATTCCCATTTGATCGGTCTTGTCCGCTGCAGTCCCCAGCCAATACATCCAATACTTGCCGCCGATCTTTTCCGGAACGATGGCGCCGGACTTCGTCCATCCCCGGTTCCATTTCCCCTTGTACGCCGGCAAGATCACGCCATGCCGCGTCCAGTGCACCAAATCCTCGGACGTTGCCAGGCACAATTGCGCATCCTTCTTGTTGTAACCCGTGTAAGTCAGATAGAAAGTGCCTCCGATCTCGACGAGCCGGGGATCCTCCACTCCTCCGCCGTTCTCGTAAGTAGTCTCGGGAGAAAGCACCGGTTCCGTCCGCCGCGTAAAATGAATCCCGTCCTCGCTCTCGGCGTACCCGAGCCGCGAAGTTCCCGCTCTGTCCTGCGCTCGATATAACATCACAAATTTCCCTCGATACATGGCCACCGCAGGATTGAACGTTCCCGCGCTTTGCCATCCATCCCCCCGCGGCGCGACAATGGGCTCATTGGAAGCCCGTTTCCAGGGTCCGAAAATTTTGCCAGCTTCGGCGCTCGCACAGACGGCGCCGACGGCGGCCATCAAGGCCACCAGCAGTCCCGTGATTCTCCGACGTTTTTTCTGAAACATGGGCAGCTCCGCACAAATTTGCGCTGCGCGCGCCAAATTCAGGCTACCCTTACTTTACAACTTTGCGCGGTAACGCAATTCGAGGGAAAGATTCGTTCGAGGGATCCGTCTAGCCGAGCGTCCCTTGCAAGACTTCGCGCAGCAATTCCTGTTTTTGTGCGCTCAGTTTCGCTCCTTGCGAAGTCAGATAGAACACGTCAATTGCCTTCAGCCCTTCCGTATCAATCAGCGCCACTTCGATGTTGCAGCTCAGCCGCGCCAGCGCCGCGCTCATATCATAAAGCAGGCCGGGACGGTCTTGCGCCACCACTTCCAGCAAGGTGCTGTGCGCCGAGGCCGTGTCCTCAAAACTGATTCGCGTTGCCACCGCCACCTTCGGCGGCCGCGCGCGGCTCGCACTTTCCCTGCTTTGCAGCAGCGGCTCGAGCGCCGCCTTTCCGCCGATTACGTTCGCCAGGCCGCCCAGGAAGCGTTCCCGTTCGCTCGGGTTCAATTCCAGCGTCCGGTGCAGATCCGTGAAGTGGAAGGTATCGAGCACCACTCCTGCCGCATTGGCGAAAGCATCCGCCTTGATGATGTTCATGCCCCACGCCGCGAGAACTCCCGCGATCGTGGAAAACAATGCTGGCCGGTCCGCCGTCAGCAGCGTCAACGAAAAGCCGTGTCGTTCCGGCTTCAAGTCCATCTGCAAGGGCGCGATGTTCAGCTTTTCATAGAGCTCCAGGTGCGAGGCAATCTCAGCGGCGGAGTGCACTGCCAGGTACCGGCGTGGGAATCCTTCAAGGAACCGCACGATCTGTTTTGTGGATGTCTCTCCCGCCAGCGCCCGCACCTGCTCCAGCATGGACCTCTCGTCAATCGCGTGCAGCCGGTCGCGGTCCAGCGTCCGGCTGAAATAGTTCGACGTGGCCACGAAGAGTTGCCACAGCATTTCCGCTTTCCATGGCGTGAGAGCTTCCGGATTCACGGAGTGAATGTCCGCATAGGTCAGCAGGCACAATCGCTGCACTCTCTCTAGCGTCCCCACACCAGCCGCAAAAGCGGAAACTGTCGCCGGATCGAAAATATCGCGTCTTTGCACCGTGGCGGACATATCCAGATGGTGTTCGATCAGGAAGCGCACTTCCGCGTTTTCGTCCAGCGTGAGGCCAAGCCGCTGCGCCGCTGTGGACAGTGCTTGCAGGCTTCCCTGAATGTGGTTTTGCACCGCCATGCCCTTGCCCACGTCGTGCAGGAGCAAGGCAAAAATCAAGAGGTCGCGCCGTTCAAGCACCTTCCAGAGCGGGGAGAATGCCGTCCCGCGCGCGTCTGGAGGATCGGCAAGCTCTTGCAGGTGCTCGATCGTCCGCAGCGAATGTTCATCTACCGTGTAGCGATGATAGAAATCCCGCACCACCAGCGAGTCAATCGCTCTCATTTCCGGCAGGATCTCCATGAGCAATCCGAGCCGGTGCATCGGACGCAGCGCTACTCCTGGATAATCACCCGCCAAAATCTCTTTTAGCATCGGCCAAGTGATATTCGGATTTTTCGTCGGGAGTTCCGAATGGGTCAGCACGTAAGCGATGCTGCGCTCCGCTTCACGGCTCAGCGGCGCGCCACTTCGCGAAGCCTCGACAAAAATGGCATAGAGGAGTGAACGGTCGGAGAGTGCCGTCAGATCCAGCACTTCGAGTTGCCCGCATCGCACTGCGAAATGTGCCGCGCTGATCTCTTCCGCCGGGCGCGCCACATTGCGCGCCGCGCTAAAAAGCCGCTCCCTCAGCGTGAGCGGCGTGGACGTTTTTTGATCCAGGTAGCGCAGCAGCTGACGGTTCAGCGTGCGCGCGTGGCGAAAGTACAGCCTCATCCACTCCGCTGCGTTCCGAACCACTTCGTCCGAAACTCCCAGCGATCGGGCCGCGGCGTCCGCCTGCAATTCATAAGTCAGCGTATTGTCATTTCGCTCGTTGGAGTAATGCAGAAGACATCGGATCGCGCTCAGGAATTCCACCGCGCTGCCCGCAAGTTCCTCTTCGGCCGCACTAGAGCCGCGAAGCTCCGTGATGTCTCCCAGAATCTGCCTCAGCCAGTACGCCGCTTGATAATCCCTCAGTCCTCCCGGCGCCTCCTTCACGTTCGGCTCTAGGTGAAAAATCGTGTTGCCATAGCGCTCCAGCCGCTCTTTGGTCAGGCGGTGAAGTTGCCCATACAGAAAGGCTCGCGCCTGCTTTTCCGAAGGGGGCAAAACCCGTTTGTCGAGTTTCTCAAAAAGTTTCTCGTCGCCCGCAAGAAACCGCCGGTCCAGCAGCGCCAGGTGGAATTCCGCATTGTCTTCCTCGATCCGCTTGCACTCGTCAACGGTTCGGCCCGCCGAGCTCACGCGGAATCCCAGGTCCCACATTGTCCGCGAAAAATCGGATATTAGCTGCTTGGTCCCCGCCTCCGTCTTTTCATCCGCAAACAGAAACAGGAGATCCAGGTCCGAGTACGGAAAGAGCATTTTCCGGCCGTATCCGCCCAGCGCCACAACGCTCAGTCCATCCGCTTTTTCCTGTCGTGCGGCCGCCGCGTCGTTGAACACCTGCTGGATCGCCCGGTCTGCAAGAGTGCACAGCGCGTGCAGCGTTGTGCGCGCTCCTGCGCCTGCGTCAAACGCGCTCCGAATCTTCTGGCGCTCGTCCGCGCATTGCGGTCCGAGTAGGGAAAGAGGTATAGCTTCGCCTTCCATTTTTATGGCCGCTTGTCTGTCCGGAGTGAGGCCTGGGCGTGCAGTGCTCATCGTGGATCGCCTGGCGAACTAGGGATTCCGCTCACAGCGCGTTCTCGCCGCGCTCTTCGTTGCGGATCCGAATCGCCTCCTCAACCCGTGTAAGGAATATCTTACCGTCGCCGATCTTCCCTGTCTTGGCAGTCTTCAGGATGGTGTCCACAACGGTGTTCACCAGCCGGTCCGGCAACACCATCTCCAGTTTGATCTTTGGAAGCAGGTCCACGGTGTATTCGCGACCCCGGTACACCTCCGTGTGCCCCTTCTGGCGGCCGTGTCCCCGCACTTCCGTCACCGTCATTCCCTCAATACCTGCTTCGCGCAGTGCATCCTTTACCGACTCAAACCGCGAGGGCTGAATAATCGCTTCCAGTTTCATCATGGATTTTCCGCTCCGCCCTCCGATTGCGTTTTCTGTCCCCGCGACAGTTCCCCAGAGCTTGTGGTCCTTCGGGCACCTGAAGAAGATGCCCAAACGATCTCTACCTCACCTCAGCAAGAAACTCTGCGTCCTCACGACTCCAGGTAATACGCCTCTTCCCCGTGCTGCGTCACGTCTAGGCCTTCCACTTCGTGCTCTTCACTCGCGCGGAATCCCGTAATCATGTCCGTCACCTTCGCGATAGCGATCGTTCCCACCAGCGCCAGCCCCCATGCGATCAGCACGCCCACCAGTTGGTTTCCGATCTGTCCCCAGTGCCCGTCGAGTCCGCCGACCGATTTCCCCTCACCAAAAATTGGATTGATAATGCTCTGCGCAAACACGCCCGTCAACAAGGCACCAATCGTTCCGCCCGCTCCGTGCACGCCGAACGCGTCCAGCGCGTCATCGTACCCGAAGATCGCTTTCACTTTCGTCACCATCAGGTAGCAGCAAACGCCGGCAATCAGTCCGATAATCAGCGCCGGAATCGGCGCGACAAATCCCGCCGCGGGCGTGATCGCCACCAGTCCCGCTACCGCGCCGGAAATCGCCCCCAGCGCGCTCGCTTTTCCATTCTTGATCCACTCCGCCGCGCTCCAGCTGAACGCCGCTCCCGCCGCTCCAAAATGCGTTGCAACAAACGCGCTCGACGCCAGCCCGCTCGCCGCCAGCGCGCTTCCCGCGTTGAATCCAAACCACCCCACCCATAGGAGGCAAGCCCCGATAAAACTCAAAACCAGGCTGTGCGGCGGCATCGGCTGCTTTGGAAATCCAACCCGTTTTCCCATGTACAGCGCGCAGACCAGCGCCGATACTCCTGATGATATGTGCACCACGGTCCCACCCGCGAAGTCTAGGCACGGGAATCTTCCACCGTTCGCGTTCAGCAAGCCGCCCTTCCCCCACACCATGTGGGCCAGCGGTGCATATACAATCAGAAACCACAGCGTCATGAACAGCACCGTTCCGCTGAACTTCATCCGCTCCGCTGTCGCTCCAGTGATCAGCGCAGGCGTGATCACCGCGAACATCAGTTGGTACACCATGAATGTCAATTGCGGAATCGTTCCTGCGTAATCCGGGTTCGGCGCAACCCCCACTCCCCGCAGAAAGGCGTGCGCGAAATCTCCGATGATCGGTCCGCTTCCTCCGAAACACAGGCTGTATCCCACCAGCGCCCAAAGCACGGTGATCAGCCCCATCATCGCGAAGCTCTGCATCATGATCGCCAGCGCGTTCTTCCGCCGCACCAGCCCGCCGTAAAAAAGCGCCAGTCCCGGCCCGGTCATCAGCAGGACCAGCGCCGCGCTTACCAGCATCCAGGCGTTGTCTCCGGCCGATTGCGCCGCGGCCACTTTCTGATCGATGTCGTCCAGCCGCGCGCTCAATTCCCTGGAAATTGGAGGAGTCCTCGTGCTTGAGGCGGGAGTCGCAGAAGAGGGAGTCGCGGCGGGGGTAGTGGTTTGCCGGGAGCTCAGCGGCACCGCCCCCAGCACCATGGCGAGCATCAAACAACACTTCAAGCCCATGCGCTTCATCACTCGGTCCGCTCCGCTTCTGCAGATATGTTGATCCGGGGACTCGCCTGTCAGAACGCCGCATTATACGCGCCTTGTATGGGGCGCCTCTTTCGATTTTTCAATGTTGCTTATGAGTTTTTCTGATGCCCTGTTTGTGCAAGTCCATTCTCGGCGTGCACAAGCCAGACGTCTGCTACTCGAACCTCTTCGCTGATTCAGGTTTCCCTGCTTCGCTTTAGGTCACTCACGTACCGGTCCGCGTCCCGCGTCGGCCGCGGAATCCTCGTCCCATCGCACACCGCGAACGTCAGCCGGATCGCCGTTTCTAAGGACACTCTATGTCCTTGCGATACGTAGATTGGCTTCACTCCCTCTCGCGTTCGAGCGGCCGCTCCGATCATTTCCTCCCCATCCCGCAGCGCCGCCCAGCTTCCCGCTTTACTACGAAGAGTTTCGTGACCGCCGGTCAAAATACTTTTAGCGCATCCAATCGCCGGTCGGTCCACTAGTACTCCTAGATGGCAGGCCAGCCCAAACCTCCTCGGGTGCGCATACCCTTGCCCATCGCAAAACAGTAAATCAGGTAAATGCTTTAGTTTCTTCAACGCAGCAAGCAAGACAGGCACCTCCCGAAAGCTCAACAGTCCCGGCACATAGGGAAACTGGAGCGACACCTCCGCCCATGCCCGCTCCACTTCTTCCATGTCGGGGAACGAGTACACCACCACCCCGCCAATTGCGCGGTTTGCCCCCCGAAGTGCGATCCAACTGCTCGCCGGTTTAAGCGCTTGCGGCCCTTTCAACACAAACGCAGCATCCAGCCCCGCCACCCTCCTGATTTTCCCCAGCCGGTCTGCGCCCTCCCAGGCCTTTCGCAGCTCCAGTTGGATCTCCCGTGCCTCCGCCGGTGTAACGTTCCATTTTTGCCGTACTTGGCTACTCATTCACCCACCGCCCACCCGATCATCGTATAATGCCGGGACTGTGCGCGGCCGGCTTTACCCTGCGCTCGGGCGGACCGGATATGTCCCATTATGCTCCTATCGAAATTAACGTCCGTGAAGAAGCGGGCATCCATTTCTTCGATCTCCATGGACGCCTCACCATCGGCGAATCCGCCGATCAGCTCAACGCTGCTCTTCAGTCCGTTCTCGAAAACGGAGCGCGCAAAGTCATCGTCAATCTCGATGGCGTCCCGCAAATTGACAGCTCCGGCATTTCCTCGCTCGTCCGTGTTTCTGCCGGCCTCAACCGCGCCGGCGGCCAGTTGCGTCTCGTCTGCGGTCCTGGCCGTGTCCGCGACGCCCTCAGCGTCACCCGCCTCATCGAAGCCATTCCTACCTTCAGCTCCGAATCCGCCGCCCTC
>DATJAD010000086.1:0-12271 GCA_035516615.1 Candidatus Acidiferrum sp.
CTGCACGCGCACCGCGCGATGGGCGAAGTGGAAGAAATCTTCAAGCCGGACGTGCTGAACAAACTTCCCGGAAGCGCGGCGATCGGCCACACGCGCTATTCAACGGCGGGCGACAAAGCGCTCTTGAATGCGCAGCCGATCATGATTGACTGCAACAAAGGCAAAATTGCGCTGGGGCACAACGGGAACCTGACGAACGCGGCGGAATGGCGGCGGCGGCTCGAACATCGCGGCTCGATCTTCCAGACGAACAGCGACACGGAAGTGATGGTGCATCTGCTGGCGCGTTCGCAGGCGCGGAATTTTTCGGGAGCGCTGGGCGACGCGCTGAATCAGGTCGAAGGCGCGTACTCGCTGGTCGTGCTGACGCCGGACGAGCTTTACGCGGTGCGCGATCCGCGGGGATTCCGGCCGCTGAATCTCGGCAAGCTGAGCGATGCGGGCGGCGCGGAAACGTGGATCGTGGCGAGCGAAACGTGCGCGTTCGATCTGCTGAATGCGCAGTACGTTCGCGAGATCGAGCCCGGGGAAATGGTGCGCATTTCGAGGTCCGGGATCGAGTCGTTCCATTTCGCGCCGGAAAAGCCGCACCAGTTCTGCATTTTCGAGCACGTGTATTTTGCGCGGCCGGACAGCGTGATCTTCGGGCGGTCGGTGAACCAGAGCCGCGAAATGTTGGGGCGCCTGCTGGCGCGGGAGCATCCGGTGGAAGCGGATATCGTGGTGCCGGTGCCGGATTCGGGCGTGCCGGCGGCGATCGGCTACGCGATGGAATCGAAGATTCCGTTTCGCATGGGACTGATACGCAATCACTACATCGGGCGGACATTCATCGAGCCGTCGCAGGCGATCCGCAATTTTGGCGTGAAGCTGAAGCTGAATCCGGTGCGCAGCCTGATCGAAGGGCAGCGCGTGATTCTGGTGGACGATTCCATCGTGCGCGGGACGACCAGCCGGAAGATCGTGCGCATGGTGCGCGAAACGGGCGCGCGCGAAGTGCACGTGAGGATTTCGTGCCCGCCGACGATTTCGCCGTGCTACTACGGAGTGGACACGCCAACGCGCGAGGAACTGATCGCTTCGTCGAACACGCCGGAAGAAATCTGCAGATTCCTGGGAGCGGACTCGCTCGGGTACGTTTCGATGGGCGCGCTGAAGCAAGCCGTTGCCGATACCGACGGCCGGTTCTGCACGTCCTGTTATACGGGCGCTTATCCGACGGACCTGGTGCAACTCGAGGTGCGCGAAGGCACGGGCAACGGGAAATTGCCGGAGAACGGGAGCGCAAGGAACGGCGAAGCGCAGCCGGTTGTGGTGGAACGTGAAAGCTGAACCGAACGCCAATTCGTCAAATGAATCCGAACGGAAACTGGCCGTGAAGCAGGCCATTCGCCGCGAAGTGTTTGCGTGGTTCTGGCTGATTCTGGCGTTTCTACTGATCAACGGCACGATCGGACAGGCGCGCGTGATTCCTTCCGGCTCGATGGAGAATACGCTGCTCGTCGGCGATCACGTGATCATGAGCCGCATCGGGTACGACGCGGGCATTCCATTCACGCACCTGCATGTGCCGCTGTGGCGCAATCCGCATCGCAAGCAACTGGTGATTTTTCATCCGCCAATCAAAGGAGATTCGCCGGACTGGGTGAAGCGCGTGATCGGGCTTCCGGGCGAAACGGTGGACATTCGCGATGACGCGGTGTGGATCAACGGAACGAAGCTGCAGGAAAAATATACGCTGGGCAAAACGCGGCGCCCCGATCCGGGCTCGTCAAAGATGCACTTCCCTTACACCGTGCCAGCGGATTGCTATTTTGTGATGGGCGACAATCGCGAGGACTCCTACGACAGCCGGTACGTGGGCTGCGTGCCGCGGCAAAACATCATCGGCACGCCCGTGCTGATCTACATGTCCGTGAATGCGCCTTCCGATGCGTGGGATTCCGGCGGGATTCGCGAGCGGCTCTACGCCTACGCGAACGCGCTGCTCCATCCGAGCGAAATCCGATGGCAGCGGCTGTTTCATACCTTTTAGCGCAACACGGTGTCCCGCGTTACAATAGAATAGATACGGGTACTCCAGGTGAAGCGTGAAGGCTGACAAGAAAAAACAAGCTCCGCAGGAAAATCTGACCGTCGAGCAAAAGATCCGCCGCGAGGTGATCGCCTGGTTCTGGGTGGGTCTGGTCTTTTTGCTGATCAACGGCGCGATCGGGCAGGCGCGGGTAATTCCTTCCGGCTCGATGGAAAACACGCTGCTGATCGGCGACCACCTGATTATGAGCCGCATCGGCTACGACGCGGGAATCCCATTCACGGACCTGCACGTCACGTTGTGGCGCAGTCCTCAGCGCCAGCAAATCGTGATTTTCAAGCCGCCGTTCGATCGCAACGCGCCGGATTACGTGAAGCGCGTGATCGGACTGCCGGGAGATACGGTGGATGTGCATGACGGTTCCGTGTGGATCAGTGGGCGGCGGCTGGTGGAAAATTACACGCTGGGTGAGACGCAGCACGTCGAGCCCACCGACGTGCAGCTGCCGTTCAAGGTGCCGCCGAATTGCTATTTCGTGATGGGAGACAACCGGCAGAATTCCTACGACAGCCGGTTCTGGGGCTGCGTTCCGCGCAAGGATATTATCGGCACGCCGGTAATGATTTATATGTCGCTGGACGCGCCGTCGAGCGCTTGGCAGCCGGGCCAGTACGGCGCGCGGTTCCTTGCCTACGCGGACGTGCTGATCCATCCGGGCAGCGTGCGCTGGGGGCGGTTGTTTCACATTTTCCGCGTGCCCCGGACGGAGTTTCGCTGAACGCGGATCTGGCATTGGCAGCAGACCGAATTTGAAAACGTGACTCGTATCGGGTGACTCACGGCTCGCGGACCCCAATCCCCCCGCAAGTTGCGGGTTCGCAAGGCTCTCCACTCGGGGAAGTCACCAACCTGGGACAATTGGCCAAACACCATGAGATACGCCGACGCAGGAGTGAATATCGCTGTCGCCGATGAGGCGAAGCAGCGCATCCGCCATCTAGCGACAAAAACCTATACCTCGGGCGTGCTCGCGGGGATCGGAAGTTTCGGCGCGCTGTTCGCTCTCGAAAAGAAAAAGTGGAAAGAGCCCATCCTGGTTTCCAGCGCGGATGGCGTGGGGACCAAGCTGAAGGTCGCCATGGCCATGAATGTTCATTCGACCGTCGGCGGTGACCTGGTGAATCACTGCGTGAACGACATCCTGGTCCAGGGCGCCGAACCGCTGTTCTTTCTCGATTACCTCGCGCTGGGCCAGATGGATCCGCGCCTTGTCGAGCAGCTTGTGGATGGGATGAGCCGCGCGTGCCGCAAAGCAGGGTGCGCGCTGATCGGCGGCGAGACCGCGGAAATGCCGGGATTTTACCCTCCGGGGGAATATGATCTTGCCGGATTTATCGTTGGCGTCGTCGAGCGCAAGAATCTGCTCACGGGGAAGAATGTAAAGCCAGGCGATACGCTCCTGGGCCTTCCCTCATCGGGTTTGCACACGAATGGCTATTCGTTGGCTCGCAAGCTAGTTTTTGAAATCGAAAAGTTGAAGCCCGAAGCCTACGTCGCCGAGGTTGGCAACAAGATCGGTCCCGAGCTGTTGAAGCCGCACCTTTGCTACGCGCCCGCTCTCCGTAACATCATCGCGCGCGGATGGGTGTCCGCTCTCGCGCACGTCACCGGAGGCGGGATTCCCGGCAATCTTCCGCGCGTTCTGCCGGCCGGCGTAAAGGCGGAGATTGATCTTGCGGCATGGCCGGTCCCGTCAATTTTCAAATTTCTTGCCAAACTCGGGAAAATGGACAGCGACGCTCTGCTCGAGTCCTTCAACATGGGCATCGGCATGATCCTCGCCGTGCCTCCCTCCCATGTCGGCAAGGTCGAAGCCGATCTCAAGCGCCGCCGCGAGAAGTTCTTCCGCATCGGACGCATCGAGCGCGGAGACAATGCCAAAGCCCGGGTGATCTACTCCGGCGCTTTGAATATGTAGTAGCTTCGAAACCCCCAAGATATCTCTCGGTCGCGCTGCAACGCATTGATTACAGGAAACTTCCGCCAAGGTACTGGTCCCCTACTTGACTTCCACGTGACATCCGCGCAGTCTCATGCCCGTCTGAACATGTAACTCCCTTGGACAAGGCAATTCGGCAGGGCAGTTGAACGCCCGGAGGTGTGTCTATGTTTGTGCTCAGTCTCTTCTATGATCATCCGCTGCTGGTGTTGGCATTCCTGCTGGCAGCGGCGTGGTTTGTGATTTCCTTGCGGCGGATTGGCCCAACCGAAGTCGGGCTGGTGACCAAGCGTTTCTCGTGGAACAAGCTCACCAAGGATAATCCCGTTGCGTTTCAAGGCGAAGCCGGCTATCAGGCGGATCTCCTCATGCCCGGTTTGCGCTGGAAGCCACGCCTGCTCTATGGCGTGGACAAATATCCGTGGGTGCAGGTGCCTGCGGGGGAAATTGGAGTTGTCATCGCCCAAGTCGGCCAGCCACTGCCTATCGGCGCCAAGTCCGCGGTTTATAAGAAGGAATTTGCCAATTTCTCCGACCTGCGCAACTTCGTCCAGCTCGGCGGCCAGAAGGGAGTGCAGCGGCCGGTTCTGCCTCCCGGTTCGCTCGTGCCCGTCCACCCGGTCGGATTTTTGGTGATCACGCGCAGCCAAGTCTATGGCGAGCCGGTCTCGCCGGAGCTTCGCTCCAAGATAGGCCGCCACGGCGAACTTACTCCCGCTGCACTCGGATTGCGTCCCGATCAGCTCGACCTGGTGCATATCGAGCCGCAACCTCGCGGTAAAGATGGCGCCACTCTGGACATGGTCGGCATTGTGACCACCTACGAGGGCGACCCGCTGCCGTGCGGAGATATCGCCAGCCGGCTTGGTGGCTACGCGGACGTCGAAAAAATGGAAACCGAGGGCCATGCCAGCGATGCGCATATTATTGAAGCGCTTCTCGGGAGCAAGAACAATCTCCACAACAATTATCAGGATTTTCAGGCGTTTCTCGAGCATGGCGGACACATCGGCCTGCAGTATGATCCGTTGCTTTACGGCGCCTATGCGTTGAATCCATTCCTCGTCAGCGTCGAAATGGTGCCCATGATGATGGTCAAGCAGGGCCAGGTCGCGGTCATCAAAGCGTACGTCGGGCTCGCCACGCAGGACACCTCCGGTTCGGAGTTCAAATTCGGCTCGCTGGTTCGTCCGGGCCATCGCGGCGTGTGGCAGGAACCGTTGCGGACGGGGAAATATCCTCTCAATCCGCGCTGCTACGAGGCAGAGATCGTGCCAACGGCCATTTTGAATCTCAACTGGGCCGACGCCGTGAGCGAGGCCCACAATCTTGACGCGCAATTGCAACAAATCGTCGCCAAGTCGAAGGAGGGCTTCGTCTTCAAGATTGACCTGCAGGTGCAGATTCACGTCCCGGACACCAAGGCGCCCCGCGTGATCTCAATGGTTGGCACGATGAGGAACCTCGTCAACGAGGTGCTTCAGGCCGCGGTTGGCAACCATTTCCGAGACACCTTGCAGTCCATGCCGGCGATTCGATTTATCGAAACGCGCCGCCAGGTTCAGCAGGATGCTTTCGACCACATCCGATTGCAGTTGGAGCAGTATCAGGTGGAAACCAAGGGCGTATATATTCAGGATGTGGTTTTGCCGGAGGACCTGGTGACGGTCCTGACGCACCGCGAAATCGCCAACCAGGAAATCGAAACCTTCAAAAAGCAGAAAGCTTCGCAAGATCAGCGCATCGAGATGGAGCAGGCGAAAGGTACGGCGGACATGCAAGCCGATCTCGCACGCTCCAAAGTCGGTGTGGACATCAAGAAAAACAATGCCGATGCGCGCATCGCCGAAGCCACCGGCGAAGCCGAGTACATTCGGCAGACAGGCACTGCAAAGGGCGCGGAGGTTGAAGCCGTAGGTCTTGCGCGCGCCCGCGGCTACCGCGCGCAAGTGGAAGCGCTCGGCTCCAATGCCACGGCAATCGTCAACGTTGTTGGCGCGCTGGCCGAAGGCAGAGCCAAGTTCGTTCCCGATGTGCTCGTCACCGGCGGCAATGGCAACGGCGCGCTCGAGGGCCTCGCAGCCACCGCCATGCGCTTCTTCGGCTCCGGTAGTTCCGCTGCCGTCGGTGGTGGCGGCGCAGCTCCGGCGGCCAAAGCCCCGATTACCGCGCTTCCTCCAGACATGGAGGCAGCGCTCAAGAAAGTTGTTCCCAAGGAGCCGAAGGAGAAGGACTCGTCCACCAAATCCTAGGATCAAAAGCGCGCTGCAAATATACGCATACCGATTCTTCAGGGGCGAATTGGAGTTCGCCCCTGATCAACTCTCATGCATATTCCGGGTTCTTAGCTTTTGCCCGGCGGGGCTCCTCGTGCTCCAGTTTTCGCAGCCATCGAAGTTCGGTTTCAAACTGAGCGATCATCAGCGAAACCATCCACACTGCTTCATGATATGGATGCCCCACTTCCTTGAGGACGGACTGGAGCGTCGCCTTTTCGCGAGCGAGTTCTCCTTCCAGAAACCGCTTTCGCCGGCGCATCTGTTCCGCAAAAATGCCGCGGCGAGCTTGCCAGGAAAGAGCCATCCAAGTAAGGAATGCCGGCCGTTCTCTTTGGGTCGTCCAGTCTGTGCGCTCCAGGGCATCAGCGAGCGCGTGTCTCCCTTTCGCGGTAACGGTGAAAACCGCGCGTTCCGGCCCTTCCGCCGCTCTTTTGCTCTGTACTTCGCGCAGCATCTTCAATCGCGCGAGCTTTTCCATCGAGTAGTACACCTGGGGCCGGGAAATGCCCGCCCAGTCCTGTACCTCGCGCCGCACGAGTTCCGCGTTGGCCTGGTAACCATGCATGGGCCGCTCCGCCAGCAGACTAAGCAGCACGAGATCCGCCGTCGTCGGTTCGGTTTTCTTCCGCTTAGCCATGCTCTTTTTTCTCTGTCCGCCTCAGCGAACTCTGCGTCTCAGCGTTGTCATTTTTTGCTGCGCCGTCGAATTCTTGATACCGCCGAGTTTTCCTTCCATGTTTCTTTCTTTTTTCTCCGTCTGCTCCACCACCACCACTGACATTTCTCCGGCGCCAGCCGAGGATTCCTCGCCTGCGCCACCGCCGCGCAAAAAGTATCCAGCACGCAAACGTCTTCTCTCTCACCGAAGATCCGTTCGAGCCTGCGAAACATCTTGTGCGGGTCCTGCTTCGCCAGTTGTTCCACGCTCCGGATTCCCAGCAGCTCGAAATCCTTCACCATCGCCGGTCCGATGGAGATCAGGTCCTCGAGCTGCCGTTTCCCGCCTCGCATAAAACCTCCTTGACACCCGCCACTTGAAGCGATACCCTGCGTCTAGTCTAAATTAGACTAGTGTCTTTCGCAAGGAGAGAATTCATGGCTACAAAGAAACTTACCCCGGTTCTTTTCGTCGAGGAAATCGAACCCGTCATCCCTTTTTGGGCTGGAAGCCTCGGCTTCCAGAAAACCATCGAGGTTCCCGAAGGCGACCGCCTCGGATTTGTCATTCTTCAACAGGGAAGCGTAGAGGTCATGTACCAAACCTACGCCAGCGTGGAGAAGGACATGCCTGCCATCGCGCCGGACGTCCGCAAAGGTCCTACCTTTCTTTATGTTGAGGTGGATGATCTCGACGCCGTCAAATCTGCCATGCAGGGTGCTGATCTTTACATGCCCGAGCGCACTACTTTTTACGGCGCGCGCGAAATCGGCGTCCGCGATCCCGCCGGCCACTTCATCACCTTCGCCCAGTTGGCCGCTGCTGCGGCGTAACCCGAAACGCCGCCAGGTGGCGCTCGCCGCAATTTGGACCGCGTTCGCGGTTGTGCTAACGTTTTTCGTTTATGAAGAAGCGCATTGGCGTCCTCTTGAGCGGCCGCGGCTCGAATTTCGAGGCGCTTGCCGATAGTGTCGCCGCGGGCCGAATTCCCAACGCGGAAATCGCTCTCGTCGTCAGCAATCGCGAGGGCGCTCCGGGAATCGAGCGTGCCAATGCTCGGGGCATCGCGACGAGGGTCATCCCTTCAAAAGGGCTCGAGCGCGAAGTCTTCGATCGCCAGGTCGCTGCCATTCTCCAGGAAGCTCAAGTGGCCCTTGTCTGTCTTGCAGGCTACATGCGCCTCCTTTCGCCTTATTTCGTCGCTACGTTTCCGCAGCGCATTTTGAACATTCATCCTTCCCTTTTGCCGTCGTTCCCGGGGTTAGAAGCGCAAAAGCAGGCGCTCGATTACGGCGCCAAGTTTTCCGGTTGCACCGTGCACTTCGTGGACGAGAATCTCGATGCTGGTCCGATCATTCTGCAATCCGCCGTGCCGATCTTGGACGCGGACACCGTGGATTCGCTCAGCGCGCGCATTCTGAAAGAAGAGCATCGCCTTTACACCGAAGCCGTGAACATCGTCCTGGAAGGAAATTACAAAATCGTAGGCCGCCGTGTGATCAATATATTGGGCCCAGCTTCAGCAGAGGCGACTAATGCCTGACGAAACTCCTGAAAGTAACGACCCCGGTTGGGACCGAAACCTGCGCGAAGCATACGTCTTCGCTCGTGAAGAACGCGCTCAAGCAGACACCCTATTGTGGGAAGTGTCCGCTATCATCTGGGGTGGTCAGACCCTTTTGCTTGGGTTCGTTCTCGAAGCAATAAGCACCAGCTGCGGCGCTTTGCTTCTTGTCACGGTCGTAGCTGGCATCGGAATATTCATGGCCTCATTTAGTGACCGAATTACAAAAAAAAGGTCAGAAGTCTGCAATGGAATGATACAGGTAATGATCGATGTCGAGGACAAGTTGAAGATGCCAATTAAGCCGCAGCACATTATCACGGAGGCATACGGAGCGGGCTATCAAACGAAGTGGTCGAAGAGACTTAACCACTGCTTTAGGTTCGCCTGGCTCGTCGTGACACTGGTCGCGGGGTACAGACTGCTGAGCGGTATATTTGTGCGTTGAGTGAGGTCAAATCACAGCTCACGAATACAAACTCGTTGACGAGCAGCTCGCCTACTTGAAAAAAGGCGTCGCCGAAATCATCCGCGAAGACGAGCTGCGCGCGCGTCTCGAGAAATCGCGCCAGACCGGCAAGCCCCTGCGCGTCTATCTCGGTGTGGATCCCACTGCGCCGGACATTCATCTCGGCCACACCGTCGTCCTTCGCAAGCTGAAGCATTTTCAGGATCTCGGCCACACCGCCATATTTCTGATCGGCGATTTCTCCGCCATGATCGGCGATCCCACGGGACAATCCGAGACTCGTCCTCCGCTCTCCCGCGAACAAGTTGACGCCAACGCGAAAACCTATCTCGAACAGGTCTTCAAGATTCTGGACCCGAAAAAAACCGAAGTCCGCTACAACAGCGAGTGGCTCGAAAAACTTTCGAGCTACGACGTCGTGCGTCTCTGTGGCCACTACCGCCTCGCGCGCATGCTCGAGCGCGAAGATTTTCGTTCGCGCCTCGAAAGCAATCAGCCCATCTCTGTCCACGAGCTGCTCTACCCGCTGCTTACGGCCTACGACGCCGTTTCGCTCAAATCCGATGTCGAACTCGGCGCCACCGAACAGAAATTCAATCTGCTCGTCCACCGCGAAATCCAGCGGGAGTATCGCCTCGAGGGTGAAATTTGCCTCACCATGCCCATCCTTGTCGGCCTCGACGGCTCGCGCAAAATGTCCAAGAGCCTCGGCAACTACGTCGGTATCACCGAGCCGCCGCAGGAAATGTTCGGCAAACTCATGTCCATTTCCGACGATCTCATGTGGAGCTACTACGAGCTTGTCACGGACCAAACAGAAGCCGAAATCGCTTCGCTCAAGCAGGAAGTTTCATCCGGGAAGCTGCATCCCATGGACGCCAAAATGCGTCTCGCCGAAGAAATCGTCACCGGCTTCCACGGCGCCGAAGCTGCCCGCAAAGCCGCCGAACATTTCCAGCGCGTCTTCCGCGACCGCCAAGCACCCGCAGAGATGGAGGAGATTCGACTGAAGCGCCAACCGGATGGTTTCTTGCAGACCCACACCCGTGATGCAGCTCTACAGGTTGTATCCGCATCACCAAAGTGGCCGCAACTCTTAAAATACCTTTCCCAAGCAGAATCCATTTCCGGGGCAGCGCGCCTAATCGAACAGGGAGGCCTAGAGGTCAACGGCGTTACGATTAAGGACCCAACAATCAAGCTGGATACGACCGGAGACGGCGTTTATGAGGTCCGAATTGGCAAGAAGAAATTCCTCCGCATCATCGTCGAATAATCGACCAAGTGTAAAGCCGTCATTCCGAGCGAAGTCCGCGGAGCGAGGAATCTCTCTTCGATTCAGACTCCAACGCCTTCCTCTACATATCCCCGCCCGCCTCATCAAAGTACGCCGCGCAATTCTCCAGCCGCGCTTCCGTCCCATCATGCACCGCGTACTTCGCCTCCCCGCCTTTCTCGTATCCGTTCTTCCATAGCGATGCCGCTCCATGCTCGCCGTGCACGTTCAGCGCATAAAAATACAAATGAAACGTCCCCAGCTTTTTCTTGTCGTTCTTGTAATTCAGCGCCACGCGGTGCAGCGCTTCCAGGCACGCGTCCGTCGGCGATTTGCCGTTCCGCATCATTTCCACCACCGTGTGTCCGCCTGCGATCTTGATATTTTCCTCGCCTTTGCCCGTCGAGCCGGCCCCACCCACGTTTCCGTCCACGAACAGCCCCGCTCCGATGATCGGAGAATCGCCCACGCGTCCGGAAATCTTCCATGCCAGCCCGGACGTCGTCGTCGTCCCGGAGATTTCTCCCTTCTCGTTCACCGCCAAGCAATTGATCGTTCCCGTCGGCGGATGCGCGATCACGTCCAGCGCGTGCGCCAGCAGCGCCTGATCCTCCGGCGTGTCCTGGAACAACGACGACACTTTTTCTTTCCACTCCGGGCTGTCAATTCCCGGCCTCCAGTTGAACGAAGTCGCCGCCTTCCACGCCAGCCAGATTCTCCGCGAATGGTCCGTGAGCAGATTCGTTTCCTCAAATCCTTCGTCCACCGCGAATTTCGTCGCGCCCTCGCCGACCAGAAACGTGTGGTTCGTCCGCTCCATCACCACTTTGGCAACGCTCGCGGGATTTTTGATGCGGTGTAGCGCGCCCACCGCTCCGCAGCGGTGCGTCGGCCCATGCATCACGCACGCATCCAGCTCCACTTCGCCGTCTTCGTTCGGCAATCCGCCGTAGCCCACCGAATCGTCGTTCGGATCGCTCTCCACCACGGTCACCGCCGCCACAGCCGCGTCCAGCGTGTCTCCGCCGCGCTTCAAAACATCCATTCCCTTTTGCAGCGCGTGCAATCCGTTCGCGCTGGAAATCATCACCGGGCCATTCGCGGGAGCGCGCGGCGTCAATGCCCAGTCCGGCGTTTCCGCTGCCAGCGCTTTCGCGGCTGCCGGTGCTGCCAGAGAAGTCAAAAAGAACTTGCGGCGTGACCAGAGATTCATCGTGAACCACCCCCATGAATTGGTTTTCGCGCGCCACTATACAGGTGGGAAAGGAAAGTGGAAAGAGGAACTATGGCGCAGTTCATCCTCGCAAGGGCGCCCGAAAGCTTGGTGCGGGGATCTATTCCGCGGATGACGGCACTTCTTCACGCAATCGTCTTTCACGATTGACCGTCATTCTGAACGAAGCGAAGCGCAGTGAAGACCGCGTCCTCTCCGCGCGTTTTTTGCGCAGAGAATCGCTCTTGGGATTGTCTCCGTCCGGCCAAGAAATCGCTTTTGAAAATCTATCGAATCAATGTTTGGGCGCAGCTTCTACGCTTGCCCGCAAAGATCGGTCATCCCGCCGGGGGGAATGATTCTTCAACCAGAGAGCTTTATGCGCTCGCCGCTTTCGCCATCGGCCTCGCGGTCTTGGCTTCCCACGACTTCCGCAGTTTCTCGCGTTCGGCCAGCACGTGGGCCTTAGCATCTTCAAAACTCTTGTACACTTTCATGCCCTTGATCGCGTTGCATGGCCGGCAGCACGCCACCAGGTTCCCTTGCGCCTTTTTCCCCTTGCGCGCGCGAGGCACCACGAAGTCCACCGACATCATCAGCGCGTTCTCGAAGCTGGCTCTTCCATCGAGCCCGCAATACTGGCAGCGATAATCATCCCGCTCCAGGATTTTCAGGCCTTCCTGCAGCGTTACGGGTCTGGATACCAGGGATAGCGACATCAGGCTGATTGGCACGGGATCCTCCTTCGCGGAAGTCGTCGGAGGGAATGGCGAAAGCC
>DATJAD010000087.1:0-65906 GCA_035516615.1 Candidatus Acidiferrum sp.
TTCTCCGAAAAGTGGGCGGCGCGCAAAGCAAGACAATGCGGGGTGGTCTTCACACCCCGCGAAATAAACCCGATTCTCTTGTGAATTCCGTTTACCGCGCCGAGGCAAACGTGCTGCGCTTGCGCCATGCAGCTATCCCGGCTAGACCACAAAGGAGAAGCAAACCAGTCGCTGGCTCGGGAGTTGCCACCGTTCCGTAACCATAGATCAAATCTCCCGCGGGTATACCTTCAAAGTCTATTTCGTAGATCCCGCCGACGCATGACTTGCAGCTACCAAACAGACTGAGTTCATCGAATATGGTTCCCGTTGTGCAGATTGCGGACACCAAGCCGGTGAAATCCCCTCCCACGCCAGAAAACACTAGTTGCGTGGACCCGTTCGGCCCTCGTTGCGAGTTGCAGGACGCGAAGACGCTTGTGCCATCGCAGGTAAAAGTAAGATCCTGCACAGGTCCAATCGTGAAAAGCGTCAGAACGAGGGACGTAAGAGTCACCCCGGTTTGATTTTGGACGCTCTCAATATTTAGCCCACTCGTTGCGGCGACAAGAAAACTCTGGTTTGGCTGAGTGATCGCGATCGGATTAGGCGGATCAACGTTCCGGACGACAACCGTTGGGTCAATGCCGTCTGCCATAGCGGCTGAGCCAATTAAGCCAGCCAACAAGATGCTTGGTACTAGAACTCTAAGAATTTTCACAGGTGGACCCTCCGCACACCATAGGACATCAGCATTACCGCAAGTTTTATGCCTTAATTTTCGTGAATTTAGCACTCGTAAGTCATTTCGTTGCAATAGTTTATTAAGCTACGAAACTAAGCAGCCAATTAGGATGTGCAACGTATTGCCATGATTGGGCCAGAATTAGGCATATTGTGATGAGACTAGCCGCCCAGATGACTCGGAAGATTGGAATCGACGAGGAGCAAGATTGGGCCACGCCGCCATGCTTCCTTTGAATTTGTCCTAATGTCAACTCCGGCTGTCATCTTCATCGGTTCCCTTTTCTGTTATCACATTTAGAGTAATCGCTCGGCAGTCGGCCTCTTTTGATCTTTAAGTAGAGCGCGCTCCGCCGAGCGAGTTCTACACCTTCCTTAGTCGCACGGATGCCACTCGACTCTCAAGGTCATCAGCGACTGTGTGAGAGCTTATGGCATTCAGCGCATAACGTGATCAGGTTTTCCGCGCCGTCATGCCCGAGGCGGCTCCGAGATAGGATGTGGTGTACCTGCAGGTTTTCTGCTGAGCCACAGTTCTGGCACCGCCAGTTGTCTCTGGCGAGGACCTCCTTGCGAAGGAGCCGATAGTTCTCGGCTTCGAGGCACAAGCGAGGTTGTTTTGGCCTTAAGCCGGACACGACAGACCCGCAAGCTCGTGCCGGAAAAAGCTTCGCTGTTCCTCGGGCAACAAGCCGTAAATATGGCGCAACGATAATAGCAGTGCTTCCGCGTCCGTCCCGTCTAGGTTGGCTCCTGCCAAGAAATCTGCACAGATCATCTCCAGACAGTATCCGCGCGACTTGTTGGTTCCCAACATTAAACCTACCGTTTCCAGAGCCCGTTCAATCACCGGCAGTTGACTTTTGTAAAGCTTGAAATACAGGAGCTCCCAGGGCTCGGTTTCCCGACCGGTCAGGTGTTTTTCGACTTCCCCTTTGAATTCTTCTTTCGGAAGCGACCTGGCTTTGTGCAACCAGGTTGCACAGTCGAACTCCTCTTGGTCCCTCCGCGCCACTTTGACAAGCTCAATCGCCTTGCTCCAGCCCACGTCACGAAGCGCCTGCTTCGGAACCTGAGTCAGATTTTCGTGGATGGCCATCAAGTAGTACGCTTTCCTTCGTGAGTCGGGGAAACGTTTCTCTAGGAACTCGTCAAACGACCTCAAGTTCTCGATTCTCCAGTACTGACCCGCCCGCACCTCGCACAAGTATCGTCCGAGCTCCACAAATCGCACGTCCCGTTCTCGCTCTTTCCGTTTTTCCCAGTGCAAGATCTCATCGATCTTCTCGAGCACCGCGAGAGCCCGCCGTCGATTGAGCTTGGGCGCCACGAGTGGCCGCCCGTTAATCCGCAAGCTCATCAAGCCAATCAAGGTCGCTTGCTCCCGGCTTGCGGATGAGATTGCTATCGATGAGTTGCTGATTGCTGAGGCAGAGCCCCAGATGGGCACAGCTCACGCAACCGTTTTGCGGGAATCGGATGCCGCTGTGAGAAACGAACTGTCCCGCTTCAATCTGGCCGGCGGTGGCTTCTACCAAAGTACCGAATTCGCGTCGCTGCTCTTCGGAGATGGTCGCTCGCAAATATTGAATCTCGGGCACCTGCTTTCTAACGAACACGACCAAGGCAACCTCAGAAATTCCCGTGAGCCAGGAATAACAGATCAATTGAGGGTCGAGCGAAAGCAGCCCCTCAGGTTCTTCTGGATAGCGGCTCGTTGTTGTTTTCCAATCGATCAGACAGTGCTGATGATCGAGCATCCCGATCGCATCGATGTACGCTACAAATTCACTACCAGCCGGAAGAGCCTGAGTTACCTTTATCTGCGAATCTCTTTTTGGATCCTGAATTTGAACACGATTATCTCGAGCAAACATTTCGAGCAAATGGACACCCTGATGGAGGATCCGGTCCCAGGATTCTCCCTTTTTGTACTCGAAGGTAGACTCGCGGAAGACAGCCCATTCCTTGTAAAGGACCGCGGTGCTGTCCTCTCCGCAGAACAGAGCACCGATAGCCTTTTCAAAGCAGCGACCAAAAACCATGGCTGCCCGGGTCTCTTTCTCCCGCCAGCCGTCCAGGTAGCGGTAGCGATAGCTGCGAGGGCAGCGCAGATACTGGGTAATTTGCGTGTAGCTATAGACCATCGGAATCTTTCTCTTGCTGGCTTTCGCCGATCGATGTACAGGAAAGCACTTCCCAATCGTCTGCAGCAGCGAATGCATCGAGGTTCTGGAAGGAACGGCCATTCATAGTTAAATATGAAGTCCGGATTATCCCCCGAAGACCCAGTAGAGCCTTTTCATCCACCTGATCATGGCTGAGCAGCTCAGCGTCGTAGCCAAAGTCCCGAAGAAACCAGTTGAGTTTCCAGAGCGCCTTGTCCGTGCAGTACAGCCGCCCGCTGAATAACCGTGCTTCAAACGGTTTTGGTTCTGAAACAAGAAAACGAAGTTCTAGGAAGGGTTTCTGCGGATGCCAACGATAAGCGACCCTTTCCACTTGCACCAGAAAGAAACCATCCAGAGGACTCTCGTGGTGCTGTTGGTTCAAATGCAGTCCCGGAATCTGTCGTCTCATGACTTGACCTCCACCGGCTGAGCATAGGAATTGAGTTTGCACACCAGACCACCCCTGTTTTCCTTCGCCGAAGACGCCAGATGAGAGACAAAGGATTCGACCGAATCGCGGGTCGCGTCCTTGAGCGTCGCTGTGCCACAAAAGTCGGCCGCGTATGCCTTGACCAGAGTGGGATCGAGGTCGTACTGGCGAATGAGAAGACAGAGACGATCCCGTAACCGAGGCTGGCCGTTGTTCGAGCCATTATTCGAGGCGTGAGGCTTGGCCGGCTGCTGATGATTCTCAGACGCCTTCGGAGGTCCGGTCAGCCAACCCAGTTCTTCGACCGAACAGAGACCAATGCCGTACGCTTTGCGTAGGGCGCGATTGACCGCACGCGTCTCTGCGACGCGCATTTCAGCCCCGCGTACCAACGGAGACACGTTCGATGGATCAGCGTCACCATACCCAACGAAGCCCTTCGAGCCTTTGCGCTTGTAAACGGTTGCTTTGAAGACCCAATTCTTAGAACTCCTCTCACAGTGCTCGGGGACGAGCCGAGTGTTGATGCCGCAGCATCGGTTGCGGCTAGCCAGTCGAAGTAACCCGGCATGTGTGACGTACCAGTTGCCATTCAACAGCAGGATGTCTCCGCGAGCAACAGAGAAGCCAAAACTCTCGCCGAGATCGCGGAGAGCACGGACGTGGCGCTGTTGAATTTCCATCCCCCACAATTCCTTGGCCAGGTGGGTATTTGCACGAATCAAGTGTCGTCGTAGCTTTCCTGGATCTAAAGTCATGCACACATTGTATGTATACTACATACACTTTGTCAAGAAAGATTTTCTCCTCGATCACACACACTGCAATACAATGTGCGAGAGATGAGAAAGGACAGTGCGCTATCTTTCCGAGTGCCAGGCCGCCTTAAGGCAGAGCTTGAAAAGGTGGCTTTGGGTGAAGGGCGCAGCCTTGCGCAGGTATGTGAAGCACTACTAGCTGGAGGCCTAGCTGCTTATAGAGCGCAAGGTCCGAAATACCTCCAGCGCTTTCTTTCCCGTCAGAAAACAGATGTCGGAGAATAGCCGCAGTTTTGTGGATCCTGCGACACGTGGTGTCAGGCGCACGCGCGAATGTCCCAATCAATTTTTCGGGGATTCCAGAAGGGGAGATGCGGGCTGGCCACGGCAACCCTTCTTATGCACTGCTCACCAAGACAAAAGTTCAGCGGCCGAAACGACGATGGTCGCGGCTGCGGGTACCGGATACGCCTTAGCAAATCTCTTTGGAATTAGAAGCTAAACTTGCGCGACGGAAAGCGCGTGGATCCTCTGAAAGTCTCCGATGTTCAATGTTGCGACAGCGTAGCCGAGATGTGAGGCCGTCGCGCCAATCAGCAAATCCTCAAAAACCATGGTAATACCATACGCTGGAGACCCATAGAAATAAGCAATCACGAATCCGCCAATACAATGTAGGTAGAGAGGCTCTTCCAACAGTCCATCGATTTCGGCCAGGAACTCTTTCCAAGGTGATGACAGTGGTTTGTCAGCTGACATATTGAAGGTGCTCGGGCCTCATGCGAGTCAGCAAGTTCCAGTGCGCGGCATCATCTGTGCGATTGCTTCTCAACCATTCCTTTTCATTTTCTGTGTGAGGAGGACGTGGAAGAAAATCCTCTTTCACAAGACGACTTTCATCGAGAGCTTCTTCAAGCCGCCTGAGTTCCGACAGTCGCGGGTTATTTTGACTCTCCGCTATCCGCCTCGCAAGTGTGACGACAAAACCCAGCCTGTTTTGCAAGTTGAATTTTCGAGCATTCTCCACAAGCCAGGAATCCGCTTTCGCAAACCTTAGGACAACCCATGGCAAAGCCGCTGCAACTCGAGCATCGAGACTCTGTTGCGACAGAGCTGTGAGCAGGAACTCCGAAGGATTCTTTTCCTGTGTTTTCGTAGCGAGATCTGCGAAGCCCGGGTAATTAAGTCGCGCAAGCATTTCCGTCAGACGCTGATCGTCCACCGGTCCCGGAGTAAAGGCTTCAGATGTCGGCAGCACATCCGGCGACAACCCATAGACCACTGCTGCCCGACGAACCAGCTGAGGTGTGAGCCGACGCTTCCCGTGTTCTAAGCAGTTAAGATGGGCTTGCGATACACCCAATTTGGCTGCGGCTTGGGTTTGGTTCCAGCCCTTGTCAAGTCGTGCGGACTTGAATTCGTACGATGTCATAGTGCTGCATTTATAGCAGAGCTGCTATAATTTGTCAATCACAAAAATGAAGATGACAGCTTCGACACAAAAAGTAACCATATGTTTATTTAATACTCTACAGAACGGCCGACCTTTGCAGGCCGCCGAGATCGAGCCCACAGCCTTCGGCCTAAACGCAATGGAAATCAGGCACAGACAGGTGCCCAGAGCGCGCGATACGCTGGATTTCCCGGTAGTCGGAATCCTGGATCAGTATTTGCAGCCTTTTGAGCATGTTACGGATCATCTTACTCATGCAGATGAATTAAAAGTGCACAAAAGATTTCAAACGGCAAGTATTCCAATCCAAAACAGGCCGAGATGTAGATAGCGGTCGGGAAAGTGGCCCGTTGCTAAAAGTACAAATATGTCAAGAACGGTACTCACGTACCATCCACACGACGGAAGGGAACCCCGTAATCTAGCCACACCGCTGATTCGCGTGTCTCGGAGGGTCCGTGGGAAGCATAGGAACACGAAACATTATTGATGAAGAGCAGACAGAAGGTACCGCTGAGGGCGCAGCAGTGCCGAGCGTTTCCTTGCCTGCACGGAGGACAGGTCCTCGCACCCCAACCGGCAAAGCGAGAAGCAAGCACAACGCGCTCAAGCACGGGATACTGGCTAGTTTCGCCTTGGTACGCGGCGAGTCCAGACCGGAATTTGAAGCTTTGTTGAGCGGGATTCGCAATGATCTTAGGCCCGAAGGAACGCTTGAGGAGGTTCTCGTTGAGAAATTGGCCTCCCTCTTCTGGCGCTACCGCCGATTGTTAATTGCCGAGGGAGCGGAGATTCAGAGGGGAACGAACTACTATAGTTTGGACAAATTCGAACGCGAGGGGCAGGAGGCAGCAGCATTTCTAAGGTCTGAGCAAGAGGCGAAGGCTGGTCTATTCGCGGGGATAAAGAATTCCCACATTCGCGAGTTGTGCATCGAAGCCCTACAAATGTTGAAGCAGTCCATATCGGTTAAGGGCTTTAGGCTATCTCTTGATTCGCGTGTCTTGGTCCAGGTCTACGGCGGTAACGAACTTAAAGCAGCGAACAATCCCGTTATTGTAGCGTACGCCACCTATTTCCGTCCTGGAGGGTATGCTGCTATCGCACGAGAGAAGGAAGAACCTGCAGATGCGGAGAAGCGTAAAGCAAAATTTCTCGATATCTTGCAGCTGCAAATAGATCGACTTCAAGGATATGCGGATTTTGCCGGTAAAAGGGCTGCCCGCAAGGACAAAATCGAAGCCCTTCGCCAAAATGTCCCCTCGGCTCCCGAGGCAGATCGCTTTTTGCGCTATGAAGCGAGCCTCGAGCGGTCGATTGACCGGACGCTCAGCCAACTCGAACGACTGCAAGCGATGCGTCTTGGCCGAGCCGTCCTTCCGCCAATCAAGGTAGAGGTCACATCCTAACCGTCTCAGTCAGGATTCAGCGTCTTGTATTTTAGATGGATGGGCACTCGAGGGATTGGGCGCTTGGGCTGCGCACATGCAAGCGTCTCTGTACGGACCGCTTCTTTCATCTTCTGATGTGCTTTGCTCCCCATTCTCAATCGGCGGAAAGTCCACTTCAGCCAAGTTCAGATACGGGCAGCGCTCGGAATCCATGAAGCAGCGGAAAGCTGTTGGGCGTGCGAGAAACGACCGCGCCGCTGGCTACACGGAATTTGCTCACAACCCTTTGTACGAAATCGAGATTCACGGTGTCCCCGTTCGAGGGCAACTCGGTCCACTTCGCTTCAAAAAGCTCCAACTGGCCATCAGCATCAACCACGAAATCCACCTCTCGTGTGCGATCGCGCCAGAAGAACAGACTGCGAGTGCGTCCGGCGCGGCGCTCGCGGGCGCGCAGCTGCGCGAAGACAAAGGTTTCCCAGACCGCGCTTACCGCCGGGGATTGACGGAGGGCGTCTCCAGAACGAATGTTCAATAGAGCGCAGAGGAGTCCGGTGTCGGCAATGTAGAGTTTTGGGCTCTTGACGATGGATTTCGTACGGTTCGAGAACCACGGCTCAAGCAACGCTACTTGCCCTGAAGCCTCCAGCATGGAAAGCCAGTGGTTCGCTGTGGAAGGCGCGATGCCGACGTCGCGCGCCAAATCCGCCTTATTCAGCAAATTTGCGGAACGCAAGGCACAGGCACGTAAAAAACGCTCGAAGTCCCGCAGGTTTCCTACATTGGCAAGGGACCTCACGTCGCGCTCCAAGTACGTGGCCAGATAAGAGTCGTAGAAGGCCACTTGGTCAATATCCGGGTTGGCATTCAGCTCCGGAAAGCCGCCCCGCACGATGGCCATCTCCACTGTGGTTTGCGGCAGTGCAGCCTGGATTTCCACCAAAGAAAGTGTTTCCAATTCAACAATGTCCGCCCGCCCAGCCAAGGATTCGGACGCATTCTTCATCAAGGTAAATTTCTGCGAACCGGTGAGTAGGTATTGCCCGTTGCGAGTGCGGCTGGCGTCCACCGCTACTTTGAGGTGCCGGAAGAGACCCGGCGCGTATTGCACTTCATCAATGATCACGGGCGGGGGATGGCGATGAAGAAAATTGTGCGGTTCTTTCTCGGCTTGTTCCGCTTCGGTAGGGAGGTCCAGAGAGACAAAACCATAATTCGGGAACAACCGCAGAAAGGTGGAGGTCTTTCCTGTCTGGGGCGCGCCCGTCAGGACGACAACTGGCCTGGTCCTGGCAGAACGTCGCAATCTAGGCTCGACATCCCGCGGTATCCACATGTGCAAAATATGCGATACAATCGCATATTTTACAACAACATTCTAATCTGCCGAGAGTGTAATCTGTTGTTTCTTAATAGTGCAACAATAATTATCTATAACTGTATGGTAATATTTCCGCGTGAGATCTTGCGTCGATCCTTGACAGGATTCTTCTACATTGCCCCCGACTCGAGAGAGTCATCGGAGTGGGCAAAACTTCAAAACGAACTCGAGCAAGTACTTTAGAAAGAATGGTTTAGTGCTCGGCGATCCCCTCGCTCGCAGGGGATTTCCGGGACATTTCGTCTGACCACAGAGATGATCAGTGGACGCGACTTCCCCTCGACCAATCCCTGTCTCCGGCCCATGGCCCAGAGCCGCTACGAGGGTTTCTAGATTGGTTTCGGATGCGCTGCAAGCGCGTCCCGGAAGGCCTTCAAATTCGTCTTGTCCACAATCGAAGTCCCCGTATCAACCCACGTTGGCAAGGGTGATTCGGGGGCCGTCCGCCAGTCTTTGAATTCATGTACAGCGTTGTGATGCAGGTCATCCAGGAATTTCAGGCCGTAATAGCTCATCACATAGGGTTTTTGCGCCACTGTCGCGGTAATCACTCCCCGGTCAATCCAGTCGAGGGTCTCCGGATCTTTATCGAAAGCTACGATTGGAATCTTTCCGGCCATGTCTAGGCGGTGGAGCGCTTCCGCGGCTCCCGATCCTCCTGAGGCCTCCAAAGCTACGATGCCGTCGAATTTTGCTTTGGCCTGGAGCAAGCCGGAAATGCTGTCGTTTGCCACGCGAGGATCCCCATTGTCGTCGAGAGTTTGGATGATCTTCATTCCAGGGAATTTCTTTAGCGCTTCCTGCACCCCGCGCAGCCTCTCGTCTAGATTGAGCTGTCCGGGGATTGTGACGACCACAATTTGTCCCTTACCCTGAAGAATCTGCGCGATCCGCTTTCCGCTTTCTTCTCCAGCACGGAAATTATCCGTACCGATGAACGAGAGCCGTTTGGAGTCGGGAGCGTCGGAATCCACGCAAATCACCGGAATGCCCTGGCTGATTGCACCGTTGATCGCGTCCTGGAACAGCTCGGGCCGCGTCACAGAAATCAGAATTCCAGTGGCCTTGGAGGCCACCGCGGTCTGAAATGCTCTGAGCTCCTCTTGCGGATCGAACTTCTCAGGCCCCACTAAATCGGCTTTCACCCCCATCTGGGTTGAAGCATCGTATAGCCCCGCCTGGGCCTCTTGCCAATATGGCAAAGTTATGTTGGCGGCGACGAATACGTAGTGTTCATCTGGCTGATGGTACGGTGCCTGGCAGGATGTCAGTCCCGTAACAACAAGAACGGCCAGAAGAGCTGGAATCATGCGTTCGCTTCTCATGTGCTCTCTCCTTCTTCCGTTGTCGTTGCTTGGATTCATGCTTTGAAAAACCCGGGATGTAAACAAAGGCGCGGACGGCCCAAGCCTATCACAAGCAAATGCGAGTGGCTTAACTCAATTCGGCCACCGCGTTCTCGAGCCAAGTTCTGGCCAATTTGAGGCCGCATAATAGAAAATACACTGTTGGTATTTCAGACCTAGAGAGAAAGCTTGATTCCCGGCAAGGTTCGCCCCGCACGGGTTTCCTGCCATGTGAACACGATGCGATGTATGACGGTTATCGTTGAAACCACCGAAATCACCCAAAGCACCGGCGCCATGCGATTGAAAAGGCCGCCAATAATTAGCAACACCATGCGCTCGGGTCTCTCCATAAAGCCCACCTTGCACAAGGGAATAAGCGATTCTGCCCGCGCCCGCGCGTAACTCACCATGACAGAGCCCGCCGTGGCAATCGCCGCAATCACCACATAAAGGGTACGTCCACTTACGGAGTAATAGACGAGCAAACCCATGTACAGCGCCATGTCAGCATAGCGATCCAGAGTCGAATCGTAGAACGCTCCAAACGCCGTAACCCTTTTTTGCCGTCTGGCCACTTGTCCGTCCAGCATGTCCAGAAAGCCGGCGAAGAAAATAATGATGGCACCCGTACGAAAATTCCCAATCGCAAAATTACCAGCAGCTATGAAATTCACCACCAATCCGGAAAACGTCAGAACGTTTGGGTTGACTCCCGTGGCGGCAATGGCGCCCACAATTTTGTCGAGCAGCCACTTGCCCCCGGTTCCAATCGCACCTGTAACAGTTGCCATGCGCCTGCTAAACTTTCCTCATTCCGATTTTCGCTGGTGAATCGTTTGAATCGTACACTACGCCCACATAAGGTCGCAAATCCGACCCGGAAATGCATTCGATTTCGTGCATCCCACGGTTCGTTCTTTGGTCTTGACCGCACGAGTGTCTCAGAATAAAGTCCCTCGCATGCCTGAAAGAATATCTCCAGCTTTAGCGCTCGCCCGGCGGCACTTTATGGCACAAGGGGCGGCCTATCTCTCAGCCGCGTGGGTTGGCCTGCATTGGCCCGCGGTACTCAGCGCTGCGGATCATGCGCGTCACGCTGCAAGTTCGGCGTTCCCTATGAAGTTCGAGTATTTCACCCCCGAGGAAGCCAAGGAAGTCGAAGCGATTACTGCTCGTGTCATCCCGACGGATGACACGCCTGGGGCCCGAGAAGCCGGAGTCGTCTACTTCATTGACAAAGGGCTTGTTACATTCGCAAAAAGAAACCAGAAACTCTATCGTGACGGGCTGGCCGATGTTCAATCGCGCGTGAAAGAGATGTATTCGAAAGTCGAGAACTTCTCCGCGGCGACCGCCGACGAGCAGGATGCCATCCTCACGTCCTTCGATCACAGCCGTCCTTCCGGCCAGCGCCCCTTCCGCTCTCCTGCCAAGGCACCTGATTTTTTCGAGACCATTCGCCAACATACAATCCTGGGATTCCTCATTGATCCGGATTCCGGGCGGGAAGGGAATCGCGACGCAATCGGCTGGAAAGCCATCGGCCGCGAGCCTGGTCACACCTTCCAACCACCCTTTGGCTTTTACGACAAGAATTACCCCGGATGGCAGCCTGATCCCAGGACTACGGACAAACAATGACCGCCGAAACGCCCAAGTACAAGACTTCAGATGAAGTGGATTTCGTCATCGTGGGTTCCGGCGCCGCAGGCGGCATCCTTGCCAAGGAGCTATCCTCAAGCGGTTTACGCGTCGTTGTCTTGGAACAGGGACCCTATCTCACCCCCGATCAATTCACTCACGATGAGATCAAGGTTCTGAACGAAGACTTCCTGACGAATCATCCGGAACTCCAGCCGAACACGTTCCGGAAAACGCCCCAGGATAAGGCCAAAAAACAGCGCGCGCTGATTTACGGGCGCCTCGTCGGCGGCACCAGCGTCCATTTCACGGCGAATTTTTGGCGTTTTCACGAAATTGATTTCATCGAGCGCAGTAAGGTCGGTCCCGTGCCAGGAAGCACATTTTCTGACTGGCCGATCCGGTATGCGGATCTCGAGCCTTATTACACCAAAGTGGAGTGGGAGGTCGGTGTATCCGGCCTGGCAAATGCTAGCCCTTTTGATCCTCCTCGCTCCAAGCCTTATCCGATGCCACCTCTGCCGGTGAAATCCTCAGGTGTGATCTTTGAGCGTGCCGCCCGCAAACTAGGCTGGCATCCTTTTCCCGCGCCGATGGCAATCCTGTCTGAACCACGCCCGGGCCGCAGCGCCTGCGTCAATTGCGGCTTTTGCATGCTTTTCGGCTGCGAGGTGAGCGCCAAATCCAGTTCTCTCGCCAGCATGATTCCCCTCGCGGAACGGACTGGCCTTTGCGAGATTCGTCCGAACAGCTACGTCCATCGCATTGAGACCGACGCCAACGGCCGCGCTACCGGAGCCGTCTATTTCGACAAGCAGCGAAACGTCCACATGCAGAAAGCCAGAGCGGTGATCGTGTGCGCCAACGGCGCGGAAACGCCGCGCCTGCTGCTGCTCTCGGCCTCACATCAATTTCCCAACGGCTTAGCCAATTCCAGTGGATATGTCGGAAAGAATCTCATGCTCAATTCTGGCGGCATCTCCTTCGGAGTTTTCGACGAGCCGTTGAACGACTACAAAGGCTATGCAGTCAGCCGCGTCCTTCATGATTTCTACGAACTGGATCCGAATAAGATGGGTTTCGTAGGTGGCGGCGGACTGGATGCCCGCTTCGACATTACCCCGGTGGCGTTCGCCTCGGCTGCGCTTCCCCCGGGCACGCCCCTCTGGGGAAAGGACTTCAAGCGCACTCTGGCTCACAACTTCCCGCGGACGACGGAAATCTTTGCCCACGCCACTTCCTTGCCCGTCGAGGATAATAGTTTCTCGCTCGATCCCGATGTGAAAGACGCTTGGGGGCTTCCTGCTCTTCGCATGACGTACAAGGACCACCCAGACGACATCAAGCTTTCCAAATGGCTCGTCGAACGTTCACGCGAATTGCTAGATGCCGCAGGCGCGAAGCAGAAATGGAGCTTTCCCGTGCAGGAACAACAGTTCGCTGTCCATCTCCTCGGTACCTGCCGCATGGGAAACGATCCCAAAACATCAGTCATCAATCCCGATCACCGCACCCACGACGTCAAGAATCTTTTCCTCTGTGATGGCAGCAGCTTCGTCACCTCCGGCCGCGGCCAGCCTACTTGCACGATCGAAGCACTAGCCTTCCGTGCGTCGGATCGCATTCGCGATCTCGCCAAGCGCGGAGAAATCTAATGCAATTTGAAGCCAAACTCTTCTGTTCTCCTGCCTTCTGATAGACTTTGGCTTTCCATCAGAGGGGGACTTAATGAACCGCGGGCGTAGAGAGTGGATTGGCCTTTCTCTTTTGACAGTTTGCTTCTTCCTTTCCGTTGAAGTCTTCGGGCAAGCAAACCGGCAGGAAGCGATGCAGCAGATGCCCGAAAAAACCGCGGCCCAGCAGTTCAAGAACATCCAGGTTCTGAAGGACATTCCCGCCGACCAACTCATCCCTGCCATGCAATTCATTGCCGCGTCCCTTGGCGTGGATTGCGAATTCTGTCACGTAGAGCACGCTTTCGATAAAGACGACAAGAAGCCAAAGGTGACTGCCCGAAAGATGATGGAAATGATGATGACCATCAACCGGGAAAACTTCGACGGCCATCGCCAGGTAACCTGCTATACGTGCCACAGGGGTTCCTCAAAGCCAGTCGCTACCCCGATCATTGCCGCAGAAGTGCGCATACCGGAGATGACGGCCAGTGAAACAGTTCCAGCTTCGGCGTTCCCCAAACCGGAAGAACTGCTCGATAAGTATTTGGCAGCCGTGGGAGGCGCCCAGGCGCTGCAGAAGATCAGCACCCGCGTAGAGAAGGGCACGGTGACCGCCTTCGGCGACCAAAAACTCCCCATCGAGATCTATTCCAAGGCTCCCGATGAGCGTGTTTCCATCATGCACATGAAGCAGGGAGAGAGCGTCACGGCTTTCAATGGCAAGCAGGGATGGCTCAGTTTTCCTGGGCGAGTCCACATGATGAACGCCCAAGAGGGCGCCGAGGCCCGTCTTGATGCCGACATGAACTTTGCGGTGGATGTGCCCCACATGTTTCAAAAGTTTGAAGTTCAGCCCGGTGAACAGGTTGACGGCCAGGACACTTGGCTGGTCATCGGCCAGAATGAGGGCCAGCCCCCTCTCAAACTTTATTTCGATCAGAAAACCGGCCTGCTAATTCGCATGTTGCGCTACGTTGATTCGCCGCTAGGCTACAATCCTACGCAAGTTGACTATGCCGATTACCGCGACGCCGGTGGTGTTAAAATCCCGTTTCAATGGACTCTGGCCCGTCCGGGCGGGCGGTTCACGATTCAGGTGGAGCAAATCGAGCAAAATATTGCTATAGACGATGCTGTCTTTGCTCCGCCGAAGCCCCCGTCTCCCTGAACAACTGAATTCCGCTGTCCTTAGACTTTCTATTCCTTCTTCTCGGTGGGGTTGGCCGGCTCGTTTTGGGAAGGTGTGCCTGATTCCGTATCCTCCGCGGAAGGCTTCGCAGGTTCGGAAGTCCCTGGCTTGTTCAAATATTTCACGATCAGGGATATTCGTCTGTTGGAGGGATCAAGCGGATCCTTGGGGTTGCGTAGTCTCTGATCGGCAAAACCCCGCACTTGCGAGACCTGGTCCGCGCGTATGCCGTTACTCTGCATGAGTCTTCGCGCCGCGTTGGCCCGGTCGGTGGAGAGCTCCCAATTGCCGTAATTGCTATCAGGCGGATACTTCTTCGAGTCCGTGTGCCCCTCCAAGGCGAGCTTGTTCGGCAATTTCCCCAACTCTTGCGCGAGCAGTTTAAGAAGGTCCTCGCCGTCAGCGCTGATCTTAGTACTCCCACTGTCAAAAAACGTGCCATTCGCCGACTCGGTTAGTTCAATCCGAAGGCCCTCGTTCGTGACAGTCATGTCTATGTGGTTCTTCAATTTGTCGAAGTTCGGCACCTCTTTAATGGCTCTTTGTAGCTCTTCCTTAAGCTGCTCCATGTTGTCTTTGGTCACGACAAAGTTTTGCCCGGACCCGACCATGTCGCTCCCGACTTGTTTTGCGGTCCCCGTCGGGTCTTTGAAGTATCCGCCGACTGCTTCCTGAATCTGCTTGCTGGAGTTCATCAACCACAACACGATAAACAGCGCCATCATCGCAGTCACAAAGTCCGCGTACGCCACTTTCCACGCTCCGCCATGGTGCCCTACGTGGCCGCCCTTCTTTTTGATGATGATCTTCGGTGATGTCCCTACCATTTTTGGCCGTGTTGCCGCTACGCCGCTGCTTCCGCGGGCGCCGCTGTTTCTCCTTTGTCCTTGATGGTCCTCTCTGTTTCCTGGAATGTGGGCCGGACGTGACCTGGTACCGCTCTTCTGCCGATCTCCACGGCCACGGTTGGCGCCATCCCTTTGATGAACGCAACGATCGCCACGCGCAGCACGTAATAGTAGGCGTGCTCTTCATCCGCGGCTTTCGCCATGCTGGAAGAAATCGGCCCGATCAATCCGTAACAGAGCAGAATTCCTAGAAAAGTTCCCACCAGCGCGGCCGCCACCTTGTGCCCGATTTCTTCCGGCGGCCCGCCCAATGCTCCCATCGTGATCACCACGCCGAGCACGGCGGCGACGATTCCTAGACCCGGAAGGGAATCGGCCATCGTCGTGAGCGCCGCCACGGGCTGCGTGGTTTCGTGATGATGCACCTCCATGTCGAGGTCCATCATCTGGTCCAAATCAAACGGTTCCACGCCACCACTTGCCGTCATACGAATGGTGTCGCAGACGAAGGCAAGCGCGTGGTGATCCTTCAAGAACTTCGGATACTTCGAGAACACTGGACTTTTGTCAGGGGCGTCGCTATCAGTTTCCAGGGCCATCAGGCCTTCCTTCCTTGCCCTCCCAAACAGCTGATACAACATCTTGAGAGTCTCCAGATATCTCTCCTTGGAGTATTTTGACCCTCCGAACGCACTTGCGATTCCCCCGATTATCGCCTTCAAGATGTGTAACGGATTTGCGATCAGCACCGTTCCGGCTGCCGCTCCCCCGATGATGATGAGTTCCGCCGGTTGCAGCAGCACTCGGATGTTCCCGTGCTCCATCAGATAGCCGGCTACAACCGCGCCGAACACTACGACGATTCCGATAATGGCAAACATATTGCTCCGGTCCCCTGTGCCTTGGTTTTTAATCTTGGTGCACGATCACCCGGTCTCCTCCCTGCTGAATGCTCTCCTCCAATGCAGCACGCGCACGTTCGACGATCGTCTCCGCGCCGTCTCCTTCTTTCGCACCGGCCCCGCCCATGGACGCCGTCAAGCGAATGTGGTCGCCCCACCACGTCGCCTCTGCGCAGTGCACCATTCTCCTCAACCGGTCTCCTACCCTCATCACTTCCCACACATTGCACTCCATCGCCACCGCTAGAAATTCCGTTTCTGTCCATCGCCCTAAAAGGTCTGTGGGGCGCAGACTGTTTGCCAGCGTTCGTGCCACTACCCTCATCACCGTGCTCACTGCTCCGCTGCCGTCCCTTGCGCGCAAATCGTCAATGTGGTCCACCTTGATTGCCAGCACGCTGAACGGCACACGATGCAGCATGAACGTTTCAATGCGTTCTCGAATCTGGGTTTGCGTGTATTCATGAGTGAGCGCGCCCGTCAGCGGATCGGTGCAGCCCAATTCCACGAGTTTGCTCAACCGGTGATCGAAATGCAGCGACGATCCCGCTTGCTCGAAACATTCTGCCGCCCCGAGGATTCGCCCGCTACCATCGCGAATCGGCATCGCGCGCAGCCTCACGAGTACCGGATACCCTGATTTGTGCCGGAGCGAGAGTTGCGCCTCGATCGCCCTCCCGTCCCGCATTGCCGTCCCCACGGGAGCTGCCATCCCACTCAGCATATTGTTTTCACGGTCAATGTGCCCCAGTAGGTGGTCGCTGCATTGTCTTCCCAGCATCTCTTGGCTCAGATGACCTGTGATCGCCTCCGCGCCCTCGTTCCAGAAGACCACATGTAGCTCCCGGTCCACCATGAACACTCCCGCTGTGAGCGCCTGCAGCACGCTCCGATAGATCTCTGGTTCGTCGAACCCTTTCATCAGTGTTTTTCGACACCCATTCCCTCTTTTGATCGGCAAGTTCGATTCCATCTCCAGTTCTATTATTTCCTGCATTTTCAATGGATTCCGGGAGCGGTAGATCACATCGGGTCACACTTCTGGGAACCTGCACCATTTCGGAACAGCATCCTTCGCGAATATCAATTATGCAGAGGGCAGCTGCCCCTCAGCCCCACAAGGGCGGCAGATTCGCTATCCGCGGTCTTTTCTCAAGCTCACTACTCTTTATCGTATGGGGGAGACTACCAAGGAGAGCTTGAAAACGGATCTGAATTCAATTTCCGCCTTCGAAACTCCGTCTTCTACATCTGGAGAGCCCTAGCTGACGAACCCGGGAATCAAGCTCCAGGCTTGGGTACAACCGCGCTTTGCGACTGGGATCGTACTCCAGGCATGCTCTCATCAGTTCCCTATACGACCTCTACATTGGCGTCGTGACCTGGCGCGGAAGCGATCTTGCCGTCGCATGTCAAAAGAGGAGCGTCGAGCAGTTCAGCGAGCGCCACGTATGCCGCATGGTAGGCCGTCAGCGCTGCGCGGAGTTCCCAAACGCGAGGAATAAGGAAATCATGCGGATAACGAGTAAGTGGTAGATCGCCGAGATCCTCGAGCGCTTCCTGCCCTCGCTGCGCGGTAATCGTCCTATCCCGAACATAACGCCGCAACACCTGAGTCACTTCGATGTCGAGGAGATGAGGAGCGTGGAGCGACTCAGAAGGAGCAAAGATACGATGATCGATTTTGATCCCCACGGGCGACTGAAGAAGCCACTCTATTGCGGCCGAGGCATCGAGAACAATCACCGTGCATCTCGCTCGCGGCGTACGGCTTCGGCCGCGGATACCGGGCTTTCAACTCGAGAGCGTCGGCGCAAGCGTTCCCGCAGTTCGGCGACCGTGGGCCGCTCGGCAAGTTGGCGAATCTCCGCCAGGAGGAAATCCGAAAAAGACATCCCGGCCACGGCGGCCTGCGCCTTCAAAGTGCGATGCACACTGTCAGGCACATTACGAACCTGAATCATCTTGGGCATACTTCAAACATGCAATCATGTGGAGCACATGTCAGCTCGGGGCAAGGGCACCGGGAGGCGCAAACGAATATTGAAGCCTGATTGGAATGGTGGGCCCTGGGTGGACCTGAGCCACCGACCTCGCCCTTATCAGTAATGAGGCCCCTGGTCTCGGAGTGTCATTCTTCGCGATACCGGACGCGGTCCGGCTCGACAATCCAAAGCTGATGCTTTGGCGAGAGTTGCAGCAACACGGGGACGAGGCGCTTCAAAAGAGCAACAAGCGTCGGCTTATCTTGGGACTCAGGCCGAAAGACCACGATTCCAGGATGGGATTTTGGAGGGTATGCTTGGACATTCGCGAAATCCAAGTCCAACGTCATCAACACGCGATCTTCCTTTCGGCAACGCTCGGACAGCAGCGAATCGCTGGCACCCGAGAGTTTCTCGTCGGAGACCGTATCCGCTTCGAAACCCGCCCCACGAAGGACCGACGCGTATTCTGTTGGTAGATTCTCGTCGACTTTGAACTTCAAGCTTTGGTTTCCAGCGGCAAATCCACGGTGCCCTCGCGCGTCAACTCAGCCGCATACGCCAACGCCGCATCGATATCCGGGTCCGTTAGTGCTGCGTAGTTCCGCAATATCTCTTCGCGCGGTACACCCGCCGCAACGTTGTCCACTATGACGGATACCAAGACACGTGTTCCGCGCACACACGCTCGGCCGTGGCAGACTGTCGGGTTTACACTGATTCGCTCACGCCAGTTTTGCATAGGTTCATTCTAACCAGATTCAGCCTCCAGCGCTATCATCGGCGTCTTGGCGATTTGATGGTGGGCCCGGGTGGAGATCCTTACTTGCCTGGTCAACACACGAACGTTGCACACGAAGTCCTGATACAACGGTCTTGGAACGGTCGCATGGAGTGCGCGGCCGTGTCTCACGTTGACGCTTGTTGTCAAAACAATTGGGCGCAGGGGTAGCGGTTTAGCAATCCGCCGCCTTTAGGCTCTCGGCAACGCCCTGATTCTGTCTTGCGGCTCGGTTTGGGCCTGCGCTCGTATTGGGATTCGGCTCATCACCGTACTTCCTGAAGTGCGTCACCCGGAATTTTGATCTCATCTCTGCGTCAATTTGAGATGGTGTTGCTGTATCCTATCGGAGCACAGCTTGGGGAACAGTTGTTCCCAGACAAGGCTATTCCTGCCCGACTATGGGTTCCGCACCGGTCGCAAGTAATCGAATCCGACCAACAGGACCTGGGACTGAAATCTTTCTTAGATGACAATTCTCCCACGAGGGGAAACGGGAGATACGTTGCCTCTGATCGCCCTGAGTGTAATGCTGTCCGGTCAAACCTAAGGTTGGCAAATAGTTGGCAAATTGCATTTTTGAGAAGTATTCCTCAAGAGGGGAAAAGTGAGAATAGCCGCGTATGTACTGGTGTGATTTTGCTGGTGGGCCCTGGCTGACGATCTTAGAACTCTTCCGCCGGGTCAGATCGTCGCAGGGGTTCCGCACATTGGAGAGCTCTCGCTGCTCTAATTCTGCCGAAGAGCATTGAGCGCCGGTTGTCGCCTGCGCCCAGGTGCCGTTCCGAAACGCCGCTGCCGGAAAGCGGCCCCAGCGCCAACTTGTTCGGTAAGCCGGAACTTAGTGAGAGAATACTGCCATGGGGCACCAATTGACTCACCTCGGTGTCTAGATAATGCGAGATGCTTTTTTCTGTGGGTCGCCTTCCAATGATTTGCCGAGTCAGAATTGCATTTGCGGCCTTGCTCATTGTTGCATGTGGTTGCACCAAGTCGTCGCGTCGTCCCTCTGGAGTGCCTGAAAGCGCTGTTTGGACTGAAGGGGCTTTCGTCGAATGTTCGATTGATGAAAATTCCCATGCGAATCGATGCACAATCTACGACGACAAGTCTGGCGCAGTCCTCTTGGCCGGTCTGTTCGTGCTCACCGGTACCGGACGCGAAGCCCAAAAGCGAGACCTGAAGTATCAAGCTTTCGATGGCACGAAGATACTCTTACAGGGCGCTCGTGCGCTCGAACCACTTCTGCTCACGGAATGGGCTGTGCCAAGCAGCTTCGAAAGTAGGTTAGTTATGTTTGCCGGGACCCAGGCGGTCAATTGTGGGCATGTGAAACCCGGGCAAGACCCCCGTGCTTCGTCTGACTGTGCTCTCGCGGCCTTTCAGCGTAGAAAGCCTTTCTACGTCAGTTATGACGACGCATGGCGATGGGCTTCGAGTGGATTCGCCGGAAACTCCGAAGGCGAGCTCCATTTCGTTGAGTATAAAGTCACCAAATTCCCCGAGTCCGTCTACAACCTTGTAGAGCTGGCGGACGACAACCACATCATATTCGGAGCCTGCCCGAAACCGGTGACGCTGACGAGAACCGACTCTGGGCAGCTGACCTGCGTCAAACCCATCGGAACCCAGAAGAAGTGAGCCGATTTGCGGTCAGGTCCTGACGGGTTCACGGGCTACCCCCATTCATCGCGGCAGAACACTGAAACACGCGAAGTGTTCTGGTGGAAAGATACTCTTCGCGTTCTGCGGTGCGCAGCTAGGGGTGAACACAGGAACATACGCAGTGTTCACCTCTAAAGATAGGCGTTCCGTTCACCGAGGCCGTGTCGCAAAGCTCCGTCGAAGAACAGACTGCGGCGAATAACTCTGAAAAATGACCGCGGACGAGAACCTCGATTTGGGCGGGAGCGACCCCGGTGTTTGTGCGGTTTTGCCGCCCAAACGTGCTCACCGGGTCGCTCCCGCCCAAATTGTTTCCTGAATGGGCCAAATGTTTCGTCCGCGTGCCGGAGGGGAGAAAACGAAACCAAGATATTTTTGCATTCGTGTGCGTATTTTTTCTTGGACAGATTTTTCCGACTTCTTGCCCATTAGTATAAATAGAGGGCACTCCGCCAAGTCATCCCTCCAACCTTCCTCAGGATTTCAGACAGCCATGCGCTCTACTCTCGACAGCACCGACTTGTCTCATCTCCAAGAAGTCCAAGGGGCCACAGGAGGGGAGCAGCTCGCACCCGATGATTTGTTCGCATTGCGTGCGTTTTTTCTCCTGCTCGACGCGTGGGACCGAAACAGCAAGGCTGCGAGTCCCGTTGACACGCCAGCAAAATCGGCGCAAGGTGAGCGGCACGCGTGCGCTGTTAGCGCCCGCCGGCAGAGGGCCGCATGAGACAAGCTGTCTTGTATGCAAGAGTGTCGAGCAAGGACCAGGAACGCGAAGGCTTTTCCATCCCCGCGCAACTGAAATTTCTCCGGGAATACGCGCAAAGTCACGAGTTCAACGTCCTGCATGAGTTTGTGGATGTGGAGACGGCCAAGACAACAGGCCGAAAGCAATTCGGCGAGATGGTGCGTTTTCTGCGCGATCACAAAACGTGTCGCGTTGTTTTGGTCGAGAAAACCGACCGGCTGTATCGCAACTTCCGCGACTGCGTGACGCTGGAAGACCTCGATGTTGAAATTCACCTACCCAAGGAAGGCCAGATCATCAGCAAGGACTCCAAGTCACAAGCCAAGCTGGTACACGGCATTCAGCTTGTCATCGCCCGAAACTACATCGAAAACCTGCGCGATGAAGTACGCAAGGGCATGCGCGAAAAAGCGGCGCAAGGCATTTATCCTAGCCGGCCGCCGCTAGGCTATCGGAATAACAAATTGCTGCGCACTATCGAGGTTGACCCCGACAACGCCCCGATCGCGCAGCGAATGTTTGAGCTATACGCGACTGGCTCGTACTCGCTTGCCACCTTGCGCCTGTTTCTCAAAGCCGAATACGGAAAGGTTCTGTCGAAGTGGCACATCGAAAAGCTTTTGAGGAATCCGTTCTACATCGGCACATACGAATGGGAAGGCAAGAGCTACGCAGGCACGCATCCTCCCCTTGTGAGCCCTGATATATTCTCCCGCGTGCGCGAGGTGCTGAGTGGTAAGGCGCGCCCTCGTAAACAGATACACGAGTTTGCATTCTCCGGTTTGCTGCGCTGTGCTTATGATAACTGCGCGGTGACAGCCGAATTCAAGAAGCAGAAGTACACCTACTACCGCTGCACTGGTTATCGCGGCAAGTGCGATCTGCCCTATTTTCGCGAAGAAGCGATGGCCGAGCGTCTCGGCCAGGTCTTACAAGCGATCCGAATCCCGGATGACGTGCTCGCGCAGCTTGAAGAGTCCTTGCTTTCCGATAAAACCCACGAGGAAACGCTCAGGAAGCGCCAGGTGGAGCGAATCGAACAGCGGCTAGCCCAACTCCGCAGACGGTTGGAGCAGGCTTACGTGGATCGCCTGGACGGAAAAATCACTGAGGAATTTTGGGAGGCGAAATCCGCCGAGTGGCAGGAGGAAGAACAGGCGCTCTTGGCTTCCTTGCGGGAGCTCGAACAGGCGGAAAATCCGGACCGTGCGCTCGACCGCGTTCGCATTTTAGAACTCGCGAATAAGGCGCATTCTCTGTACGTTACGCAGACTCCGCAGGAAAAGGCGAAATTGTTGAGAATGGTGCTATCGAACTGCGCCGTGGACGCGGTAAGTGTTTATCCCACCTATAGAAGCCCTTCGACATGATCTTTGAACGGGCAAAAACAGGGGAATGGTGGGCCTGGGTGGACTTGAACCACCGACCTCGCCCTTATCAGGGGCGCGCTCTAGCCACCTGAGCTACAGGCCCGTTACAACCGCACAAAATTCTAACACGCTCATCGCGGCACTGTACAACGCCCGCCACTTTGTTGCGTCTACTGTACAAACCCGACATTCGGGGTCGGAGCGCCGCCTTCCGGAATCTCCTTGATCGGCCCGAACTGCGTTTCGTAGCGCGAAATATTCTCGCCCAGCGCTCGCCAGATGCGTTTCGCATGGCCCGGGCTCACGATCACACTGCTCAAGAGCTTGCCCTGCGTTCCATTCGGGAAAATATAGATGAAGTTGAGCGTGAACTCCTCCACATTGTGATGAATCATCATCAGGTTGCTGTACAGTCCCTGCAACTCTTTCTCGTCGGCTTTGATTTGCATTTGTCCTTGCGGCGGCTGTTGCTCTGCCATGGTTGCCTCTCCTGAATTGCCTTCCCGAAGGTACCACAGCGGCCCAGGAAGTGCCTGCAATGTTCTGCTCTGCGGCATTTCTCATTTGCCGCATGGAAAATTTGGCGTGAAGTTCCATTGACATCGGAACGTATTAAAGGTAGTGTTGTAGCGATATTAACTAGAGTTAACTTCTCTCAGAATTATGTCCGACCCCACCATCGAAACCCCGGTTCTGATCGCAAATCAGGATTCCCACCGCCGGAGTGCATCCCGCCTCCCCGCCGCTTCTCCGTCTCTTCCGGAGGTCCACCGCAGTATCCCTATCGCTTCGGGAGCATCCTGGCTACGGAAAGTCCTGGCTTTTGCCGGTCCCGGCTACTTGGTGGCCGTTGGCTATATGGATCCGGGCAATTGGGCCACGGACATCGGCGGTGGCGCCAAGTTTGGCTATACGCTTCTTAGCGTCATCCTGATCAGCAACCTCATGGCCATGCTGCTGCAGGCGCTCTCCGCCAAGCTCGGCATCGTGACCGGCCGTGACCTTGCTCAATCTTGCCGCGAGCATTATTCGCCCCGCACTTCCTTCGTCCTTTGGATTGTGTGCGAAATTGCGATTGCCGCCTGCGATCTTGCTGAGGTGTTGGGCTCCGCTGTCGCGCTTCAACTTCTTTTTGGCCTTCCCCTCCTCGCTGGCGTCCTGATCACTGCCATGGACGTCCTGATCGTTCTTGCTCTTCAGGGGCGGGGCTTCCGGCTCGTCGAGGCGTTCGTTGTCACGCTCATCGCCACCATCGCCGCTTGCTTCGCCTACGAGATCTTCTTTGCGCGTCCCCTGTGGCTCGAAGCTGCTCGCGGCTTCATTCCGCAAGCGGAGATTTTTCGCAACAAAGAGATGCTGTATATCGCCATCGGCATCCTCGGCGCCACCGTCATGCCCCATAATCTCTATCTTCATTCGAGCATCGTGCAGACGCGTGACTTCGGCAACGGATCCAAAGACAAGCGGGAGGCGATTCGCTACGCCGTCTTCGATTCCACACTCGCCCTTGGTTTCGCGCTGTTCATTAACGCCGCTATCCTCGTTCTCGGCGCCGCGGCATTTCATACCCGCGGCCTCTCCAGCGTTGCGGACATTGGCGAAGCTTACAAGCTTCTAAGTCCTGTTCTTGGCGCCAGCTTTGCCAGCACGCTCTTCGCCTGCGCTTTATTGGCTTCCGGCCAGAATTCCACACTGACGGGAACTCTCGCTGGACAGATCGTCATGGAAGGCTTTCTCCACATCCGTCTCAAGCCCTGGCTCAGGCGCCTCATTACGCGTTCCCTTGCCATCATTCCGGCCGCGCTTGTCATCGGCATTTCAGGCGAGGGCAAGCTCACCTCGCTTCTCATCCTCAGCCAGGTTGTGCTTAGCTTTCAGTTACCCTTTGCTGTGATTCCCCTGGTGCAATTCACCAGCGATCGCCGTCGAATGGGAGAATTCGCGAACTCCTGGCTCACGAATGTCACCGCATGGGTTGTCGCTGCTGCAATCCTTGTTTTCAATGGCGAACTGCTCTGGCTCACCCTGCGCTGAACTTCTCACCGTTTAGTTTCCAGCCACCGCTTTCTTGTGCGAAAATTTCTGTTTCGGATGCCATCCTCTGCCAAACCAAAGCCACGTTTTGCCGCTGCCCTGCTGATCGCCGTTCTGGCTGTTGCGGTCATATGTATTGGCTATGCCGTGCTTCATAGCGGTCCCTGGATTGTTCCAGAGGAGGCCAAGAAAGTGAAAAATCCGCTGGCTCCCTCGGAAGCTGAACTCGCAGTTGCGCGCTCCATCTATCTGGAAAAATGCTCGGACTGCCACGGCGAATCCGGAAGAGGTGACGGCCCTCAAGCCAAAATGTACGATACTCAGCCGGCCGACCTCACCGACAATTCACAACTCAACAAAGTCACCGACGGCGAGCTCTTCTACAAAATTACTCATGGCCACAAACCCATGCCCGCTTTCAAGAAACGCCTCTCGGATACCCAGCGCTGGCAGCTGGTTCTCCTTATCCGCGCCATCTCCCACTCCACTTCTCCTGTCTTCCCAGCTTCAAAGTAGGTTGAACCCGTGCAGTTTCCCAGTGTTTCTCCAGCTCCTTGAATTTCAGAGGGCGGCTTTCCGCTTGCGTTCTGGTGTTTGCATCCAGGGATGCGTCTGCGCCAAAACAAAGAGGGCTCACATCTTCCGATGCGAGCCCCGGAGGAACTCTGTGCAAGTTCTGAAATCGTCCAAGAATTGCCGCCGGCTTCTACGCCCCCGCCGCCTTCACCTGTTGCAACGCAGCCGCCACCTCTTTCAAATCAGGCACCACCGGAATGTCGTAATTCTTGATCCACGCGATCTTCCCGTCTTTGTTCACGATTACGATCGCGCGTCCCGTGATCCCTTTGTCCGCGAGGTACACTCCGTATTTCTCCGCCATTGCTCCACGCGGCTGGAAATCCGCCAGCAGGGAATACGTAATCCCCATCTTCTCCGCGAACGCTTTGTGCGACCACACGCTGTCCACGCTTACTCCCAGCACTTCCGCGTCCAGGGTCCCGAACTGCTTCATGTCATTCACGAAACAAATATGCTCGTTCGTGCAGACCGGGCTCCAATCGAGTGGATAGAAGACCAGCACGACGTTCTTTGTCCCAGCGAAATCCGAAAGCTTTACTTCCTTCTTGTCCTGGTTCTGCAGCGTAAAATCCGGCGCTGTCTGTCCCACCGCGAGGCTCATCTTGATCTCCCTTCTGGTCAAATCCACACGAAAGCATCTTACTCAATCTCTTCCGTCTCCGCCAACCACTCACGTAATGGATTTAGCGTGTTCGCTTGCTCCTCGCGATCTTGTCTGAGGTCCCCACACGCTCTCTTTTCTTCCTTATTCAGTCGCAGTACACTCTGCGCCGGGAGTTCACCATGAGCGCAGAGGCTTCCCACCGCGCACTAGGCATGACTCTGCCCCAGCTCGTTGATCGTTACATCTACCATGCCCTTGAGTTCGGAACACCGGTTCCTCTCTCTTCTTTTGGCCTCGGTCTTGCCGAGACGCAGCGCGTTTTCTCCGCCTTCGACGAGGACTACCACATCAGCCGCTTCCTCCACTTCTCCGAAGAGAATGGGATCCCCATTTCCATCAACGGCATCCCCGCGACCCACGTCTCCCTCGACTCCGACATTCAATCCATCCTGTGATCATGACCTCCCCAAGCCTTCTAACCGGGGAGCTATTCGGTGACCCGAAGAAAGTCCCGCCACACAATCTGATCGCCAAGCAGTAGATCCACTCGATAGATCCCCGGCGACAATCCAATCAGCGGAAGGTTCCACGTTGTTGACATGTATCTCCCCGGTGATAACGACAATTTTTGCGGTTTGGATTCCGTGAGCAGGACGTTCTCCAGATTGTAGAGCCGCAACACGCAGATTGTTTTCACTTTTTCAGATGGGGTCCAATTGACGAATACCGAAGCATTAGCATCCCGATGGGAAAAGACCTGCCGGTAATCAGTCACAAAGGGCGGTTGTCCAGCCCGTTTTTCGATATAACTTGTCAACGTCGCAAGACCGATGTCATGCGACTTCACCACGACCGGTAAAAATTCGCCCCTTCTCGCTAAATCTCCTAATGATGTCGGCTCGTTAGACATCGGCATTGGCAACAGGCTCAGCGGCACTGCCAGAGCACTCGACTCGATTTCACCGTAGCCGGTCTGATTGCCGGTCTGATTCATTAGCCCAAGAATCTTCATCGGTTCGCCGCCTGGGGCAATTGCTCCTCCGATCAATCCCACATATTCGCCGTATGGATCCAGCAACGCCCCGCCGAATGACTGCATCGTCGCGGCTGAGGCGACCAGAAGTCTGGCACCCGCACGCGGAAACGTATTCTTCCCGGTGATGCTACCATCGGTAATCTTCGCTCCTGCCGGCCCCCATTCCAAGAACACGCAGTTATCGCCTACGTTGACTGCTTTCTTCGGTCCCCGTTTCAATTGCGAAGGCGCTTGGCCTGGTACTTTCAACAATGCCCAGTCCTGCCAGCGGTTCCAGGCAAGGACCTGGTCGGTAGTCTCTTGGGTTCCGTCCCGGCTCTGAAGACGGATGGCTGTGGCCCCGTCTATGGCCCCGAAAGTAGTTAAAGCTTGGCCGTTGGCAATCCAGAATGCGGAGTATTTGCCGATTACGATCCCGTCCGGACCCACCTTTTCCAGAACAGCCGTTGCATCCATGGCTGTCTTGTACAACTCTGCACCGGTGAGCGGTTGTGGTACCGCTGGCGCGAATGTCGGCGGGGGAGCCGACCCCGTGATCACGAAGCTATGACTGCCGGCCGCTTCGCCATCGATTCGGGCTTCGATTGTCCATTCTCCCGACGGGGTCGCGGGGGATAACAACATGGTCCAATAGCCTGAGAATTGAGGCCCTTTTGCTTCGTAGCTGAAATCCGAAATGACGGCGATCTTTCCTTCCGGATCTTTCCACAGTCCCTCGAAATGATGCGGTCCAAGGGGGCCCTCCCATTCAAAGTACACGATCACCTTCGTATCCTTGCCGGCGATAAACGTACTCCGCGCATCATCCATCACGTACCGTCCGTTCTCTTCATGGCCTGAAGCGCCGGATACAGATCGCAGCTTCTTGAAGCGCGGACCTTCTTGCGCCTGCAATACCAAGGGCATGCTTAGGCTCACCAAGACGGCCAGCGTAACTAGCCTCAATTTAGCAGCCAGGTCGTACACTTCTGCATTTGGCAAACGCTACCTCCCTCGGCTACGTACACTCTCGGTACTAGCATCGCTTCTTTTGGAAAACCAAGCGTCTTGTTTTTCTCAGAGGGTCCGGCTAGTAGTCGGTGCCCACTTCCTCAGAAACGCCAAAATATCCTCCGGCGCCATGGACCGCGCCGCTTCAAACTCACCCTGTCTCTGGCTGAACAATAATTTTCCATCGGCCTCCACCACCGCAATCGCCGGCACGCCCTTGTTCAGTGGCACCTCGTATTTCTTCGCCAGGTCCAGATTCTTGTTGTACTCCCCGATATCTACGTGCACCACGACATAATTTTTGTTCAACGTCGGCGCAATCTCCGGACTGTGAAACGCCTCGTCCAATACATGGCAGTCGTAGCACCAGTTCCCCCCGAACACCAACAGCACTCGCCTGCCGTTCTTCCCTGCAGTTTTCAGCGCCTCAGAGATCTCCTGCACCGCGTTTGCATCCGACGGATAGATGTCCTTGTTTTCAATCGGCTGCGGCATTCGCGAAGCTTCATGCCGTTGCACGAGCACGATCTTCCAGTCCCCGCCTTGTTGGACCCATCCCTGCGCCATCGCCAGATAGGATTTCCTCGAACTTCCTCCTGATCTCTCTGTAAGCGTCACTTCCATCAGCACCACTTGCAAGCCGGGTTGCGGCTCCTGCTCTTCTTCAATCTTTGTACTTAGCCCAATCAGGCCTTCATCTTTCCAATTCTTCCAATAGGCTATTTCCTCCGTCATCGTTTGCGGTTTGTCTCCCGGTCCAAGAATTCGCGGGTTCGTAACATAAATCGCAGCCAACTCCCTTTCGTCTCCCGAAAGCACGGCTTTTCTCCACTGCTCCACCGGAGCAAATTCCTTGGTTCCCGATTGTGCCTTCGATCCGTCAGGCCGCCCTGCCAAAAACCCCGCAAATATCAGGGCTATAAATATCCCTCGCAGCATCGCGGACTACTCCTTGCCCCCTGCGCGTTCAACCAACTGATGCTACACTCAATTTATGTACGCGCAAAAATTCCGCGTAAACATCATAATTCGCGGCGCTTCCAAGCCTTGTCCGCTCGAGTGGCTCGACCAGTTCTGCATGCGCAATTTTACCAACTCTGCGGACTTTGACGACACCCTGCCACTCTCCGACGGCTTCGTGGAAGCCAGCTTCCGTCTCACTCCCGAGCATTTTTCTGAAGGTCTTGCCGCGTGGCTCAACCAGCGTGGGAAAGGCGAGGGCCAGGCCATTCAAGTCGAAGTGTTGCTTGGCTGAGTGGAATCTTCCTGCTCCGTTTCACGCTTCTCCCCGCGCAAGGCCGCCCGAATCTCCGGCAGCGCTTTCAATGCCGCCTCCCGTCCCGCCGCTACCATCTCCGGCGTCCGAGTAAAGTCATCCCAGCCAAAGGGATGCACGTCTGGCTCGATGATCACGTCCGCCTGCTGCCGCCAGGTAATATCCGCATGCCGCTGGATGATATTGAACGACCGGCTGATGATATCTACGGCGGTCCGTGGATTGTCCACTCCGCCCGTCTCCAAGAAAACAGCGATCACCACGTCCGCGCCGAGTAGCAGCGCACCCTCCACGGGCACAGGCGAAGTCAAAAATCCGTCCACCAGCGTTCTCCCGTCGTATTGGATCGGCACGAACAGTCCGGGGTAAGCGCAGGAGGCGCGGAGCGCCGGAGCGATCGGCCCGCTCGAGTAATAGACCGTAATTCCTGCATTGATGTCTGTGGTGCTAATCGCCATCGGAACCCTTAACTCTTCAAAGGTCTTCAGTGGCGTAAGCCGCGCCAGGTATTTCTCCAATCTTTGATTCGTTGCCAGCCCAAGCCACGAAGGTGTCCATCTCCCAAAATCCGTAAAGCTTGTAATCGCTCCCAACTCTTGCATTGCCGCTGCCGTTGCTCCCGCGCAGTAGCCCACGCCAATCAGCGCCCCCACGCTCGTTCCTGCGACGCAATCTATCGGAATACCCGCTTCTTGCAGCACCTGAAGCACGCCAATGTGCGCGATTCCGCGCGCAAATCCCCCAGCAAGCGCCAGCCCGACGCGTGGCCTTTCGTTCCTTTTCGGCACGTCGCCATACGCAAACGCCCGGAACTTGTCCTTGGCATTCTTCAGCCATTCCAGCGCGTTGTTCGTCATGCGTTCTCCCATCTCAGCTCCATTTTAGTGCCGTATCTCCCTTTCGGGCCGGTCAGGTTTGACCCGAGTATGCTGGTTATGTAACCTGTGACTTCGCTCCCATTCGTCTCCAAAGGCACATTATGAAACGTACGATTGAAAAAGCCGTTGTTCTGGGTGCGGGAACCATGGGCGCGCGCATCGCCGCGCATTTTGCCAACGCCGGTTTGCCCTGTATTCTCCTGGATATCGTTCCCCCCGACCTGAAGCCCGGGGCTCCCCCCCCCGCCGACCGCAACCGCATCGTCCGCGTCGGCCTCGAAGCCGCCAGGAAATCCCGTCCCGCGGCGTTCTTCACTTCATCTCTGGCCGAAAGAATATCCATCGGCAATTTCGACGAGGACCTCACTCGTTGCGCCGAAGCCGACTGGATCATCGAAGTCGTCGCCGAAAATCTCGACATCAAGCGCAATCTCCTTTCGCGCGTGGCCCAATTTCGTAAACCCGGCGCTATCGTTACTACCAACACGTCCGGACTGCCCGTCCATCTCATCGCCGAAGGGATGCGAGCCGAGTTCCAGCAGCACTGGGCGGGCACGCACTTCTTTAACCCACCCCGCTACCTGAAGTTGGTCGAGATCATCCCAGGCCCCGCCACCCTTCCGGATGTCATTGAAACTCTTGGAGATTTTTGTGACCGCCGCCTCGGAAAGGGCGTCGTCGTCGCCAAAGACACCCCGAATTTCATCGCCAATCGTATCGGCACGTTCTCCATGCTGAATGCTCTCCGTCTAATGACCTCGCTCGGCATGACCATAGAGGAAATTGATGCCTGTACCGGTCCCGCCATTGGCTGGCCCAAGTCCGCTACTTTCCGCACGGCGGACATCGTTGGCCTCGATGTCTTGATTCACGTCGTCAAGAACATTTACGAGAACATACCCCACGATGAATCCCGCGAACTTTACAAGGTCCCGGCCCTCGTCGAAGACATGGCCCGGCGTGGCTGGCTCGGAGACAAGACTGGGCAGGGTTTCTACAAGCGCGTGAAGGGCGAAGGCGAGCGCGAGATCCTCACCCTTGATCCCGCCACCATGGATTATCGTCCGCGCCAGAAAGCCAGATTCGCCTCACTCGAAATGGGTAAAAGTATTGACGATACGCGCGACCGCCTCCGCGCGCTCATCGGCCCTCTCTTCGAAGGCCAAAAAGGCGATAAAGCTCAGCAGTTCCTTTGGTCAGGAATCTCTGAAACCTGCCTCTATGCCTCGCGCCGCGTTCCGGAAATTGCAGACAGCGTTTTGGACATTGACCGCGCCATGCGCTGGGGATTCGGCTGGGAACTCGGCCCCTTTGAAGTAATGGACACTCTCGGCCTCAGGAATTTGGCCGCTCAAGTCCAAAAGGAAGGCAGGTCCCTGGCCCCCGTCATCGAAAAAGTTCTCGCCAGCGGCCGCAGTTCTTTTTATGAATCTGAAAAGGGAACCACTACGGTCTTCGATCTCGCTTCCTCCTCCACGAAGAAGGTCGAAGAGCGAGCCGGCATTCTTATTCTCAAATCGCTTAAGGATGCTGGCCACGAAATCGAACGGAATGCGGGCGCCAGCCTCATTGATCTCGGCGATGGCGTGATCTGTTGTGAGTTCCACGCCAAGATGAACGCCATCGGTGCCGATCTCATCGCCATGATTCACAAAGGCCTTAAACGCCTCGAATCCGGCTTCGACGCCATGGTCATCGCCAATCAGGCCGTCAATTTCTCCGTCGGCGCTAATCTGATGCTAGTCTTGGTTGGGGCGCAGGAACAGGAGTGGGACGAAATTCACCTTGCAGTCAAGCAGTTTCAAAACGTCAATCTCGCAATTAAATATGCGAAAAAACCGGTTGTCGCTGCGCCGCAGGGCATGGCTCTAGGAGGTGGCTGCGAGATCAGCCTCCACGCCGCAAGGATTCACGCCGCTGCCGAATCCTACATTGGCTTGGTTGAAGCCGGCGTCGGACTCATTCCCGGCGGTGGCGGCACGAAGGAAATGATCATCCGCGCCAACGAACACGCGGCTGGCTCCGACGACCTCGACCTCTTCCACGCTCTCAAGCCTATTTTCGAAAACGTCGCCATGGCCAAGGTCGGTACGAGCGCCGAAGAATGCCGCGACCTCGGCTATCTCCGCCGCGAAGATCTCTTCTCCATGAATCGCGACCGTCTCGTTGCCGACGCCAAGGGGACCGCTCTCGCTCTTGCGCGCTCCGGCTGGACCCCCGCTGCTGCCTCGTGGCAAGAGGGCGCGCAGTTCACGCAAATCAGAGTCCTGGGCGAACAATTCCTCGCGGGAGCCAAGCTTGCCATTCACATGCTCGTTCGTGGCGGTTTTGCCTCTGAATACGACGCCCATGTTGCACGTAAGCTTGCCAACATTCTCGCCGGGGGCCCACTTTCCTCGCCGCAGCTCGTCACCGAACAATATGTTCTCGATCTCGAGCGCGAAGCCTTCGTCTCCCTCTGCGGCGAAAAGAAAACCCAGGAACGCATCGCCCACACCCTGAAAACGGGCAAACCACTCCGCAATTAGCGCCTCGAACCGCGATGCCCCCGTTTCGCTCCGCGCTGGCCGGGGCTCAGCTCTGTGTTAGAACCGTATAAAAACGTATTGACAGTGCGATTCGCAGTGCGCCATTCTGGCTATTCTTGGGAGGTGCATCTTGCAAAGACTCCTCGCTCCTCGTGAAGCCGCCAATATCCTTGGCATTAGTTACCCCACGCTCAAGCAGTGGATCTACCGGGGCAAAATCAAAACCGCCAAGACGCCCGGCGGGCACCATCGCGTCCCCGAAAGCGAAATTGACCGAATGCTTCCCACGAAGCTTGAACGCGGCGACGTCGCCCTTCGTCGCGGCCAGTTCCGCAAGATCAGCGGCCGCAACCAGTTGCTCGGTCGTGTGATTGCCGTCAAGTTCAGCGGTCTTCTTGCGCAGGTCACCCTGGCCATCGGTCACCAGCACATCACCTCCATCATTACTTCCGATGCCGCTCGCGAACTCCGCTTAAAGCCAGGTGAACGCGCCGCTGCGCTGATCAAATCCACCGAAGTCATGATCCTCAAAGTCTGACTCTCAGCCCGGAAAAGGTGCTTCGTGAGTCTCGCGCGTCAATGTTCCAGAAATCTCGAAATCGCCCTCATCCTCTTTCTGATGGCCGTACCATTCTGTGTGTCTGCCGACGCACAGGAAAAACAGATTCGCATCGCGGCCGCCGCCGACTTGCAATTCGCCATGCCCGAGCTGATTCAGCGATTCGAGGAGCAGACTGGAGCTAAAGTTGTCGTTTCCTATGGCTCCAGCGGTAATTTTTTTTCGCAGATTCAGAATGGCGCGCCGTTTGACCTGTTCTTTTCAGCGGATCTTGAATATCCGCGAAAGCTCGCGGCCGCGGGTTTTTGCGACCCCGGCACGCTCTTTACATATGCCACGGGCCGCCTGGTTATTTGGGCCCCCGCTGATCTTCGCATCGGAATTCGAAGCCTTGGATGGAAAGCTCTGCTTGATCCGCGCGTGCGCAAGATCGCCGTTGCCAATCCCGCTCATGCTCCTTATGGCAAAGCCGCTCTTGCTGCTCTCCGTAGCACCGGGATCTACGAACAAGTGAAAAGCAAATTGGTCTTCGGTGAGAACATCTCTCAAGCCGCCCAATTCGCTCAATCCGGAAACGCCCAAGCGGGGGTTCTGGCCCTGTCGCTTGCGCTCTCTCCACCTATGCGGAACGGCACACAGTGGGTGATTCCCCAGCGGCTCTATCCGCCTTTGGAGCAAGGCGGAGTCTTGCTGAAGGCCTCCAAAGACAAAAATGTAGCGAAGGCCTTCCTCAATTTCGTCAAGAGCCCGGCGGGCCGGACGATCCTGGAAAAATGGGGTTTCCAGCAGGCCGGGCATGGATCGTTCGAGAAATCCGGTTTTCGGTTCCCCATGAACTCAAAGCCTGTAAGGAACTCCTGAGACGAAAAATGGCGCCCCTCTGGCTTTCTTTCAAACTCGCGGCAATTGTCGCCACGCTCTTACTTGCGGTTGGCTTGCCCGTCGCTTATTGGCTTTCAAACACACGCTGGCGCGGAAAATTTCTCTTGGAAGCGATCGTCGCTCTTCCTCTGGTTCTCCCTCCCACGGTTCTCGGCTTCTATCTTCTCGTTGCCCTTGGCTCACGCGGCATCCTTGGGAAATTCTGGCTCGCGCTCTTCGGCCACTCCCTGGCCTTCACTTTTGAGGGTCTTGTGATCGCCTCGGCCATTTATAGTCTGCCCTTCACCGTCCAGCCTCTTCTCACTTCCTTTGAGAGCGTGGACAAGAAACTCCTGGATGCCTCCGCCGTCCTCGGCGCGGGCCGCTGGCGCACTTTTTGGCGCATCATTCTTCCGCTCTCTCTTCCCGGAATCATCACGGCTGTTGTCCTCAGCTTTGCTCACACTCTCGGAGAATTTGGCGTCGTTCTCATGGTGGGCGGCAATCTCCCCGGCATCACGCAAACTGTGTCCATCGCGATCTATGACCGCGTTCAGTCGCTCGACTATTCCGCCGCCAATCAAATGGCTCTCGTCCTTCTGTCGATTTCCTTTGTTGTGCTCTCCTCAGTCTATGCCCTCAACCGCCGCGGAGGTTGGCCGTGGCTGGTGAAGTGAACGCGCCTTCTCTTGCTGTGCAAGTGCGTTTCGAACGTCGCGCCCCCAGTTCGTCTGTCTTCATGCTCGATGTTGCCTTCGATCTTCCCGCTGGCATCACTATCCTTTTTGGCCCTTCGGGCTCAGGGAAATCAACTCTTCTCGATTGCATTTCGGGCTTGCTCAACCCTGTGGAGGGTCGCATCTCCATCAACGGAGACGCTCTCTTCGACTCCGCCTTTAGCATAAATCTTCCTCCACAGGCGCGCCGCTTTGCCTATCTCTTTCAGTCCCTCGCTCTTTTTCCGCATTTGACGGTCGAACAAAATGTCTGTTACGGAATCTCCGGTCATCCCTTGCAGGGAAAAAACGATCGCATTGAGGCGATCCTGCAAGCATTCCACGTGCAGTCCTTGCGCAAGCGCAAGCCGCGCGAACTCTCCGGTGGGGAAAAACAGCGCGTCGCTTTAGCGCGTTCTCTGGTCACGAATCCCCGCGTTCTCCTGCTGGATGAGCCGCTCACCGGCCTCGAATCCGGGCTCAAGTCCTCGATCGTGGGGGATCTTCGGATGTGGAACGCCGCAAACCACATTCCCATACTGTACGTCACTCACAACCGCGAGGAAGTGGATGCTCTCGGCGAGCGCGTCATCGCTCTGGAACACGGCCAGGTTGTTTCCACTGGAATTCCTCATGAGGTCCTGGACGCCCCCCGGCGGTCGCGCCTCGCACAAGCAGCCGGTTTTGAAAACTACCTCGAAGGCCGCGTGCTGGATCTGCGCGGGGAGGATGGGGTAATGCGCGTTGGTCTCGGGGATTCCTCAGTCGAAATCGAAGTTCCCCTCGGCTACGTTTCTCCCGGCGATGGCGTTCGCGTTGCCGTTCGTGCCGGCGATATTTTGCTCGCTACCGAAAGGCCGGCAAAACTCAGTGCCCGCAATGTCCTCGAAGGAACAATCCAGGCCATCGAAGAACGCGGCGCCACCGTCGCGTGTCGCGTACAGGCTGGCGTTCCCTTCATCGTCCATGTGACTCGAGGTGCCCTACGCGCCCTTCAACTTTCGGTGGGCCAGCGCGTCTGGCTCGTCCTCAAAACCCACTCATGTCACCTGGTCGAAGAATGAATTCTTTCACCTCACCTTCCTTGCAACAAAAAACTCGAGTAACCTGCCAGCCTGCGAGACTTCGTGCATTGGAATGTCGGAGATAGCTGCAGCATAATGAAGACTGTTCGCCCATCTTTGAACTGAGGGTAGCCATGACTCGCAATTGCATTCGAATACTCCTTCCCGCAGCTTTGCTCCTTCTGCCCGCCGTCGCCCAGGCCCAAATCACCCACGGCCAAAAGCCGAATCTTCCTCCTCCTTTCGCCACTCCCTCCGCCGGCAATGGCCCTGACCGTGCCGCCGCCCCCGCCGGTTTTCTTCCCACGGCTCCCGAAGGCTTCCACGTCCATGTTTTCGCGAAGGATTTCAAGGTTCCCCGCTGGCTGACCGTCGCTCCCAACGGAGACATTTTCGTTGCCGAAACGGGCGCGAATCAGGTGGATGTCCTGGGCGATCCGAATCATGCAGGAGGCGCGGAATCACGCGAAGTTTTCGTAAACGGTCTCAATCGTCCCTTCGGCATTGCCTTTCATGACGAGTACGTCTACATCGGCAATACCGACGGCGTTGTTCGATTCAAGTACGATCCCAAAACTTCCAAGCGTCTCGGCGAAGAAGAAAAACTCTTGCCTCTCCCCACCGGCGGCCATTTCACGCGCTCTCTAGCGTTCACTCCCGACGGCAAACATCTTCTGATCGGTGTCGGTTCTGCTGGAAACGTCGAAATCGGTGATCCTCCAATGCGCGCTGCGGTCACCGAGTGTGATCTCGACGGAAAGAATTGCCGCCAGTATGCGACCGGTCTGCGCAATCCCGTCGGACTCGCGATTCAGCCCGTGACGGGTAAGCCCTGGGTCACCGTGAACGAGCGCGATGACCTGGGCGACAATTTGCCGCCGGATTATTTCACTTCCTTGCAAGACGGCGGCTTTTACGGCTGGCCTTACAGCTATATCGGTTCGAACGTGGATCCCCGCATCCACCCGCAACGTCCCGATCTTGTCGCCAAAGCGATCATTCCCGATGTTTTGCTGGGCGCGCACGTGGCGCCTCTTCAGTTCACTTTTTACAATGGCAAGCAGTTTCCAGAAAAATATTGGGGCGGCGCTTTCGTCGCCGAGCATGGTTCCTGGAATCGCTCCTCTCGCGCGGGCTACCAGGTCGCTTTTGTCGCTTTCAAGAACGGCGAGCCTTCCGAAGATCCCGTTCCATTCCTTACCGGATTCGTGCCGGATCTCTCCAAGCCCCTGGTCTACGGCAGGCCAGTCGGTGTGACCACCGCGCCGGATGGATCCCTCCTCGTCGCCGACGACGGCATGGGAATCATCTACAGGATTTCGTACTCGAAATAGCCGATTCCGGAAGAGAAGAAACTCACTGAACTGTCAGTGTCAGTATTATCGTTTGCGGCGGAAGATTTCCCGAGGTTGCGGTTACCGTAAGGGAAGTTGAGCCCGGAGGAGTGACCACCGGCTGCGGATTCGTGGGCGGAGGCGCCGGCGTCACCTGTGCCGTTGTGCTTCCGCCTCCACATCCGAAGATTCCCATTAGCAAACAACTGAATGCCGCCACGGCGGACAGCTGAAGCGCCACGTGTCCGATCGGGGCTCGTCTCCTCTGAATTCGTCCCAATCTCCAAATCCAAAACAGGCCAACCGCCAACAAAACCAGTTCTACAGCGCCCTGCACTTCAAACAGAACGGGTGGCCGGTCGCCACCGGGGGCGGGCAACGCAGTCGCGCTCCCGCTCGTCGTGACGGAAACGCTTATGGGCACCGCATTTGAGTTCGTCACGGTAATCGTCCCGGGCGTAATCGTGCATGCCGCACCAACGGGAGCGCCACTGCATGTCACGCTGATGTTTCCTGTGAAGCCGGGTCCGGGCGTGATTTGCAGCGCATATTGCGCCGTCTGTCCGGCTGATATTGTGGCGCTCGTGTTCCCCGAACTCCCTGCCGACAGCTGAAAAGGAGACGCCACGTTCCCCGTGACATTAATCGTCTGCGGCGAATTGGCCGCGTCGTCCGTCAACGTGATTGTCGCGGTCCGCTGGCCCTGCGCTTGCGGAGAAAAGGTTACGTTTATCGAACAACTCTCTTGCATCTGCACCGGCGCGCTTGTGCAATTGTTGGTCATGCTGAAGTCGCCCGGATTCGCTCCCCCAAGCAGCACGGAAGAAACCGTAAGAGCCGCAGTACCGGAGTTTGTAAGCGTCACGGATTGCGAACTCGGCTGCGCTCCCTGTGCAATCGTGCCGAAATCCAGGCTTCCCGGAACGAGCGTCACCGCCCCTCGCGCTTGTACTCCCGTTCCCGTAATCGTCGCGCTCTGCGGACTTCCGGGAGCGTTGTCCGCAACCTGAAGCGTTGCCTGTTCAGGGCCCGCAGCCGATGGCGTAAACCCAAGACTGATCGAGCAATTTCCGTCGGGCGCAAGGGAAGCGGCGCACGTGTTCGTTTGCGAAAAATCCCCTGCGTTGGTCCCTGTGATGGAAATTCCCGTGATCGCCAGAGCCTGCCCGCCGGTATTGACGAGCGAGGTCACGCGAGTCGCGGACGTTTGCCCGACCGTAACTTGTCCCATATCCTGGCTCGTGGGGAAGAGTTGCGCTTCCGGACCCGTGACGGCCTGCACCGGATTCCCCGTGACGGCCAATCCGGCTCCTCCTAGAGCCGAACCCGGCGTGATGCTGAAGGGCGAGCCTGCAATTTCCGTGAGATTGCCGCTGCTCACATCAATGGAATACACGTGAATCCCTTGCTGGTCCAGACTGTAGAGAAACGATCCGATCGGATCGGCGGCGGATGTTCCGCGATTGAGGGTTGCATTTACGAGCGGCCCAAGCTCCTGCGTAAGTCCGCCCGTCGTCGGATCAATGGAATACACAAATAGCCCCGAATTCTCCTGCACGTAGAGATATTTCCCCGAGCTCTCTATAAGCATTGCAGTGGGAATGTTGCTTTGCCCAAGATTCACGGTCACGCTGTTCGCTCCCGTTCCGTCGACGGGAGAAAGCATCCCTCCTTCGATGAAGCCGCTGAATTGCCCGCTGCCCTCATAGAAAAATCGCCCTTGGGGATCCATGGCAATGCAACGGCCTTCATCGGCCCCTCCGCCGGCATCGCCATCCAAATAGAGCGCGCCCGACGTGGAATCAATCGTGTATACGGTGGTGTCCGCGCCGGTGTACCCCGCTGCCGGATTTGCGCCTAGGCCGACATACAGGCGAAGGCCCTTGGGATCCGCAAACATCTGGATCGGCATCCCGGGAATGTCAAAACTCAGTTGCGGCGTCAGCACAATTTCAAGATCGGCGGAATCGATCGCAAAAGGCGTAATTGCGGCGTCCGGCATAACGTTTCCATTCGCGTAGCCGACATACAGATATTTTCCGGAAGCCTCCGCCGCGATCGAAATGGGATCGGATGGCGCGTTACCCGGGTTGATCGTCGCCCCGGTGGCAAACGGCGAGTTTGGAACCTCCGTTAGGGCACCAGTGCTCTGATCAATTTGAAACATGGAAATGGTGTTGCTCTGCGGATTGAGCACGAACAAAAACTTTCCTTGTCCATCTATGGCGACGTACCCGCCCTCGAATCGCTCACTAAACGGCGAACCGGCGATCGTACTGAGGGAAGCGGTCTGGCTGTCTTTATCGTAAGCGGACACAAAGGAATTTGTGGTGGACTGGCTCTGCGATGCATAAACCCGCTGCTGGGTGGTTTGAGCTCGAAGTGGCTCACAAGTCAGAACGATCGTGGCCGCAAAAATCGCAGCCATTCCAGCGAATCGTATTCGCGCATGAACAGACAGTCTGTTCACCGGGGTTCCTTGCCTTGCTCCTGCGCACTTCAGCGAAGCAATCTTCTGAATCAGATTCAGGTCCTGAGAGGGAGCCTAAACGGGGCATAGCCTAGCCCTGCGCAATGCTCGCGTCAACAAAAGTTTTCCATGTAGTTATATAAGTTAGAAAATATCTGACAAGAGCCACCGAAACTGTTCCATTTTGGAACTGGCCCTTATTTCTCATGTTCCAGGCCGTTCCTGCCAACTCAATGCCCAAAGAAAGTGGCGGAAACCAAACTAGGATCGGCCTTTCCGCAATCCGTGATGCTCTCTTGACACAAAAGATACATTCCGTCCTGTACTCTTCGCTCCCTATGGAATGCATCCGGCTCGAAATCACCAAGCAAACCATCTCGAATGATGAAGTTACCGTCATGCACCTGGGCGGAATGCTGAGTCTGGAGACCATTAACCAGTTCCTCCAATTGGTGCGGCCTGAGCCCGCCCTTCATCTCGTCCTAGAAATGGCAGGCGTCACCTTTCTTGACTCCGCAGGAGTCGGTGCTTTGATGCAATTGTTCGTTCACCGCAAGAGCCAGCGGCAAAAATTGAGCCGTGCCGAATTGGCGCCACAGGGCAAAGCTGTGGTGGAAGTCGGGGTTTATTGAGACTGATTCCTTCATTTGCCTCCGTCGATGAAGCAGTCGCGAAGAACGTCGGTAATGGAACTTCAGCCCAAACCAATTGTCTCAGCCTGGAAAACGCAATTCATGCGAGATTCAAAAGTTACCGCGCGGAGGGCTATTGTGCTGCCCAGCCCGTTCACATCAAGGATGTAAACTCGCTTATATTCTCTGAGTTCCGGGAGGTGCTTGTCACGCTTGGCAGGAGAAAGTACGTTAACTTTTCCGCAATGCCTTCTTCATCCAGCTTGATTCCCGATTTGCCAGCCAATACGCCGCACACGCGGCTTACAGCGCGGAGACCATGTGCGCAATGGCATCCTCGAATCCGACATTTCCATCGAGGTATGGCTGCCAGTAATCGGAAAGCACCCGGTAATAGTCCTGCCAGCCGCGGCTATACAGACGCTCCTGGAGGGCACGAGAAGTGTATGTGGTGGCGGCGTCTGGAACTGCCCCAGGAGATCTTGAAGCCGGAGACACTGCTGAGCGAATAACTTCTCCTGCCGTATAGAACAGCAGGGCATGCCACAGGTCTCTGGGAATCGGGATGTTGCGCTGGTGGCATTCCCGGACGATGGCCTCCTGCACGTTGTCGGAGATCCCCAGCGACGCCTCATGAAAAAGGACTTCCAATCCGTCCGTGCCCTGATTACGCGAATCGATGCTCGAAATTGTCACACGAAGCGGATCAAGAGTTGTGTAAGCGCCTTCCGCGTTGGCGAAAGCAGTGACGTCCACCCGGATGCGGTCTTTTGGCCAGTCGGTCTGGTAGATTTCCGCGAGCCGGTGGGAAAGGCCGAGGCCATTCCGGCGCACCAGCGGAGCCACTGTGAATATCCAACGGCGATTCAAGCGGTCGTGCTCGGGCCAGAGATGGGCCCGGTAGATGGGCGCGGCTGAATCCAGCGCTTCGGTGAGTCCCTGCGGCAGACCCGCGTCGCACGATTTTCGCTTGATTCCCGCCAGATCGGGACAAGTTTCAAAATCTCCCAGCTGGTTTTTGATCAGCACCATTTCTAGGCTGAAGTACAAGTCTTTGCCGGCATAATTCTTCAAATAATACGTAACCGCCGATTCCCATACCCGCTGCTCGCTGGAGTTGAGACCGGAAATAAGAGAATTATCTGCTGAGGTGGGAGAATCGCGGCGCAGGCGTGCTTCCCGGTAAAGCGTGTGGTGCAAGTTCAGCCAAAACCCGCTGTGAAATTCGAACACCGGCAGCGGATTGGCGGAACTCACCTCTTGCCCAAATGCGGGAAGGGGAAAAAGCGCGAGAAGAAGAAGAGACGAAGCGAATTTGTGGGTAAGGGCCGCGGGGCGCATAAAGGAAGCAACGATGGTATCGCCATGAGGGTCGGCGGACAAATCCCCAGACTCGAAAAATGTCAGAGTGTGGTGCGAGCAGCGAACTGCAACCAGCGGTCCAGAATCGCGAGCTGCGTCGGTGGAACCGGGCTATCGAAATGCACACCCATGCCGAGTCCGGGACTCACGTACACGATCTTGGCGCTTACTTCGAAGTTTTCCCCGCCTTTTGCAAGCACAATGCGAACCGGCGTCCCCGATGGGATCGGGTTCAGAGTATCCACGTAGCAACCCGTTCTGCTGACGTCGCTTGTGCGGGCGGTCAGACGCGCGCCGGAGCTCAATTCAGTCACTTCTGCGACAACAATGAGCGCGTAGCGCGGCGCTGCCCGTCGTTCCGCCATTACGTCCGGCATTGCCAGGTCTCCTTTGGCCTGCCGGAAAAGAGGAAAGCGCACAACTCCGGGAATGACGGAGTTTTGCGAGAGGAAGAATGACCCTGCTTTGATTTTCCGCGAGACGCCGGAGCAGTGCAAGCAGAACACAGGTTCAGCGGCGAAAATGTAACGCTGGCCCAAAGGACGGGCTACTCGATTTTCGGATCTAAGTCCGAGCCGACCGCCCCCTGGTGATCGGCGGCGTGATACACCCCGGAAGAATCCCGAAAGAATGAAGTCTTTCCCGCGCGGCCGTAGGGTTGTGGCGTAGCCGAGAGTTCGTACTTGGCGGGGGCGCCGACATCGTTGGCCCCGACGATAACGTATCGGAAGGAATACCCGTTCTTATGACCCGACACCAGCTGTGCGTCAATGAGCCCCGCGGCAGTGACGCTGGCCGCGCCCTTGGCCGGAGGTCCCAGCTGGGCGAGCGATTCGGGCAGTCGGAGGTAAGTACGCCTGTAGTCCTCGATCGCTGCAGAGAGCGACTTGAGACTCGCCAGTGCTGCCTTCTCATTCTCTGCTGATTCGGCGCGGTCCCACTCGGCGGCAAGCGAAGGCAGATCCAGAAACACAAGCCCGATCGAGAGAATTTTCCATTGCCCGTCTTCGCGCACTAGGCTCATGGAAATGTGATGTGCGTCCGCCGGATCCGGGTCGGATGCGTTGCTGATGTCCACGGGCAGGAAAGCGACATTGTCATGCAGTTCTGTTGTCCCGATGTGAATTGCGGCACTGCCCTGCGGAGTTTGGCAGTGGATAACCGTCTGGCCGTTCCTTTCGCTTGTGACACTTGGAACTCCCGCATCCTCTAGGAGCACAAAACGCTTCAGGAGTTCCATGCGCGCTGCGGCTGTCATTTGGGAAAAGGCTTGCGCATTCCGCACCGTGAGGAATCGGCGGAACGACGTTTCATCGTGCGAACACGCGTCAACCAGAATTTCCTTCATCGCCGTGGCCGGATCGCCGCTCTCGCCCCGGGAACTCATGCTCGAGCTCGACTCCTGCGCTGCCGCGCCTGCCCAGAAGCTGCTCAGTAGCAACGAAGCAAGCGCGAGGAAAACGGAACCCCAAAAATTCATCTCAGTCCTTGGCGGCAGCAAGAATCTGCGGAAGATTCATGCTGAATTGCGATCGTGGCATGACCTCGCGAAATCCCGCAGCCTTGGCCTGAACAGCGAGTTCACTCTGCACGTGTGAGAGGAAGCCAAGAACCCGAAGCTGCGGGTAAACGGCATGAAGCTGTTCCACGGCAGCTAGGGGTTCGTTGCGCGCGTTCAAATCCACGATCACCAGCTTCGGAATCGGATCCATCAATCCGAGCAGCGATTCCTGATTGGTGGCGACCTTCACCTCGATCCCCAGCTGCTTGGCGGTCTCCGCAAGCTTCATCTGGAAAAATAGATCATCCATATAAGCGACTACGCGCGCCATGCCTTAAGGTCCTCCGTGCTCGGTTCAAACAGCAGCTATAAATGGATGGGATGCCGAAAGTGGCCGCCGGGTCTTCCGCAACCAAACGTCGATCGCTCAGTGCCCGGTGCTCCCACTGTGGGCGCCGACGGTCTTGTCCGGAACGTCCCCAGCTCGCCCCTTTACGCGGTCGTACACCGAAATCTGGCTCACCGATCCAAGCGCTTCATTGTAAAAGGTGGGTATCCCAAGCGCCGTGCGAAGTTCTTCATTGAATTTCCGCAAATTTGCCAGGTGCGAGGCCTGAGCTGGTACCTTCAGGCGGTCATCCGTGAGCAGGAATTTCTGGTAGCCCGCATCCCACAGCCGCGTGAATTGGCCCTTCAGCATGATCGTGGGAAGTATGGTCATCTGGTAGCGTTCATCCGAACCTTTGCGGAATTCCGCCCCGCACCCGTACTTCTCCACGCGCACAACTCCGCGCGTGCTGCCGACCGTGAATCCCAGTGCGGCCAGGCTTTCGATCGCCTTTGGATCGAAACGTTCTTCGACGTTCCACATAGCCCTAAAGATTAATCGAGCTCTGCCACTCTGTAAAGCGCCCCTCGATCCTCCATGGATTTCCTGCCGAAAAGATTGCGGCTTCGGGTTTACTTGATGCGTTTTCCACAGGGTGACGACCTCGGGATTTTAACACTCCCGTTATCATTCATTTTTTTCTTGTTCATTTAGACCAAACAAAGTACAACGCACGTAGCATTTTTTACCAGGTCGCTCGTTTATTCCGGCGGAGACTTAATTCATATTCGGCGCTTGCGCCGGGAGAGTCTGGTGTGGAATGAAGCGACCTCGTTGTTCTCTGTTTTTCCTGTGCCTGGGCCTCATCCTCTTCTTCACCGTTGATGTATCCGCGCAACAGACTCTGGGCTCTATCAATGGAACCGTGAAGGATTCTTCCGGTGCTGTTGTCGAAGGTGCCAGCGTGGTCGTCACCAATACCGCCACGAACCTCCAGGTAAAAGCGGAAAGCAAGGGTGATGGGTCCTTCAGTTTCGTAGATCTTCCGCTCGGAGACTACAAAGTTAGTTTTTCCAAGCCCGGTTTCAAAACCCAGGTCAACTCGCAGATTCTCGTTGAGGGCAACCGCACTACCACCGTCAATGCTTCCCTTCAGCCCGGCGAAGTCACCGCCACCGTCACCGTCACGGAAACTCCCCTGATGAACCAGACGGACACCACCAACGGTTACGTCGTTGACCATCTCACCATCGAGCAGACTCCCCTCGGAACCGGCAGCTTCACTCAACTCGCCATTTTGAGTCCCGGAGTTCACGCCGATTTCCTTGGCGGCGCCGGCTCAAACGCGGGTCTTGGAAACCAGGCAATTTTCGCCAATGGTAACCGCGATACCAGCAATAGTTTCTCGTTGAACGGCACCAACACGAACAACCTCTTTAACGGAAATTCCACCAGCCAGGTCGGAGAGAACCGCTTCGTCTTGAACACCGGCGAAAACTTCGGCTCCGGCGGCGGAATCCAAACCAGTACCTCAGTCTACGGCGCCATCGGTCAGGCTCTCCCCACTCCCCCTCCCGACGCCATTCAGGAAATCTCCGTTAACTCCTCCATGTACGACGCCACCCAGGGCAACAATAGCGGCGCCCACATCGGCGTCACCACCAAATCGGGCACCAACGCCATTCACGGTTCGGTCTGGGAAGAATTCCAGAACAGCGCCATGAACGCCGCCCCTTTCTTCTATAACGCCGGAGGAATCCCCGCCCCCTTCCTCAACCGGAATCAGTTCGGCGCCACCATCGGCGGCCCCATCAAGCGGAACAAGCTGTTCTACTTCCTCTCCTACCAGGGCGTTCGCATCGCCGATCAGGCTTCTTCCACCAAGGACGTGACCGTTCCCTTTGATCTCACCGGCGACCGCAGCGCACAAGGCATTATCAACATGATTCAAGCCGACTACGGCACCACCCTCACCCCCGGCCAGATCAATCCGGCCGCTCTGAACCTATTGAACGCCAAGCTGCCCAACGGCGACTATTTGATCCCTAGCGTGAGCGACGCCACTTACGCGAAAGGAGCAGCTGCCGCCGATGATCTCGGTTACGACGCCGTGGTCCAAGGGCCCAGCTCTCATGCCAATGTGGATCAGGCCATCTCGGACATTGATTATGTTTTTAGCGACATGGACCGTTTGTCTGGCAAGTACTACTATCAGAACAATCCCACCACGAATCCCTTTGGGGCCGTAGGTTCTCTTCTGGGCTTCTCTCAGCAGCTTTCTGCTGGTAGCCAAGTGTTTTCTCTAGGCAACACCATCATCCTTTCCCCTAATCTTACTTGGGAGCAGCATTTCGGTTTCACTCGCCTTCGGGCCTACGCCAACACATCTCAAGGCTTTAGCCCAAGCGATCTCGGGATCAGTCTTCTCGGCTCGGCGACTTTTCCCCAGTTCGATATCAGCTCTGCGGGTGGTACTGGATCTCAGTACGTATATGGCGGTCTCGAGTTTGGCCCCAGCACCAGCTTTGGCGATGCCGGAATGTTTCAGAATCAATGGGAAGCCGGTTCCACAATGAATTGGGCGAAGGGCAAGCACGCCCTCAGCGTCGGGGTAGACTGGAACCACACCCAGCTCAACGTCATCAACAACAACACCAACACCGACACCCTCAATTTTTCTTCCTTCCTCACTTTTGTCGAAGGCACTGTCCGCAGCGGCGACGCGTTCGTGGGCTCCGCGAACCGCTATTACAGATCCGACACTGCCGGATTGTTCGTCAACGACAATTTCAAGCTCCGCAGCAACCTGACCATCACCGCCGGACTTCGCTGGGATTTCGACGGCCCGCTGTCCGAAAAAAACGGCCTGCTTACCGGCTTCGATCCATCGCAGTATAGCTACATCCAGTGCACGGCTGGCGGAGTTCCCGCCGACCCTGCTTCCAGTACTTGCGATCCCGGAACCGATGTGATCACCAACTCCGGCCTGGAAATCGCCGGGAACAACAAGAATTCCGCAACGCAGGGCGCTAGCGATTCCTTGATGAAGAACCACCAGTGGGGTATTTCTCCGCGTCTCGGCATTGCCTGGTCGCCGTTTGCGAAACTCACCCTTCGCGCGGGCTACGGCATCTATTACGATCGCGGCGAGTTGTTCAGCTACTTCTCCCCGAGCGCCGGCGCTGGCTTTAACGGCCCTTTCGGTGTCACGCTCGCTCCCCCTTTCGTCGAGCCCATTGCTGCGGCCAAAAACGCGAGTCTTTCGGTCCCGTTTGGCACCGTCGAACCTCCAAATCCCTCAGGCAACGCAGCGAGTTTCCTGGCCCTCCTCCCGAATCTCGCGCAAACCGCCTGCGGTTATCCGGGTTGCTGGCCGGCGGGAAACCTTTTCGGCCCGTTCCTTTTTGGCGGTTATGATATCAACAACAAATTGCCGTACACGCAAAACTGGACCTTGGACCTGCAGTACCAACTCGCGAACAACTGGCTCTTTGAGGTCGGTTACGTCGGCAACCACGGCATCCGTGAAATCCTTCCCGTTCCTTTCAACCAGCCTCAAATCGCCACCACCGGAAATCCCGTGAACGGCCAGATCTATTCCTACGGCGGCGTCAGTTTGGACTACCTGAGCACCGAGCCCGTCTCCACCAACGAATACGCCGGCAACGCTCCTATCCGCGTGCCCTACCCGGGTTACGACATGAACTCAGTCCTCTACGACGCCGAAGGAATCTCTCACTACAACGCACTTCAGGTCCAGGTTCGCAAACGACTTTCAAATGGCCTCCAATTCACCGCCTCCTATACGTGGTCGCACGCGCTCGATGACCAGAGTGGGCTGGGTTTGTTCTTCACCGGAAACAATCCGCTGACTCCGAAGGCCAACTATGCCTCTTCGGATTTTGATCAGACGCACGTTTTCCTTGTGAACTACAGCTATCAGATCCCCAGCTTTGCCAAGAGCAAGGCTGCCTCTCTTCTGCTCGATAGCTGGATTATCGGCGGCCAAACCGTCGCGCAAAGCGGCCAGCCCTACAGCGTGTACGATTATTCCGGTTCCGTCGGGAGTCTCTATTTTGGCACCGACGATGAAATTGGAAATCCCATCGTGCCGTTGGTCCCCGGGGTAACTCCTTCGCAGGCGGCAAAGCCCGGCGCTAATTGCCAGGGACTTTCGACCGAAATTTGTAAGCTCAATGCCGCAGACTTCTTCCCGCAATTCGTCGACCCCGGCACCAATGGAGTGCCGCCGTGTGAAGGTACGGCTTGTGATATTTATGAATCCCTCTACGGAACCTCCGGCCGCAACCTCTTCCGCGGTCCCTTCCAGGTACGCTTTGATATGAGCCTTACGAAGGAGTTTCCCATCTCCGAGCGATTCCGTCTTCGTTTTGAAGCTGATGCCTTCAACATCTTCAATCATCCCGATTTCGACGCCCCTAACAACGACGTCGTATTCTTTGGTGGTTACGAGCCGCCTCCCCTCTCTCCACCCGAGGGCAGTTTGGGAGTGATCCAACATACGATCGGTAGCCCCCGCTTCCTGCAGTTGGGTCTGCATTTAACCTTTTAGCAGCCGGACAAACATCGTCCTTTCAGGATTGGCCCGGGACTCCAATACGGTCCCGGGCTTTTCCGTCTGCCGCCTTAAGCGGCCTTGACACGGGGATTAATCTCGACAACATATAGGGTGATTTCCGTATCTTGATGTATTCTAGGCAGGTAGGGCGCTACCTGGACCATCTACCCGGAAGCGGAGCGTCCGCATCGAAAGAGGTGCGTTTTAGTCGGGTTTTCAAAAAGCGTTCTGGATACCGTCCTTTCACCATGGCTACTGCTGAGCAAATTCGATCTTTTGGCAATCACCCTATCCTGCGCCCACCGCTAGGCGGGAGCCTGCTTGGTCGCATTGGCAATACTCCGCTCCTCCGCCTGCAACGCATCGCTCGTGAATTTCCCACAGTGGAATTCGCCGCCAAGGCCGAGTGGTTCAATCCCGGTGGGTCGGCGAAGGACCGGGCGGCGCTCAGCATGATTCAGGCCGGCTTACGAAGCGGCGATCTGCGGCCCGGTAAGACAATTCTGGATGCAACAAGCGGGAATACCGGAATCGCCTACGCCATGATCGGCGCGGCCATCGGTTACCCGGTGAAGTTGTTCTTGCCTGAGAGTGTCTCGGAAGAGCGCAAGCGCATCCTGACTGCTTACGGCCCGGATCTGGTGCTGACGCCGGGAGATGCGGGAACTGACGGGGCGATCCGTCGCGTGCGAGAACTTGCGGCTGCCGAGCCCGAAACGTACTTTTATCCGGACCAGTACAGCAATTCCGCCAACTGGCAGGCTCACTACCGAACCACAGCGAACGAAATTTGGGAGCAGACCCAGGGCAGAATTACCCACTTCGTGGCTGCATTGGGAACCAGCGGCACTTTTGTGGGAACCTCCCGGCGTTTGCGCGAGCTGAATCCGCACATCCGTTGCATCAGCCTTCAACCGGACGGACCCTGGAACGGCCTCGAGGGTTGGAAGCACATGCCGACAGCCCTGCGGCCCGCCATCTACGAAGAGACTCTGGCGGATGAAAATCTTGAGATTGCCACGGAAAATGCCTATCGCATGGTCAAGCGCTTGGCCCGCGAGGAGGGCTTATTGGTAAGCCCGAGCGCAGCAGGCGCACTCTTGGGATGCATTGCCGTGGCGGAAAGACTCGCGAGCAAGGAACACGCGGTGATCGTCACCGTGTTCGCTGACGACGCATCGAAATACCTGAGCGAACGTTTTTGGGATGAGGCCTGAGCATGCCGGAATCGGCGACACTATGGATCAGCAGGGAACTCGCGGAGCGTATTCGGAATCATGGAGCAGAAGCCTATCCCAACGAGTGCTGCGGCGCTCTGTTCGGGCGTGACAATTCCGCGCAGTCAGGTCTCGGCTCGGAATCCGATGCCCTCCTTCCAGCTCGTGAGGTGCTGGGCCTCTATCCGCTTGTCAACCGGCGCGATGATTCTCCGCACAACCGTTTTTCGGTCACGCCGCTGGATGTCCGCGAAGCGGAGAGAGCCTCGCAACTTCATGGCCTCGATGTCGTGGGATGGTACCACTCGCATCCTGATCATCCCGCCCGCCCGAGCCAGTATGATCGCGATCATGCTTGGCCCTGGTACAGCTACATCATTCTCACCGTTCAGAATGGCGCTCCAGGCGAGATGACTTCCTGGCGCCTGAGCGACGACCGCTCGGAATTTGCGCCGGAACCTCTGGAGATTCGCCAGCATGCCGCGGCTTGAGGCGGCGAAAGGATAGTTCTTGGACACGGAGAACGAACCATGGCAGTCAAGGTAATCATTCCCACCCCGCTTCGGCCATTCGCGGGAAAGCATGACTCCGCGGAATTCCCCGCTGCAACGGTTGGCGAAGCTCTCGGCCGGTTGACCGACCAATTCGGCGCTCTGCGTAAGCACCTCTTCACCGACGACGGAAAACTCCGCAGCTTCGTGAATGTCTACGTGAACGACGAAGACATTCGTTATCTTGCAAAGGAAAACACGCCGACGAAAGACGGCGATGTCGTCAGCATCATCCCGTCCATCGCCGGCGGTGGCCAGTTGTGATTCAAATAGGCTGAGGATTCTTTATGGCGGCAAACACGCAAACAGTGTTAGATAATGGGCCTGTGACTGGCCTTTCCAACGAGGAAATCCTGCGCTACAGCAGGCATCTGATCATGCCCGAGGTCGGCATGGAGGGCCAGCTCAAACTGAAGAACTCGAAAGTCCTTCTCATCGGCACCGGCGGCCTCGGTGCTCCCCTCGGCTTGTATTTGGCTGCTGCCGGTGTCGGCAAGCTCGGCCTCGTGGATTTCGATGTCGTGGATTTCACCAATCTCCAGCGGCAAGTCACTTTTGGATCTCAGGATGTCGGCAAACCAAAGACGGAAGCCGCCCGTGCCCGGCTCTCCAGCCTCAATCCCGACATCGAAATTCAAACCTTCGAAACCAAGCTCACCAGCGAAAACGCCCTCGAATTGTTCAAGGATTTTGACGTCGTCGTGGATGGCACGGACAATTTCCCGACGCGCTATCTAGTGAACGACGCCTGCATCCTTCTCGGAAAGCCAAACGTCTACGGCTCGATCTTTCGGTTTGAAGGTCAAGCGACCGTCTTCGGCATGCCAGAAGGGCCGTGCTATCGGTGCCTGTATCCCGAGCCTCCCCCGCCGGGCCTCGTACCCTCCTGCGCCGAGGGCGGTGTGCTTGGCGTTCTTCCTGGCATCGTCGGCTCCATCCAGGCCTTGGAAACCATCAAGCTCATTCTGGGTAGCGGGGAGAACCTCATCGGACGCCTGCTGCTCTTCGACGCTTTGGGAATGAAGTTCCGCGAGCTCAAGTTGCGCAAAAATCCGGACTGCCCCATGTGCGGCAAGAACCGCTCCATTCACAAGTTGATTGACTACTTCGAATTCTGCGGCGTTCGCGGCGAGGAAGCGCCCGCCTCCAACGTGCAGGTTCCGGAAATTACTCCAAGAGAGCTTAAATCGCGCCTCGACCGCGGCGACGATCTCCACATTCTGGATGTGCGCGAACCCCACGAATATCAAATTTGCAATCTGAACGGTCACTTGATCCCGCTCGGAGAATTGCCGCACCGTGTCCACGAGCTCGATTCCTCTCGCGAAATCGTCGCCCACTGCCGCAGCGGTAAACGATCTGCCGACGCTGTGGATTTTCTTCGCAAGGCCGGATTCCGCAAGATTCTCAATCTGAAGGGTGGTATTCTCGCCTGGTCGGACGAAGTGGATCATTCCGTCCCAAAATATTGAAACCTGATCACTGCTATGCGAGGAGCCTGCGGTGGGTGTGTTTGAAGAGATGTTGGCGCACAACAGGGGCTACGCTGAAACCTTCAGCCTGAGCCACTTGCAGACTCCGCCCGTCAGGAAGTTGGTCATCCTCACTTGCATGGATTCCCGCATGGACCTCGAGCAACTCCTCGGCTTGGGCGTGGGCGACGCCCACATGATTCGCAATGCCGGGGGTTTGGCCACTGACGACGCCATCCGCTCCCTGATTCTTTCGACGCACCTTCTCGCCACTCGGGCGATCGCGGTCATCCAGCACACCGATTGCGGCTTGATGTCCATCACCGACGAGCAGTTCCGCTGGCGGCTCTCGTCCGTGACCGGTCGTGACGCGTCGCATCTTGTCTTTCATGCCTTTCACGATGTGGACCAGAACGTGAAAGCACAAGTTCAGCGCATCCGTGAAAATCCTTTCTTGCCGAAGAATATTGAAGTCAGAGGCTTCGTTTACGACGTAAAATCAGGTCGCCTGAAAGAAGTGCATGCGCGTTAGGTTGGACGCGGGATAGCGTGACATTTTACTTCTGCATGGCATTTAGACCGAGAGTCCCTAGGGAGACCTTATGGCTTCTACCAAGATAACCATCAACAGCAACGGTTCGATTCGCGTCGAAGGAGACTTTGAGATTCTCGATCCTTCGGGAACCCCATTCGGTCTCGGCGGGCGCACGGGAGTCAGTCTCTGCCGCTGCGGCCATTCCGCCAACAAGCCTTTTTGTGACGGCTCTCACAAAACCGCCGGTTTCGTGGACACTATCGTGGCTCGCGATCTTCCTCCCCCGCAGCCGAAGCCCTAAAGCCATCTCTTATCCCTTTGAGACAGTCTCAACCTGAGACGCCTTCCTCCGCCGCGTCGCTACTGCCCTTCCGTCCGGTAACTCTAAGTGAACAAAGACGATAGCCTGTACCAAAGTCTCGCCTCGATTTGTCGATACCGTCTCGCGTAGTCCTATTACCAGGCCTCATCGTCACAATGCAAATGTAAGTTATTATTTTACTTAAGGTTACAGACCTACCGTTTTTGACAGAAACGGTCATTGGCTTGCTGTTCTACGGAATCACGGGTTTTTGCCGTCATTTGGGGGATTTCTTGGGCGATTGGGGCAAGATCATCGGGATTCTCCGGCGCAAGCCCTCCCGGATTCTCATCGCGGCTGGTGTAGCCGCTGCCGCCGTTTTTTTCGCCCTTCTTCTCTATCTGCGACATTTGAATCTCTCCGGCGACTCACAAGTTTATTTGTACCTCGAAGTCGGGGGCACTCTTCTCAGCTTCTGCTATGCCGCAAACGCGCTTGTCCGCTTTCGCGGTACCCATGATCGTACCGCACTGATTCTCGCCTTTGGCTTTGTCCTCTCCGGCATGATTGAGACCGTCGGCTACTTTGCCTTCAACGGCCTGCTCCAGGGCGGTCCGCTCGCCCTCTATCGCATACCCATGGGCTGGATGGTCAGCCGCACACTCCTGGCCGTCCTGCTCCTCGCCGCGCTTGGCGTCGAGCGCTATATGCCCACGGCCCGCCAGCCCAGTAAGGAAATCGCCGGAGCTCTGCTCGTCGTCGCCTTGGCCGCTTACGCCACCAGCGCGGCATTCCTCGCCGCTCCCTCGGCTCCGCTTGCCAGCGCGCACTCCTTCATTTCGCGGCCCTGGGATCTCCTGCCCGGCACGCTGTTTCTTATCGCGGCCCTCGGTTTCCGCCACAGGTTCAAGAAGGACAAGAACGCCGCGTCCCTGTACGATTACGCCCTCTTCATCGTTGCCATTCTCAACGCCGTCTGCCACGTCGCCGCTTCCTTTTCGCGCCACCTTCTCGACGGCCCGTTTTTTCTCGCCGAACTCACCAAGACCGCCAGTTACATCGTCATGCTCTCCGGCGCTCTGCTGGACCAGGCGCGCCTCTTCGACCAGGTCAACACCATGGCCGTAAGCGATTCCCTCACCGGCCTCGCCAACTACCGCCGCCTCCTTGCCGTCATTGAAGCCGAACTCGATCGTTCTCGCCGCACCCAGCGCCCCTTCAGCGTCGTCCTCTTCGATATGGACGGTCTGAAAGCCATCAACGATCAATACGGCCATCTGACCGGCAGCCGCGCCATCGTGCGCCTCGGAAAAATTCTTCGCACGCACTGCCGTGCCATTGATACACCCGCCCGCTATGGTGGCGACGAATTTGCCCTCGTGCTGCCCGAAGCCGGCCGTGAAATCGCCGCCCGCATCGTCGGCCGCGTCCGTGAAAGGCTTGCCGCCGACCCGGAAACTCCAGCCATCTCCGCCAGCGCCGGCGTTTCCGCATATCCGGAAGACGGCGACACCCCGGAAAAACTCCTCGCTGCTGCCGATCGCGCCCTCTATCGCATGAAGCATCGCAGCTCCAGCGTTCCGAATCTCACCCGCATCGCGGCGTGTCTATGAAGGTGACCAAGAACATGCCGCGCCATTCCCTCTACCCTTTTCATCGCGCGGAACGCCGCATCCCCATGGAGATCGGCGTCTACCTCGAGGGCAATCGTCAGGTCCCCGGCGCGGAGTCCACTTTTACTGAAAATGTCAGCGTGCGCGGCGCCCGCGTGGTCAGTGTTCGGCGCTGGGAGCTCGGCGACAAGCTCCTCCTCACTTCGCGCACCGGAGAGTTTCGTTCCTCAGCACGAGTAGCTTACTGCGAACCATTGCAAGGCGATGGCTTTGCGATCGGCGTGGAGTTCCTCGATCCCAAGGGACGATGGGTTGTTCAAAACGAAAGATAGCTCGGCCCAACGGCTTGGCGGAAAGGAGGGGACACTCGGAACAAGTGGAATCAGAAAACTGGTGCAAATGTTTTACCGAAGCGCCGTGCGGATCGAGAAGGAGCCGCCCGGCGCTTCTCATTTTTGCCTCTTTCTTTCAGTGTCCTGGCGCTTGGGACGCTCCATGGCGCGCCGCTCATCATTCCGCTTGGGCTTCTCGATAAACCGTGATCGTTCCTTCAACCATCGCCTCGGCCGAAAACTTCTCCTCGATCCTCTTCCGCCCCGCTCTCGCCAGTTTCCCGGCCCAGTGTTGATCGCGCAGAATCTTTGCCGCCGCCGCCGCAATCTCCTCCGGCTTTCGTGCCTCCACTTGAATCCCGCTCACGCCGTTCTCCACGATTTCTCCCAGCGCGCATCCGAAATAAGTGATGCTCGGAATTCCGTATGACATCGCCGCAAGCAGCGATGTCCCCAGCCCCTCATACAGCGCCGGAAACACGAACAGATCCAGCGCCTGATAAATCGTTTCCATCTCCTTCACGAATCCCGCAAACAACACGCTATTCAGCACTCCCGCCTCGCGCGCTACCCCCTCCAGCCGCGCTCGGTCCGGCCCTTCTCCTGCCAGCACCAGCCGGCACACGGGAAATTCACTTTGCAATTCCGGCAGCGCCCGGATCACCCACTCCTGTCCCTTGTCCGGGGAAAGCACCCCCACGCACCCGATCAATATTTGCTCTGCCGTCACTCCCCATCGCGCCCTCGCCATCTCTCTGCTCTCCGCTGTCGGCAGCGGCGGAATGCGCACTCCTTCATACACCACCCTGATCTCTTCCTTCGGCGCTCCCGATTCCGCTGCGCGCTCGGCCACCCATTGCGAATTGGCAATGATCCGTTTCGCGGCGAAGTAACGTGCTCTCGCCAGCTTGCTCTTTCCAAGCGGGTAACCTACCCTCCGCGAAATGATCAGCGGCACACGCTTGTGCGCGCGGGCCAGCCACGCCGCCGTCAGCGCGTGCGATTCGTTCACGTGCACCACGTCAAACCGCTCGTCGTTCATCAATTTGCGGATCTTCCTCGCTGCCGGCAACCGCAGCATCCCCCGCGAAACGTGATGCACGCAAATCCCCGCCTTTGCCGCTCGATGCCCCAGCACCGAGCCTTTGGACACCAGAAGTTCCGCCGCATGCCCGCGTTCGTATAATCCCTTCAGCAGCAGCAGAAACTGGTTCTGCCCCCCGCGCCATTCTTTCTCCAGGTCCACCAGCAGCGGGATCACCCGGCATCTCCCCTCTCTCCGCCCCTAGTCTTCACCAGTTTGCCCAGCTTGGAATATTTCAGCCGCACTGAACGCGCCGCCATCCTCGAGATCAACCCTCCCCGGTAACCGTCCAGTACTCCTCCGCGCAGAATATAGTTTTGAAAGAAACTCCACGGCGTCGCGAACCACACCGCGCCCCGCCAGTTCCTCCGGCCCTCTTCGAACATCTGCTGCGCTGCAAGCGTCGTGTACCTCTCCACGTTTTCTTCGTGCTCCGCGAACGTCCGCACCGTGTAGTGCAGTAGGTCACCGCTCAAGCGTCCCGGCTCGCCTTCAAACCGCAGCGCCTCGTGAATCCTCCCGGAAAACCGTGCCGCGTCACGCCGGTACAACCGCCGCTGAAAATCCGGATACCACCCCGAATGCCGGATCCATGCGCCCAGATACCACGTCCGCCGCGACACCTCGTACACCTCGAACTCCGCATCGCGTTTTTTCCACTCCAGCAGCGAACTCTGCAAATTGCTGCTCAGCTCCTCGTCCGCGTCCATCGAAAAAATCCACTCTTGGCTCGCTTGCGCCGCGGCAAAATTCTTTTGATCCCCGTAATTCGTCCACGCGCGGTGAAGGAACGCCGCGCCGTGTTCCTTCGCGATTTCTTCCGTCCGGTCCGTGCTTCCGGAGTCCACCACCACGATTTCATCCGCAATCCCTTCAAGCGAAGCCAGCGCGCGCGGCAGGTTGTGTTCCTCATTGAGGGTTATGAGGCAGGCGGAAAAGCGGTTCATCAGAGGCAATCCGGGGTCGCCGCCAGTATCTCACAAATATCCTGGCAGCCCCACGATCCTTGCTCGCCTTCAGGCCAGCCCATTCACTTCGGCAGGAAACTCACTCGAATCAGGCTCGACCCGATCCGGAACTCCGCTCCATCCAGCAAAACGGCGGCTCTCGTCCGCTCTTCATCGTAAAAAGTCCCGTTGGTTGAATCCAAATCCTTCAAATTCACGTTCTTGTCGCGCACTTCGATCATGCAGTGTTGCCGCGAAATTTCCGGATCGTTTACCGGAATGTCCGCGCCCCTTCGTCCGATGACCACGCGCGGCTTCGTCAGCGTGTGCGCCGTTCCCTGGTCCGGCCCGCTCAGGATCGCCAGCACGATCTTGACGTTCGCCGGCAACCGCAGGCCTTCATCCTGTGCCAGCGACTGGCTCGTCCCGCCTCCCTCCGACCTCGCAAACGAAGGCAGTGGCGATATCACCATGGTCATTTCCGGCCGCTTCTTGTTCTCCACCACTGTGGACTGGCCGCACTTCGTGCACCGGAATTGCACCTTGCCGTGTTTTTCCACGTCCGCGTCGTTCAGCAGGTGCTTCTTCCCGCAATGGCTGCATTCTGCCTGCATCGTTACAAGGTATCACCCCGCCGTGCGCCCGGCTCTGGGGCCTTTCCAACCGTGCCGCAAGCGTTATGCGGTTTCCACAATACACCGCGCCCCGCATTCCTGACGTTTATGCTACGATGAAGTTTCTGGAACATTCAGGAGAAAAGGCGTGCCCGAACACATTTCGCGCAAGGAATTGAAGCAGGACAAGATCCGTGAGTCCATCGAGCACGGCGCCGAAGCCGTCTATTCCCACAGCAGGGCCGCAACCGTTATTATTCTCCTCGCCTTGATTGCCGCTGGCGCTTACTTCGGCTGGAATTTCTATACCGGCCGCCAGAACTTGCATGCTTCCGCGGCTCTGGATACTGCCATGAAGACCTTCAATGCGCCCCTCCGCTCTTCCGCCCCTCCTGGGGACTCCAGTGAAACCGTCTATCCCACGGAAGATGCGCGCGCCGAGGCCGCCTCTCAGCAATTCTTGATTGCCGCAAACAAATACCCCAACACCAATCCGGGCCGCCTCGCGCGCTACTACGCTGCCCTCTGTCTCGAGGATCTTGGTCGTTTCAATCAGGCCCTTGAGGAACTGAAGAAACTGGCGCCCGGAAAGGATAAGGAACTCGCCGCCATGGCCGAATACCAGATGGCCAGCATTTATGCTCGCACCGGCAAAACCGACGACGCCGTCAAAGCCTATCGCGCTGTCGCGGATATGCACGCCGTCCTTGTTCCGCGTCCTCTGGCCCTGCTGGAATTGGCCGATCTCCTGCGCCAGAAGAATCCTGCGGAAGCCGCAGGAATCTATCAGCAGGTAAAGAATGACTATCCGAACTCGCCCGTCGCGGACCGCGCCGATCGCGGGCTCAATCTGCTGGCGTCATCGCCAAAGACTTAATCTCGTTGCAAAAGCGCCGCGGGAGAACGGAGCGGCCATCACTCCAATACTCAATCTGGCCTCCTGGGCCATGCACGAAAAGGATTCGCGCGGCAGGCGCTATCCCGAGCCTCGCCATCCTTACCGCTCCGAATACGCTCGTGATCGCGATCGCATCATCCACGCTCGCGCTTTTCGCCGCCTGGAAGCCAAAACTCAGGTCTTCACCACCCGTTATTCCGATCATTTCCGCAATCGCCTTACCCATACTCTTGAGGTCGCTCAGGTCGCCCGCACCGTCGCCGGCGCCCTCGATCTCAATTCCGAGCTCGCCGAAGCTCTCGCTCTGGTCCACGATATCGGCCATCCTCCCTTCGGTCATGCGGGCGAGCGCAAGCTCAACGATCTGATGGCCGGGCACGGCGGTTTCGATCACAATCTCCATGCTTTGCGCATCGTCGAACAGTTCGAACAGCGTTATCTCGAATTTCCCGGACTCAATCTCACTTTCGAAGTCCGCGAGGGCATCATCAAACACTCGCGCGATTATTCTGAATCACGCTTTCCGGAATTGGCCGAATATCTGCTCGATCAGCGGCCTGCTCTCGAAGCCCAGCTCATTGATTGGGTGGACGAAATTGCCTACAACACTGCCGATCTCGACGATGCTCGCGAAGCCGATCTCCTCGATTTGTCGCTGCTCTTGCGCGAGGTTCCTGTCTTCGAACACCAGTACGCCGCCGTAAATCGCAAGCATCCCGAAGGCCGCGAAAAGCTCAAATTCAACGAAGCTCTAAAATGTGTGTTGAATATTCTGGCGACGGATTTGATTGAAAATACCCGAGAAAGAATCCGCGCCGCAGGCGTTCGAACCTCGGACGATGTCCGCACCGCCCCTCAGCGTCTCGCTGGCCTTAGTGACGAAACCGCTGCGGCCAACGCACAGTTGCGCCAATTCCTTTTTTCGCGCATTTATGCCGATCCCGCGATTGCCGAGGATCGCGACCGCTCCGTCCAGTGTCTGGAAAAACTCTTTCGCTTTTACGAATCCACGCCCGGGTCCATGCCTTCCAGCTACGAAGAGTTCGCCCACAATTCGCCCCGGATTGTCGTTGTCTGCGATTACATCGCCGGCATGACCGACCAGTTCCTGCTCAAGCAGCATCGCACCCACTTTGGCGGTTCCGGAGTCGCTTCCGCCAGCGTAACCTAGCGAGTCCCGCTTTCCTCTCGAAACCCTGTGCTGAGCAGCCTGATTTCAGTTCTCTGCTCTAAGCCGCCATGTCGTCCTTCCTCGTTCACGCTGTGGCGCTCTTGTCCATTTCCAGGCGCTCCGGCGTATCAATGCGAATCTCCGTCAGGTCCGAGAGCAAACTGGCGGCCCAGCGATAAATGTTGTGCTCGCGGATGTTCTCCCGCATGTGCCGCATGCGCGCTGTTTGCTCTTCCTCGCTCATTTCCAGCGAGCGCAGAATTGCATCCGCAAGCTGCTCCACGTCGTAGGGATTTACAAGCAAGGCATCAGGAAGCTGCCGCGCCGCCCCGGTAAACGTGCTCAGGATCAGCACTCCCTGCTCATCTTCACGCGAAGCAATGAATTCTTTCGCCACTAGATTCATCCCGTCGTGCAGCGAGGTCACTAGGCAGTCGGAAGCGGCGCGGTAATACCGTGCGATCTCTTGGTGAGAATGGTGCCTGCGCAGCAGCACAATCGGCTTCCATCGGCCGGTCTGGAAGCGCGCATTGATCCGTTCCGCCTCCGCCGTCACTTCGTCCAGAAATTGCTGGTACCGCGGAATGTGCGTCCGGCTCGGCGCTCCAATCTGCACAAATGTAAACCGCCGGTGATAAGCCGGATTGAGTTCAAGAAAATGTTCGATCCCCCGGAATCGCTCGATGATCCCTTTCGTGTAGTCCACACGATCCACGCCCACCCCGAGAAGCGAACCTTCGATCCCCAGCTCCTCGCATATTTCCGCGCGTAACTGTCCGGAACTCTTCGGAGTCGCTGGCAACCCGTTCTCAGAGAAGGCCACGCTGATCGGATATGGCCGCACCCGCGTCACGTGTCCTTGCCTGTTTACGGCGAAGCGGTCCCACTCCGTCCGCGCTTCCAGCGCGCGGTCCACCGTGGACAGAAAATTATTGCAGTGCGTCTGTGTGTGGAACCCGATCAGGTCCGCTCCCAGTAGCCCGTCCACCAGCTCGCGCTGCCACGGACAGATTCCAAAAACCTCCGGATTCGGCCAGGGGATGTGCCAGAAAATCGCCACCCGCGAATCCGGCCGCGCTTCCTTCACCATCCTCGGCAAAAGCGCGAAGTGATAATCCTGCGCCAGCAAAATCGGCGATTCCGTTCCTTCCATTTCCTGCAGAACCACATCCGCGAATTTCCGGTTTACCTCCTGGTAATTGAGCCAGTCCTCGGGTCGGAACGTTGGCCGCGTGTGTGCGATGTGGCAAAGCGGCCAGAGCCCCTCGTTCGAGAAGCCCTCGTAATAGCCCTTTTCTTCTTCGTCGGTGAGCCATACCCGCCGCAACGTGTAGCTCGGCCGGTCGGGGGGAACTCGCAGCCGGTCGTGTGCATCCACCGTTTCGTGGTCCGCGCTGCCCGACCCATGTGCGATCCACGTTCCGTCGCACGCCACCAGCACCGGCTCGATCGCCGTTACCAGCCCGCTCGCCGGAACCATCAGTTCGATTCCTTTGTCCCCTCTCAGATGCATGTACGGCTCGCGGTTCGAAACCACGAACAGCGGTTTATCCTGCAGCTTGCTCCGCAAACTTACCCGCAACCGCTCCGCCGTCCACACTGAAGCGTGAGTGTCCCGCAGCCGCGCTTCTTCTTCCGCCGCGGCGCGCGCGGCGTCCAGATCACGCGCCAGATTCGTCACTTCCTTCTTGATCTGATCGAATATCTCACCCTGCGGAAGCGGCGATCCCGATCTTGCTCCGCCGATGCGCAGGGTGCGCAGCCATTTCGCCGTCCGTTGTAGCGGATCTGTGAACGCCCAGCGAACGAGAATTAATGCCAGAAGTGTAATGAGCAGCGTTTCAAGAAGTGCCGAGAGAAGTGCGTCGCGCAGCGTGAGCAGACTCCGCGAGTCAATGTAGCTTGCATCGTAAATCACCGCCAGTGCGCCCACCGCTCGTGTATCCCGGTGCAGCGGCAGCGCATAAATGTTCATCGGCGTGTCGTTCAGGAGGATGAATTCGCCGATGCCGGAATCCTGCGCAATGGCCCGCTTCACTACATCCGGAACGATGCGAAATTGAGGGCTAAGCCCCGGCGTGATCGCCAGTAGATCCCCATCGGCTTCGTACACCGCGATGCCCTTCAAATGTTCTCTTTGGCCGAATCGCTCCACGATGCGCTGCATGACCCTGCCCGGCGCAGGCCGCGCGCCGTCCATCAATGGTTCAATCGTTTCCTGCAGGCTTTCCGCAAGAATTTCGGATCGCCGCATCAGATCGTTTCGCAGGTTGCGGCGCTCCGTGCGCACCTGGTAGGCGGCAAATAGCACCGACACGGCCGCAACACTCACGGCCAGCGGCAAGGCGATTTTTAATGGTGTCCGCATTCCGGCGCTCTTTGAAAGACGGATGCGCCGTGCGACTTCCTGTCGGGCTCAAAAATATAGGGGCCGGCTGCCCTGTAGAGGGAACCAAATTATCATAGCCAGGGCCAACGCACGCGAGGCTTGCGAAGACGTTGTCCGGAGTCGCACGACACTTCCCCTTACAAATCTTCAAAAACATTTTAGCAGATGGCGGCGCGAAAGTCCCGGAAAATCGGCATAAACTCGCGAAAAATATCGGATTACGATACAACTGCGAATAAATCGTTCCCGGCGCACTCGCTCGGCGTTCTTCCGGAAATGCGGCGTTTTGGTTTCAATCGGGATAAGATGGCGTGAGGGACCGGAGCCTCTCGCGTTTATGGATGAAAGTCTTTCCTTCAATCGCTTCAAACCGTCGCAGCTCGTGTATGTCGAGCTCGAATCCACCAACGGCGGAATGCTGTTGAGCGCTTCCGAGGAGGGATTCTCTTTTCGCGCCGTCACCCCCTTGCGCCCCAGCGGGCCCGTGGCCTTCGCTTTTCTTCTGGACGGAAAGACGCGTCTCGAAGGAAAAGGAAAACTGGTCTGGAGCGAAGAGGACGGAAAAAGAGGCGGGATTCTGTTCACCGAAGTGACGCCCCAATTCCGCCGCGAATTTGAAAGCTGGCTGCGCCGCAAGGAAGGCCGGAGAGGAATCGCGGAGGCAAAGCCGGAACGCCCGCCTTCTCCGCAGCAGGTTGCGGACTCCAAGCCGAAGCCGCCGGCCGCGCAGCCGGATGTAAATATCGCGTCGCCCACGACAGCCGCGCCCGCCATTCCGGCCGCGCCGAAGCTGCGGCAAAAAGAAATCCTTGCAGAAACTTCCAGCGAACCCCTGCTCGAAGATTTGGAGAGAGCTCTGAAAAAAGCGGCGTTGCGCGCGGAGAAGCCGCAAACCACGGCCCCGCCGCCTTCCTTGCCTTCTCTTGTCGCGCCCGAAATAATTGCGCCAGACAAGCTCGAAGAGCCGCCAGCGTTCGTTCCGCCTGTGATTGAAAATGCAAAACCAAATGTCGTTCCCGCCGTTGTGGACGCGCAGATTTTGGAAATACCGCCTGCCGCGCCTCCGATTCGGGAAGTAGCAGCGGACACCCCTGAGAAACCGAGCCTCCCTGAACAAGCCGCCGAACCGGAAACGGTAAAAACTCCCGAGCCGCCCGCGGCGGATACGATGGAGAAAGTCTCGCGAGGATTCCGGCTGGAATTTGTCCCGGAGAGCAAGCCCCTTGAAGCTGCCCTGCCTCCCACGGATTTTCCAGCGCCAAAAGAGACGGCCATCTCGGCACAACTGCCGCGAGTGGCATTGAATCTCGCTGCGCCGCCGGCGGCTTTACAACCCGAGGCGCCATCGAGCGAACCGGAATCTCCCGCTTCAAGCATCGAACCACACGCCGAAATCCAGCCCGAAGCCGTAACCCCGCCGGAAGAGCCCCAACAGGAGAAGGAAACGGTTGCTGCGGTGTCGGAGACCGGGGAACCCGAAATCGCGGCCCCCAGGATTCCTCTTGTGGCGATGCCGAGGGAATCTCCTGCGGAATCGCAGGGCGCGCGGGAAGACCCGGCCATCGAGCTTCTTGCCGAGGCAGAATCCTCGCGGGAAAGGAGCGCCGCAATAAGGCGGCACTGGGGCCGCACGGCCGCGACGGCGTTTGTTTGGATTTGTGTCGGCTGGGCTCTCGCATTGTTGGCGATGGGGTTCCGCAAACAGATTGGCGAAGAGCTGATCCGGCTGGGGCAGAAGATCGCGGGCGAACAAATTCCCACTTCGCAAAGTTTGCCGCTGGAGGGGTCGAAGCAGACTTCCGCACAGGCTTCCAACTCTCCGCAACAGCCCGCAAACAATTCGCCGGCGAACCCAAATTCGACGGCGGAGCAACAGCCGGCCACGCAACTGGGACAGGCGCGAGGCCAACCAGGAAATACGGAGTCCGGCGACGCGGGGAATTCCGCAACGAGTCCGCCGAACACGGCCGGAAGCGGCGTGGTGAATCCCTCTGGGGGAACGGCGCCGCCGGGAATGGTGATTTCCGCAACGGGGCAGAAGGAATTCGAGGAGGCGCGAAGAATTCTGCACGGGAAATTCCGAAGCCGCGACATGGAGGAAGCGGTGGAGTTGCTGCTCGCAGCGGTGTCGCGCGGAAATGTGCGGGCGGAGGTGACGCTGGGCGATCTGTATGCGCGGGGTGAAGGGGTGCCGAAGGATTGCGCGCAGGCGAGAATCCTCCTGGAAGCCGCGGGGAAGAGAGGGAGTCCGGAAGCCAGGCAGCTGCTCGGGAAACTGAAGTCCGAAGGATGTCCGTAGGAAAGGGAATTCGATCGTTCCCAATCTGGGAAAGAGACCCCCTCCCCTGCCATTTCTTTGTAAGTGTTGATTCCAAAGGTGGTTAAAAATAGCGTTTTTGTAAGTGTTCATTCCACAGGAGTTGCCGGCGCATTTCTCGCAAGTGTTCATTCTAAAGCTGGTTAGGAACGAGAAATTTGGGAACGCGGGAACTTGAGCTGCGGCGAACGGTGAGAAAAGGACTCCGCTTGAGGGGGCGAGCCCGCTATCCGGATTGGGCCGAAACAACATACATTATTATAACATGAATGTCAATAGAGATTGTGGTACCGTTCGAACAGAAGAAGAAGATTCGGGGAATAAGGGGCGCCTAGGCGACGAGTTGAAGAGTTCAGATGCCACTAGCAAAAGCCAGCCCCACCCTTTCGAAATATGCGCGAAAGGATGGGCCACCCGAAATCTTCGGAGGCTAAGGCTGCGCCACCCCCGTGTCCGTAAGGGGATGGGGTGCACCGCTGCCGGTGAAGCCGAGGTGAAGGGGAGGCAGAGTTGAGCAAACAGCTCATGGTTGTGTTCGTCGGTGTGTCAATCGGTAACTTTGCGGTATTTTCAAATGTATCGGGATGCGGTGCTTTCGCTTTTGTTCCTGAGGTGCTGGCGTGGAACACGGTCGCAGCGCTCCGAAATCAATTCTCGGCCAACACTCACCCAAAACTGGTACTAATAATTTCTGCTCTTCTCAGTAGTTTTTTTCTCACGGGGGTCCTGGCACTGGTTACGCGGATTGGGAGAAAGATGGGACGATTACAGTCCGAGCGGGCCTTGAATATTGCATTTGCGGTTGCAGCCGTGGTTTATATTTTCCTAAGCTCTTTGCCTGTCCCGACAGCACCATGCTGACCCAGAGAGCAGAGGTGGCAGCATCATAGGTGGCCAGGTTACAGTTTTGCGTTCCTCTTTCCCTTTTGGCAATGTCCATGACAGGAGAATACCACTGCTATACTTCACCGCGAAGTGAAGACAAGCGCGCTAGAGGGACTGAAAGCTAGGCGGCGGCGCCGTGGCTGGCGCATTGGAGGACACCGAGGAAAACGCTCCAGGGACCGACGGCTAGGCGGCGGACCTGATGAGCCATGGTGCGGGAGATCTGGTGGAGATGCGTGAGATCGTGGGCGGCCCAGGTGGCGAGGAGTTGGGACAGGGTGACCGGGCCAAAAGTGGGATGCAGACCGCGGCGGCCGAGATCTTCAGGACGAAGATTCAAAGACTGCAGTTCATTCAAATTTTCCGAGCGCACGCAGGCGAATTCGTCGAGAAGCTGCGGGAGCGTTTTGCGCTGGCTCTCCCGGGCGTGGCCGCCATGTTGGAACGGCTCGAAAGTACGGGTTTCGCCAAATTCCAAGATCATTCTTGCGCGGGGAATCCAGTCGGCGCGCTCGCCGTGAATCAGGTGAAGGGATTCGATCCGGGGCCCGCGGGAGAAACGTCTTCTTTTAACTCGACGCTCAAAATCAGGATTTCGGCACCGCCCACGTTTTCGAGGGAATGAGGTGACAAACCTGCGTTCGAGAAAGGTTTAGCTGATGAGCGCCAGGATTTTGGCGCGCACTTCCGCCAATTCGGCCCTGGAAATGGCGCCCTTCCGTCTGGCGCGCCTCTTTCGCCAATCCAGGCTTCTGATTTGGTCCGCCAAAACAGCGCTGAGGCGTGGTCCAGCAATCGCCACCTCGAAAGGATAGTCTTTGATTTGCGTCGTCATGGGGCAGCAGACCATCAGACCCGTTTTCACGTTATAGCCTTCGGGGCTCAAAACGACCGCAGGCCGATGCCCGGCTTGTTCGTGGCCGGATTGGGGGCTGAAGTTGATCCAAACAATGTCCCCGGCGTCAGGCACATAACGACGGGACATCACCATGCCTCATTGCCCATGGGTCTGCCAAAGTCGGCTTCTTTGTGCAAATTCTCTCGCGAAATTCCTTTGAGAAGTTCAGCGAGACGGTATTCCTTGCGCTGCAGAGGCTCGATGACGATGCGGCCGGCTTCCTCGCGCACGGCCACGGGCTCATCCAATCGCAATTGGGCCGCCTGCAGGACGGCGGAGGGGATGCGCACCGCAGCGCTGTTGCCCCACTTTCGGACCATGGCCTTCATATTTCGCGCCTCCAAGTAGATACATTGTATCTACATTTTGTCATGGATTCACGGTGGAGTCAAGCGGGGGAAGACGGCATGCGAGCGGCCAACATGACTCATTTTGGCGCGGGATGAGGGGAGGCATTCTACGGGAATACCATGTGTTTGAGGGGAGGGCAGGCGACATGAAGAGGCAACGGGCGAGATCGAGGATCGGCAGGAGCGCGAGAATCGCGGCGGCAGTGGGATTGTGTGTATGCGCGGCGGGATGCGGAGCGAGCAAGGGGCTAAAGCGGAGCGCGAACCGGGCGACTGAAAATTGGGGTATTACCAGAGATGCGAAGGGGAATATCACGCTGCAAAACCAAAAAGCGGCGGAGGCGGAAGTGGTTTTTGCGACCGAAGGATCCACGAAAGAATTGAGCGCTATATTCGCCAAGCCAGAAGTGATTCCGGAACTCAAGGAGATGCACGCGGGAATCGCGCTGGCGACGACGGAGCTGAGCCCGGAGAGGGCGCAAGTTGTGCGGCAATTGAACGAAGCGGGAATTCCGGTGACGGCGTGGCTGGCGCTGCCGA
>DATJAD010000088.1:0-20611 GCA_035516615.1 Candidatus Acidiferrum sp.
CGGCTAGTACCTTCGTACTTTTCTCGCACAGCCGCATTTTGAACCCCCAGTCCTATTGTTCCCTGGTCCCTTCCCGGTTACACTCGCTCCTTCAATCGAGGAGGTTGCACCTTGTCCGGCTCAGAACGCCGTACGACCCAACGATTCCAGATGCGCCTCCCTCTGACTGTCCGTTGGACAACGGGCTCCGCAGTGGGCGAAACCAGCACCGAATCCCGCGATGTCAGCTCCCGCGGCGTCTATTTCTTTTTGTCCAAGGATGTGAAGGAAGGCTCTCCCGTCGAGATTCTTCTGACACTTCCCAACGAGATCACCCTGGCTGGTCCCGTCCGCGTTCGCTGCCTGGGACGCGTTCAGCGCACCGAAGCCCGCGACGAGGGTTCGTTGGGTGTGGTCGCCGCGATCGAACGTTACGAATTTCTCCGCGGCGAAGACGAGAAATAGCGGACTTTTCGCCGGACCCTTTCCGGCGGCCACCAGCTTCTTGCTCGCTCACTGCGGAGGCGGGCAGGATCAGCCGGGGTGCCTCGGCCCCTCAGCGGAGCGCCCCGGCAGTTTTGTTGCTGAAGACTTTTCCGCCCGCTTCGATCCTTCAGTGCTCGGTGACAGTCAGCGGAACGCTCAGCAAATCCTCTGAATTCGGCCCCACTTCAATATCGAAGATTCCCGGCTCCACGACGAATTTCATGTCCATATTCCACATGGAAAGCGCTTTCGGCGTCACTTCGAATTCCACCGTGCTTTTTTCTCCCGGCTTCAGATGCACGCGATGGAATCCTTTCAGCTCGATGATCGCGCGAGTGGCGTCGCTCACGCGCTGGTGCACGTACATCTGCGCGATTTCATCGCCTTCGCGCTCGCCTGTGTTTGTGACGTCCACGCGAACGGTTGCATGTCCGTCTGGTGTTATGGTTTCCGGTTCGATGCGCAAATTATCGTAGCGAAAGGTGGTGTAGCTCAAGCCATAACCGAAAGGAAAAAGCGGCGCGCGATCCGAAAAAATATAATTTCGCAGCGAAGACGGTTTGTGATTGTAATAAATCGGAAGTTGACCCACCGACTTCGGGACGGTAATGGGAAGTTTTCCGCCGGGATTCACGTCGCCGAAAAGAACTTCCGCCGCAGCCGTTCCGCCTTCTTCGCCGAGATACCATCCTTCCAGAATCGCAGGAACCTGTTCTTTCACCATGCGAATGGAGAGCGGCCGCCCATTGATCAGGAATACGACGACAGGCGTTCCGGTTTTCAGAACCGCGCGAATCAAATCTTTCTGCGCGCCGAGAAGATCGAGAGAATCGCGGTCGCCGCGATGTTCGTCGGACCAGGCTTCGCGGTTGGTGGCTTCGGTTTCGCCGACCACGAGAATGACCACATCGGCGGATTTGGCGACGGCAGCGGCGCGTTCGATTTCAAGATTCGAGCGCTCCGCAGGAAGCGTGTTGTTTTCGTACCAGCCGTCCACACCCTGCTTTCCTTGCGTGATTTTGCAGCCTTCCGCGTAAACAACTTTTGCGGAAGGTTCGAGGCGCGTTCGAATGCCATCTAGAATTGTGACGCCGACGCCGGGGCCGGGATCGCGCGCGTAACCGCCGAGATGCAAATCCGCGGCGTCCGGGCCGATCACAGCAACGGTTTTCAGTTTCTTCGGATCAAGCGGCAGCAAATGATTTTCGTTCTTCAGAAGAATGATGGATTCTTCCGCGGCGCGCAGAGCGAGTTTGCGATGTTCAGGACTATTTACCGTTTTCGCCGCGTAATCCGGATCCACATAAGGATGTTCGAACAGACCGAGGCGGAATTTCGCCGCGAGGATGCGGCCGGCGGCCTGATCCACTTCGCTCTCGGGAACTTTTCCGTCTTTCACCAGATGGATGAGCGTTCGATAGACGGAACCATCTGAGAGATCGTAATCCACGCCGGCAGCGAGCGCTTCGCGCGCGGCATCTTCAGGGCCTGCTGCAACATGGTGCACTTCATACAGCATTTGCAGGCCTCCTCCATCGGAGGTGACGAAACCGTCAAAACCCCATTCTTTTCGGAGGACGGTGTCGAGCAACCACTTATTGATGTGCGAAGGGACCCCATTGATTTCGTTGTAAGAAGCCATGACGCTACCGACGTGAGCTTCCTCGACAGCAGCTTCGAAAGGGACAAAGAAGTTTTCGCGAAGCGTGCGCTCCGAAAAATTTCCCGGAGCGGTGTTCACGCCACCTTGCGGCTGGCTGTGCGCGGCGAAATGTTTCATGGTGGCAATGACACGATGCGAGTCAATTATCGGAGAAGTGCCCTGAAGACCTTCGACGGCAGCAACGGCCATGCGCGAAACTAGATACGGATCTTCGCCGTAAGTTTCTTCGGTGCGTCCCCAGCGGGGATCTCGAGCGAGACCGAGGACTGGCGTGAAAGCCTGGCGCGTGCCCGTTGAAGACATTTCATCGGAGGCGGCGGTGAAAACTTGCTTAACCAGAGCGGGATCCCAGGTGCTGGCAAGCGCGAGGGGAATGGGAAAGCTGGTGCTTCCGTAAGCCATGTAGCCATGAAGAGCTTCGCCCATGAACAGATTGGGGATGCCAAGAGGAGTTTTCTCGATACGGTAGCGTTGTGCCGCGTTCCGGAGAATGGCGGCATCGCGCGGAAAAATCCTGGAATCTACTTCGTAGAGGTCACGGAAAAGTTCGCGCGCCCGGTCGGGAGAGTATTTGCCCGTGGAATCGAGGATTTGCTGCGCATTGCCGCCGGTGATCTGCTCGACCTTTTGTTCAAGGCTCATGCGCTTGAGAAGATCGGAAACGCGCGCCTGAATGGGAAGATTCGGATTGCGATAGGCGGGCTGAGGCTCCTGCGCAGAAGCCCAAGCGGAGATCAGAGAAGCAGCGAGGAAGAAAAGAAGCACACGACGCATGGCAACTCCTCTCTTGAAATGAAAAGTGAGATTACAACTCTCGCCGGGGTCGCGCTAGAGGGATTGTAGCGACAGCGAATACCTTTACTTGAAGAAACTACAGGGAGATGACGGAGTGACTCTTGAGGGAGGTCATCCCGGAGCAGCCCAGGGGGCAACCTGGCTACTCCATTCTTTCGGTAATAATTTCTGCTCAAGATTTGCACAATGTGCTAGTCTCCCGGCGAAAAGGTTGTCCCCGCCTAAGTGACTCATTGCCGGGAGGGAAGCCGCAGCTTCCCAGGTACTGCGAGAAACGCGCCGTGTCTCCGGGAGGTGTCACTCGAGCGGATAATTGGAATTCCCGGGCGGCGAGAATGTACCCCCTTCCTCGAACGCTGTTCCAGATTGCGTGCTTAATAGCGGTTGTGTGTGCTCTCGGTACGCTAGGAGCATCCGGACAAACGGCCGCTCCGCAAAACCGCGTAACCCAAGCAGTGAAAATGAATGAGATGGTTACTCTGCGGGGAAACGTGCACCCGCTGGCGCGCGCGGCGTATGACCAGGGAGCGGTGGCGGGGTCCGAGCCGATGAGCCGCATGTTGTTGCTGCTGCAACGAAGTTCGGATCAAGAAGCTGCGCTACGACAATTGATGGACCAGCAGCAGGATAAATCTTCCGCGAACTATCATAAGTGGCTGACGCCGGAAGAGTTCGGGCAACGATTCGGGCCTTCCGATGCGGATGTGCAGGCCGTGACCGATTGGCTGACGTCGCAGGGATTTACCGGGATCAAGGTGGCGCCGGGACGAGTGGCGATCGAATTCAGCGGAAACGCAGGACAAGTGCGCAACACGTTTCAGACGGAGATCCACCATTACCTGGTCAATCAAAAAATGTACTCCGCGAATGCGAATGATCCGCAGATTCCTGCGGCGCTGGCTCCGGTGGTCGCAGGCGTGGTCTCACTGAACAACTTTCCGAGGAAGTCCTATCTGCAAGCACTCGGGACGTTCCAGAAGTCGAGGGCAACGGGGGAAGTGACACCGCTTTTTACGTTCAACGGCTGCCAGTCCGGACATTGCTTTGCATTGGGACCGGCGGATTTTGCGGTGATTTATAACACTGCACCGCTCCTCGCGGCGAATCCCCCGATTGACGGCACAGGAGTGACCATCGCGATCGTCGGGGATTCGAACATCAATGTTCAGGACGTGACGGATTTTAGAACGATGTTTGGGTTGCCGCTCAATTTTACGAGCCAGAACGTCATATTGAATGGGCCTGATCCGGGCATCGGTGGGAATGAAGTAGAAGCAGATCTGGATATCGAATGGTCCGGCGCGGCCGCGCCGGGCGCGACCATTGATTTTGTCACGTCGGAACCCACGGAGACGACGGCAGGAATTGACCTCTCGGCGATCTATATCGTGGAAAACAATCTGGCTGCGGTAATGAGCGAGAGTTTCGGGTATTGCGAACAGGGGTTGGGAACGACCGGGAGGCAATTCTATAACCAGCTGTGGGAGCAGGCGGCTGCGCAAGGCATTACGGTAATGATTGCCGCGGGGGACGGAGGATCAGCGGGCTGCGACAATTTCAATTCCGAGCAGAGTGCGACTTTGGGACTCGCCGTGAGCGGGTTTGCTTCGACGCCTTACAACGTTGCGGTCGGCGGGACGGATTTTGATCAGGCCGGACGCGAGTCAACATTCTGGAACACCACGCCAACTACTACAACCGCCCCGGTACCGTCTTCCGCGCTGTCCTACATTCCCGAGGTACCGTGGAATGATTCATGCGCGCAGAACGGGCTAACGGGCTGCAGTTCGGGGTACCTGCTTGATATTGTGGCGGGGAGCGGGGGCGCCAGCAGCTTCATTTCAAAGCCTGCCTGGCAGATGGGGGTGACGGGAGTTCCGAATGACAGCCACAGAGATTTGCCGGATATTTCACTGTTTGCGAGCAACGGCTTTAACGACAGCTTCTACATTCTTTGCGAGCGCGATGCTTCAGGAACAAACTCATGCAACCTAACCAGCCCCGGGTACACGTTTCAGGGAGTTGGCGGAACGTCGGCTTCGGCACCGGCATTTGCCGGGATCATGGCACTGGTTAATCAGAAGACTGCACAGCGCCAGGGAAATGCGAACTACATTCTCTATTCGCTGGTGAAGAAGACCGGGGCTTCGTGCAATTCCAATGGGACCACTCCGCCGGGAGCAGGTTGCACGTTCAACGATGTGACGAAGGGCAACAACGCCGTGCCATGCGTGGGCGGTTCGCCGAATTGCAGCACCAGTCTTGCGGGCACGAATGGAGTGCTTTTCATCACGAGCGGAACGACCAAGGTTCCCGCGTATATGACAGGAACGGGATACGATCTAGCGACAGGGCTAGGTTCCGTCAACGCTCAGAACCTGGTGAATAACTGGAACAGCGTCAACCTGACGGCGACAACGACGACGCTGACGCTCAACAACAATAGCGGCGTTAATGTGAGTCACGGAACGCCGGTACCGGTGCAGGTGAGCGTTACGCCGGCGACAGCAAAGGGAGATGTTTCGCTCGTCGCGCAGCTTGCAAATGGAAGCACGATGGGGTTGGGAGATTTCACGCTGGCGAATGGGACGGTGAGCGGAACGACTTCAGCGCTGCCGGGCGGCACGAACTACAGCGTGTACGCGCATTATGCAGGTGACGGAACGAACGCGCCGAGCGATTCGAGCCCGTTAAATGTCACAGTAAGTCCAGAAGCGAGCGCGACACTGATCAGCCTGCCGACTTTCAACGCGGGAACGGGAGTTGAGACGGGGAATAGCCCGACGACGCTGGTCTATGGTTCGCCTTACCGGATGCGGGTGGAGGTGGGGAAGGCCAGCGCGCAGCGGACTTTTCCCCCACAACCGGTGTGCCAACCGCCGGCTTGCCCCACCGGAACGGTGACGATCACGGACAATGGGAGCATCGCTGCGCCGAACGGGGGGACTTTCACGCTGAACAGCTGGGGCTTCACCGAGGATCAGCCGGTACAATTCGAAGGCGGACAACACACGATTGCGGCGAGCTACAGCGGGGATAGCAGCTTTAATGCAAGTTCGAGCAGCTATGCTCTTACTGTTACTCCCGCACCTACGAGCACACAGTTGGAAGTGGATACCGGCGCAAGAAACATCATTGCTGGCAGCCCAATTCAACTTCAGATTGTCGGATCGACAAGTACAGCATCCGGCGTGGCTCCCACCGGAACTGTGACGTTCTATGACGGCACGACGCAACTGGGAAATCCTGTTGCGATCTTTGGGGCGCCGGTCGGTTACTTTCCCTTTTTCCAGGCGAGTGCGAATCTGCCAATTGCGACCGGAGGGGCTCACACTCTTACAGCCACATACGGCGGCGACACGAACTACGGCGCATCAACTTCGGCGCCGGTTGTCACGACCGTTCTCTATCCCACCACAGGAAGTGTCAGCGTCACTCCATCCACAGTACAGTATGGAAACACCGTCACGATAACTGCGATTGTGGACACAACAGTGCCCGCCTCCAACATGTCCCTGAAACCCACGGGGAACATCGCCATTTCGGGAACTTACGACGGTCAGATCACGAATGGCGTATCCACCAATGCGATTTCCGATGTAAACGGGAATTGGGAATTGGAAGCTGCGGCGACAATTACGCCGTCGAATAACGAATACTTCATAGTCAGTTACAACGGAGATAGCAACTATGCTTCAGCTTACACAAGCAGCAGCGTGGTGACTGTGAATATTCCGGACTTCACGCTAGGGCCCGCGGGTGGTTTGAGCGTGGTTCCGATCGCGGGCCAATCGGGATCCGGGCAGATCACGATCACGCCGGTGAGCCAAACGCCGAGCACAGTAGATCTGTCGCTATTGTCACCGGTAATTTCCGGATACACCATTTCGTTGAGCCCGCAGCAGGTCAGCCTGAATGGGACGGCAGTGACGGCAACGATTTCGCTCACTCCAGTCGGGACATCCATGGGAAATATTGCGAGCAGGAGTGGCCGACAAGCCAGCTTCATTGGCGTCACGAGAGGAGATTGGAGATCGCTGGGTCTGGCCGCCGGTCTGGCTGCATTGTTTCTGCTCGGCCTGCCTAACCGCCGGAAGAGGTACCGTGTGGCTCTGGGTTCAGGGATCGTCTGCCTTCTCTGCTTTGCGATGGGATGTGGAGGTGGCAGCGCTCAAACGATAGGAGGGGGTGGGGGCGGCAGTTCGTCGCCGGCTCCGACAACCATTACTCTTACCACTTCCAATGCCAAAGTCGCACAAGGCCAGGTATTCTTAATTACTGCAACGGTGACCTCGAGCAGGCCGCTTACGGGAACGGTCACCTTTTACAATTATGGAAGCCCTATTGCCGGAGGATTCCCGCTAACGAACGGCCAAGCGCAGACTGGCACTGGAGACATCAACAACACGGGCCTTTATCAGATCACTGCCTCGTACAGCGGGGATGCGAATAATCAACCTTCAAGCTCGGCTTCGCTGGCGCAGGTGATTACTGGAACGATTACAACGACGCTCCAGGGCAAGACCGGAGGAGATGTCCACTCCGTTCAGGTAACTCTCGGCTTGCAATAGGCGGGACGGATTGACTCGGGGGAGAGCGAATCGTAGCCTCCTTGCGTGGGAAATTCAGTTCAGAGAACAGGTAAAACGCCGGTTGGTCAAAAGCCTCCGGGCGGGCGATTGCTGCGGAAACTGATTGCGGCGATTGCGATTGTTTTCGCCGTGGCTTCGACCACTTACGCCGCAGGGTGGATGTATGACGTGCGCTATCCGGAGCACCAGGTGGAGCTCGGATTCAACCACACACACGACGAGCAATATAACCCGAAGACGCATTCCATTACGGTGGGAGACGTGGTTCCGAACAGCCCGGCGGAGCGCGCCGGAATGCGCGCGGGCGACCACATTATCGGCGTTGACGGAACGCTGCTCACGAGCTCGGCGCCATACGATGATGCGTACGCGCACGGGAAGCCTGGCGACAAGGTGGAAATCATGATCGCGCGGCCGGGCGTTGAAGAACCGATCATTCTGCACGGAGTCTTCCGGGCAGCGCAGTCCGCGCATCAAGAGGGATTGGCGAGGCAGTCCGCGCAAGAGGTTACCGGCTCGTATCCCGTGTTGTTTCTGCTGGTCGGATTCGCGGTGCTGTTCCTGCGGCTGGAAGATTCGAACGCCTGGCTGCTGGCTTTGCTATTTGCCGCGTTCGTCGCAACGCCGGCGGCCGCCAGTCCGGCGGTGATGCCGAGCGCGTTGCGGGCATTTGTCAGTGGTTATCACAATTTATTTGGGGGGATGCTCTGCCCGCTGTTCTACATTTTTTTCGCGGTTTTTCCGGCACGGTCACCGTTGGATCGCAAGATACCCTGGTTGAAATGGGCGAGCCTGGCCTTCGGCGCATTCCTGGTCATACCACAGTTTTGGATTGGGGATTTTCGCGCGCCGGATGTCGCCGCACGGCTTGAGCTTCTACTCCGCAACTACCGAGATTTATCCCTGAACGAACTTCTAACCATGATCCAGAAAAGCGTGCAGGAATACAGCGGCGCGACGCAGGCGGACGATATCACGCTGATCGTGGCGCGCTGCAAGTGAGGTCCGACCTCGGAAATTTATGAACATGAAGCGAAGCCGGAAAGCCCAGAGCTTAAAGTCGGTCTATGTGAGCAGACCTGGCGTTACCGATGCGCCGCCTGTCCTTGCGGGCAGGCGATTTTTGGCCCGCCGCGAGGGAAGATAGTCTCCGCCCAGAAATCTAGGAAAACGAGCGAGACAGCCAGTTGAGGAAAGAAACTATGCCGGGGATTCCGGTTCCAGATAAAGGCGCGCCCAAAAGGATGATCGTGCCGCCGGAGCGCATTGCGACGCCGGAGGAGGTGCGGGCGCTGAGAGCGAAGAGCATCACCCCGGAACCAGCTATAGAGGCGGCGATCGCGGAAGTGCTACGTCCAAAAGGGGTGGAACTTCCGGTCGCCATCGAGAGGCCGCCTTTGCCGGAGAATAATTTGCGCATGGAGCCGAAAACTGAAGCAGCGGAGACGAAAGTGACGGCGGAGATTACCAAAGCAGAATTAGAAATTCCGGAGCGCGAGGAGCGAGGGATTGATCTCTTGGAGCTCGCGGCGATCCTGGACCAGCACCGAATCTGGGCCGAATCCGGCGGAGAAGAGGGTGCCAAAGCGGACCTGTGCGGGGCGGATTTGTCTTACGCAGAACTGACCGGAGCGAACCTGCAGGGCGCATTGCTAAATAAGGTGAAGCTGCGCGGCGCGGACCTTTCCATGGCGAACCTGCGCGGAGCCTCGTTAGTGCAAGCGGATCTTCGGGATGCGAATCTGCTGGGGACGGAACTTCGCGGATCTAATTTGATGGGAGCGACACTGTACGGAGCCGAGGGGCTGTGGGTGGGGCGGCTGGGCGGGACGAATCTTTTTGACTCGATGCTGCCGGAGACGATTTTGACCTTCGACGGCGCGAGCGCGGTTGCGGAGGCGACGCGAAGCGCACGCTGGTTTTATTTTCTGATGCTGGGAGTAAGCTTCGCGTGCGTGCTGATCGTGGCGCTGACGACGGATGTGCGGCTCATTCTGGACGGGCCGGCTCTGCCGATTCCGCGGTACGGACGGGTGCTGCCGATCAATGAAGTTTATCTTGGCGCGCCGATCCTGCTGCTGATTCTTTATGCGCGTTTTCATTTCCTGCTCTTGCGGTTATGGGGAAACATGGCCGCGTTGCCGGCCGTTTTTCGGGACGGGCAGACGCTCGAAAATGAAGGCCCGTGGTATCTGATGGGACTGGTCCGGCGGCACTTCCGATGGTTGAGCGACAGCCGGTCTCCGCTGCAGAAGCTGGAGGGAATTGTCGCGAATCTCCTCGCGTATTGGAGCGTGCCTGCGGCGCTGCTGTTCATCTGGCTTCGGTATCTTGTGCGGCAAGACATGCGGGGGACGCTGCTGCACATTCTGGTGTTTTCGGCGGCGGTGGCGGCAGCGACTTCGCTGCCGAGCCTGGTTTCGCGAATACTTCGTCCGGGCGAACTGCGTAAACCGAGCAAAAAGGGAATTTTCCGCTTGACGGTGTGGACGCTGCGCGCCGCGTTGGGCAGCGCAGCGGCGCTACTGCTGTTGTCCTTCGGAGTGATTCATGGCCTTCCGGCGGATCCGAGTTCCGCGCCGGAAGTTCCGGCGACAAGCCCATTGCGGTGGGCGGCGGATGTGATCCGCGTGACCGGGGTTCGGCCCTATGCGGACTTGACGGAAGCGACGCTGATTACAGCGGGAACGAGACGTGCGGCGACGGAGGATACGACCGGGGACGGTGTTGGGCCGGGACTGAACCAAATGGATTTGCGGTTCGCGCGCGCGTATCGCGCCTCGCTGCCAGCGGCGAGAATGTGGCGCGCCGATCTGGAAGGCGCGTATCTGACCGAAGCCGATTTTCGCGGGGCGAATCTTCGCGAATCAAAACTGCAAGACGCAGTGCTCGACCATGTGCGGGCGCAAAAGAGCATTCTGATCTCCGCAAACGGCACGGGAGCGAACCTGACCGGCGCGGATTTGCGCGAGGCGGACCTGACGTACAGCGTGTTTGAGGATGCGCTGTTTGCGGGAGCCAAGCTTGGCGGGGCTTCGCTTTACGGCGCGAATTTGCGGAGGACCCGGTGGCTGCGCGCGGATCTGACGCGCGCAGACGTGCGGGACACGCAAATGCAGCAGGCAAATTTGTCGTTCGCGGACCTGGAGCTTGCGGATTTCTCCGGCGCAAAACTGCAAGACTCCCAATTTGGCGGTGCGCAATTGAAGGGAACGATTTTCCTGGGGGCGAACCTGCACGACGCCGATCTTCGCGGAGCATATTTCGGAGCGGCGATCCTGCGCGACGCGGTGCTGGACGGCGCCAACATCGAAGGCGCGGATCTGCGGGGAACACTGGGCTTGACGGCCGAGCAAGTGTGCGTCACACGAGGATGGCGCACGGCGCAATTTGACGCGGACGTGGCCGGAGAGATTGCCCGGACCTGCCCAAAGGCGACCAACTAGAAAAGCGGCAGTGCCGCGGAGCAGCCGGCACCGAATCCAGCAAAGTCGTTCAAGCAAAACTCAAACTACGCTGCGGGGCGTAGATTGCGGCGATAGAGGGCTAGGGTTCCGCGCCGAAGAGTTTGATGTCCGCGGGGCCCTCCCGGAGGGGACCGGCTTTGCGGCCCTGCACCAGCTCGCGAATTTGCTCGACGATATCTGGATTCGCGAGTGTAGTGATGTCTCCCGTGTGCATGTGGTTCGAGATGGCGGCGAGAACGCGGCGCATAATTTTCCCAGAGCGGGTCTTCGGCATGTCGGGAACTACGTGAACTTTTTTGGGACGGGCGATCTTTCCGATGATGGTTTCCACGGCAATTATCACTTTTTCGATAATCTGCTTGTTGGTGAAGAGTCCCGGCTTGATGGAAATATAGAGTTCGGGAACGCGGCCCTTGACTTCGTCCACCACGGGAACGACGGCGGCCTCGGCGACCTCCGGAACAGTCAAGCAAGCAGACTCGATTTCCTTCGTGCCAAGGCGGTGGCCGGCGACATTGATGACATCATCCACGCGGCCAAGAATGCGGTAGTAGCCGTCGTCAGGCAGGAGAGCTCCGTCGCCCGCGAAATAAGGCCAGTCGCGCCAGTCCTTGCTTTCCGGATTCTTGCAGTACTTGGAATAGTATTGTTTCACGAAGCGATCTGGATCTCCCCAGATGGTCTGCATGATACCCGGCCAGGGATTGCGGATGCAGATATTTCCGGCAGCATGGGCGCCGGGCTTGATTTCTTTTCCATTTTCATCCCAGATCACGGGGTAAATGCCGAGAGCAGCAGGGCCGGCGCTGCCGGGTTTCATGGGATCGAGACCGGGCTTCGTGGTGCAAAGAAAGCCGCCGGTTTCCGTTTGCCACCAGGTGTCCACGATGACGGCCTGGCGCTTGCCCACGACGTCGTAATACCAACGCCAAACTTCAGGCTCGATGGGCTCGCCGACCGTGGTCATGTGTTTGAAGCGGTAGTTATATTTCTTCGGCTCTTCAAGACCGGCCTTGCGCAACATCCGTATGGCGGTCGGTGAGGTGTGGAAGATGTTGACGTCAAGGCGTTCGGCAATGCGCCAGGGGCGGCCCGCATCGGGGAACTGGGGCACTCCTTCATAAAGAACGCTGGTGGCGGCGAGAGCGAGCGGGCCATAAACGATGTAGGAGTGGCCCGTGATCCAACCGATATCGGCCATGCACCAATAGACGTCGCCAGGATGGATGTCCTGGTAATACTTCGAGGTTCCCGTGACATAGGCGAGGTAACCGCCAGTGCGATGCTGGCAACCCTTTGGCTTGCCTGTAGTACCACTGGTGTACATGAGGAAAAGCGGAGCTTCGGCGTCCTGAGAAACAGGTTCGACGGTTCTGCCTTCGTAAGGTTCCATGACGTCGTCAAGAAAATAGTCGCGGTCGCTGACCATGGGCGCATCGGAAGTGTATCTACCCGGGTAGCGACGCCAGATCAGGACTTTGTCAATCGTTTGGCCTTCTTTTCTGGCGGTATCGACGGCAATATCGGCGCTCGCTTTATGGTCAATCCACTTGCCGTTGCGCCAGTACCCATCGGCGTAAATGAGGACGCGGCTGCCGGAGTCTGCGGCGCGCAAGCCGCAAGCCTCACCGCTAAAGCCACCGAAGACCACGGAATGGACAACGCCGAGCCGAGCACAAGCGAGCATGGTGATGGGCAGCTCGGGAATCATGGGCATGTGGATGGTGACGCGGTCGCCGGCTTTGAGTCCGGCAAAATCGCGCAGCATCGCGGCGGTTTCGTTCACGCGCCAATAAAGTTCGCGATAAGTGAGCACGTGCGGAGCTTCCATCTCGGGCTCAGGGACAAAGATGAAAGCGGCCTTATTCTTGTGTTCGGCGAGATGGCGGTCCACGCAGTTGTAGCAAGCATTCAGCTTGCCGCCAACGAACCATTTCCAGAAAGGAGGCTGGGAAGTGTCCAGCGTGGTGTGCCAGTAGCGGTCCCAGTGAAGCAATTGCGCATACTCGCGAAAGCATTCGGGGAAGAAATCTTCGGTGAAGCGCTCGACAAAGTGTGGATCGGCAAGATTGGCCTGGGAAACAAATTGAGCCGAAGGACGAAAGTATTCCTCTTCCTTCCAGTGGACGGCGATCTGTGCTTCGTTGACCCGCTTGTGGCGCGACTTTTTCGAGCCCGGCTTTGCAGCCGCCACGGGACGCCCTTTGACCTTCTTGTGAGGATGCGTTTTAGCCACGTTGCCAACTCCCTTAGATCGAAGACTTGGCCACGAGACCGCTGAGAAGCAAAGGATCGCGCGGCGCTGCTAATAACGGGCAAGCCCGCCCGTAAAAAGGAGCGGGTGCTTTGCGGAAACGGAAAGATGATGCCCCCAGAGCGTCTTGAGAGTCAACCGGCTGGCTAGCATTGAGGCAACGCGCGCACCGAATCGATCCAACGTCGCATAAGCACGAGGAGCGAAACTGCGGGACGTATTGGAGATGTTCTGTGCTTCGTGATACACAGTATGTTTGACCGCGGATCGAGCCATTTTTCTGTTCGTTGCGGCCGCTCTCGGCGGCGCGATGAATTCCGTTGCCGGAGGCGGAAGCTTCATTTCCTTCCCTGCACTCCTGTTTGCAGGAGTGCCTCCGGTTCCTGCGAATGCGACCAATACTCTTGCGCTGTGGGTGGGAACCACGGCAAGCGGAGGTGCTTATCGCAAGAGGCTTGATGTTCCCAGGCGTATTCTTCTTCCTTTGGGGGGCGCGGGGATTCTGGGCGGGCTGGCGGGAGCTTTTCTCCTGATTCACACCCCTGGCGAGACATTCCTCCGGGTGCTGCCGTGGCTATTGTTGGGCGCCACTTTGCTTTTTGCGTTTGGAGGGCAAGTGACCGGGCGCTTTTCCGCACGGGTTTTTCACGAGGCGACAACCACGGCGATTCTGACAGCCGCTCTGTTTGAACTTTGCATTGCAACTTACGGAGGATATTTCGGCGGGGGAATCGGGATCGTGCATTTGGCGATGTTCGCGGCGCTGGGGATGACCGACATTCACGCGATGAATGCGCTGAAGGTTTTATTGGGAAGCGTGATCAACGGGGTAGCCACGATCACTTTCATCATTACCGGGGCGATTGTCTGGCCGCCAGCGTTGGCGATGACGGGGGGTGCGCTCCTTGGAGGATACGCTGGAGCGCATTACGCGCAGAAGGTGCCGCAGGCATGGATCCGGAGGTTTGTAATTGGGGTGGGCACGGCAATGACGGTGTATTTTTTCTGGCGGGGTTATCGCTGAAGTCCAAGACGAAGAGCAGGGAGATATTGCGGCTTTGATGAAACATATGTATTATAATGCAGATTCACGTGAGCAGTCCAAACTTCATTTCGGGGGTTCGCAGTAACCCAGGCGGATCTGATCGCACCTCTCTCACTGATGGGCGACTGGCTTCAGGATGCAGTGATCGCGAGTACTTGCAATTGCTGGGAGAACGCGTGCGCCGAGCTCGGGGGCGCATGGGGCTTTCCCGGAGGGCATTAGCAAAATCTTCCAAGGTTTCGGAAAGGTATCTGGCGCAGTTGGAATCGGGGAAGGGAAATGTCTCGATCCTGTTGTTGCGCCAGATTGGCCGAGCTCTGAAGGCCAATCTCGAATTGCTCGTGATCGAAGGGGCTGAACTCTCCGAAGAGTGGATTCAGATCACGAATCTTCTGCGAAAGCTGAGTCCTGCGCAGCTTCGGGAAACTCGCCAGGAAATGCTCGAGAAATTTTCCACGGAGAGCGCCAGCGCACGGCGCCAGCGCATTGCACTGATCGGGCTTCGCGGAGCAGGCAAATCCACGCTTGGAGCGCTATTGGCGGAGAGGCTCGACGTGCCGTTTTTGGAGCTCGACCGGATGATCGAGCAGGAAAATGGACTGACGCTGAGCGCGATCTTCGATCTGTATGGACCGGCAGGATATCATCGCCTGGAACGGCAATGTCTGGACAGAATACTTGAGCGCTATCCGCGATTCGTGCTGGCGACGGGCGGCAGCGTTGTTTCCGAGCAAGGAACTTACGAAAAGTTACTCGCGACATGCTCCACGGTTTGGCTGCGCGCCACTCCGGAAGATCACATGGGCCGCGTGATTGCACAGGGGGACCGGCGGCCGATGGAGGCCAATCCCGAAGCCATGGGCGACCTGCGCCGAATTCTGGCGAATCGCGAACCGCTCTATGCGAGAGCTGGCGCCGCGTTTAATACCAGCGGTAAGTCCGTTGACGAAGCGCTGCAGGGATTGCTGAAGTGCATCTAGAGGGTCCACAACTGGGCTGAAAGAGTTCTCGCAGTATAGTGCTTGCGTAGAGATTGAGCGGACATATAATACATAGGTGCGGTTCTCCTGATTTGCCGTAAAGGACGCCTTGCATGCCCAAAATTTCTGAAGGGGAACTAATTCTATTTGAGGCCAATCCGCTTGCTTACCGGCACTGGCGGCTGGCGGTTTCCGGGCGAGTTGCCACGCTGACGATGGACGTGGACGAGGACGGAGGGCTGCGCCCCGGGTACAAACTGAAACTGAATTCCTACGATTTGGGCGTGGACATTGAACTGCATGATGCGTTGCAGCGCATTCGTTTCGAGCATCCCGAGGTCGCTTGCGTGGTGATAACCAGCGCCAAGGAACGGATGTTCTGCGCCGGGGCAAACATTTATATGCTGGGGTCGTCGTCGCACGCCTGGAAAGTCAATTTTTGCAAATTTACGAACGAAACGCGGAACGGCATGGAGGACTCGAGCCGAAATGATGGATTGAAGTTTCTTGCCGGGTTGAACGGAACGACGGCTGGAGGCGGCTATGAATTGGCGCTCGCCTGCGATGAAATCCTGATGGTGGACGACCGTTCGAGTGCAGTGAGCTTGCCAGAGACGCCGCTTCTGGGTGTGCTCCCGGGAACCGGAGGGCTGACACGCGTTCTGGACAAGCGCAAGGTTCGGCGAGACCTGGCCGATCTATTCTGCACGAATCCGGACGGTGTGAAGGCTGAGCGGGCGAAAGAATGGGGACTTGTGGATGAAATTGCCCCGCCGGCACAGTTTGCAAAGCTCATGGAGGAACGGGCGAAGAAACTTGCGGCTGCGTCGCCGCGTTCCGCGAACACTAAAGGCATTACGCTTCAGCCATTGCAGCGCAGGATTGATGATTCGGGTTATCACTACGCGCACGTGGACGCCGTCTTTGATCGAGGAGCGCAGACTGCGACGCTCTTGATCCGGTCGCCCGAGGGTAAGCAGCCGCAAACTGTAGAAGAGATTCATAACGCGGGCTGCGACTGGTGGCCGCTGGCAATGGCGCGCGAACTGGACGATGCCATTTTGATGTTGCGCGCGAATGAGCCGGAACTGGGGTTGATCCTGCTAAAAACGCAGGGAAGCGCCGAAGCGGTGCTTGCCTGCGATGCTTTGCTGATCGCGAACCGCGAGGATTGGCTGGTACGCGAAACGATCGGGCTACTCCGGCGCACCGTTGCGCGCTTCGATGTAACCTCGCGCAGCATGTTCGCCGTAATTGACAGGGGCTCTTGCTTTGCGGGAACCCTTTTCGCACTGGCGTTGGCGGCCGATCGGAGCTACATGCTCTCGGCGGCCGACGAGGATGAAGAAGCGCCCAGGATATCGTTGAGCGAAATGAATTTCCGGTATCTGCCCATGGTGAACGGACGAAGCCGGATCAACACCCGATTCAACGGTGACGGCGAGAAGTTGACCATCTTGAAAAAGTACAGCGGCCAGCTCCTTCGAGCCGAGAAGGCGGTGGAACTCGGACTGGTCACCGTGGCTCCGGACGAGTTGGACTGGGAGGATGAGCTGCGCATGGCGATTGAAGAGCGCAGCAGTCTTTCGCCGGATGCGCTTACGGGGATGGAAGCCAATCTGCGTTTTCCGGGGCCGGAAAGCATGGAAGCGAAAATTTTTGGGCGTCTTTCTGCCTGGCAAAATTGGATTTTCATCCGGCCGAATGCGACAGGAGAACAGGGCGCTTTGAAGATTTTTGGCAAAGGATCAAAGCCCAAGTTCGACCGGGAGCGCGTTTGATGGATCCGAATTATCAGGACCGCATTCCGAACAATATTGGCCTCGGATCAAACCGTACGCTGCAGCGCGCTTTGGAACACTGGCAGCCGGAATTTCTGAACTGGTGGCATGGACTGGGCCCGAGCGACTTCAACGCTTCCACCGTTTATTTGCGTACGGCAATCAGCGTGGACACGAAGGGGTGGGCCACATTCGGCTACGTCAAGATGCCCGAGTATCGCTGGGGGATTTTTCTTGCGGAGCCGGAGAAGGACCGCCGCATCGGTTTTGGAGACAATTTCGGCCAGCCGGTTTGGCAGCAGGTGCCGGGCGAGCACCGTTCGACGCTGCGGCGGCTGATCGTCACCCAGGGAGATACGGAACCCGCGAGCGTCGAACAACAGCGGCTTCTTGGCCACACCGCACCGTCACTCTACGATCTGCGTAATTTGTTTCAAGTGAATGTGGAAGAGGGCCGCCACTTGTGGGCGATGGTCTATCTTCTGCACGCGTACTTCGGGCGGGATGGACGCGAGGAAGCGGAGGAATTGTTGGAACGCCACTCAGGAGATGCAAACAAGCCGCGCATCCTCAGCACATTCAATGAGCCTATCAGCGATTGGCTCAGCTTTTACATGTTCACCTATTTCACCGACCGCGACGGAAAATTCCAGCTCAAGTCGCTGGCGGAGTCGAGCTTCGACGCACTCTCGCGCACGTGCAAATTCATGCTGACGGAAGAAGCGCACCACATGTTCGTGGGCGATACGGGAATCGCTCGGGTGATCAAGCGCACGCTGGAACTGATGAAAGAGCTCGGCACGGATGATCCGGAGAGCATTCGCAAAGCCGGCGGGATAGATCTTCCGACGATCCAGAAATACCTGAACTTCTGGTTTAGTTCGTCCCTCGATCTTTTTGGCGGCGACACTTCATCGAATGCCGCCTCTTACTTTGCCAACGGGCTCAAGGGTCGGCCCGATGAAATCAAGTACAGCGATCACATCGAATCGGAAACGGCGCACACACTCGAGCTGCCGGATGGTCAGGGCGGCGTGCGCAAGGAAGAAGTCACCATGCGCAACGCGATCAACGAGGTCGTGCGCGACTCCTACATTAAGGACTGCGAGAAAGGGCTGGCGCGGTGGAACCGTCTTCTCGAAGAAGCGGGCCAGCCACACCGGATGTTTTTGCCGAGCACACGGTTTCGCCGCACCGTGGGAAACTGGGCGAACGTGCCGACGGACCTCGCCGGAAACCCGATCAGCGCCGAGGAGTTCAACGCGCATCTTGACGAATGGATTCCCACGCCCAGAGATCGCTCCTTTGTGCATAGCCTGATGCATGGAGTCTTCGAGCGCGGCAAAATGGCGGGTTGGATTGCGCCGCCCGAGCGCGGAATCAACGCACAGCCGCTGGATTTCGAGTACGTGCTCTTCCACTGAGTGCAACGCTTAGAACTGACGGACGACTAACTCTTCCCAAGGCATGGTCGGCCTTGGCAGACGATTTTCGAACTTGGATTCAGCATTCTCCCCTTCCCCGGCCATGAGGCAAACATCGGGAATCAGGGGGAAAGATTTTAGAACTCTTTGGCCTGCCCTGCGATTGCAAAAGTTCGGAGCCGCCTTCTCACTAACAGCGCTACGCCAACCGCAGCACGAAGTCACACAGAATTACCTCCGCTGGTTTAGACTGAGCCCCTTCACGTAGGTGAAGTCGTATGATCCTCCCTGCGGATTCGGGGGGCAGACCACATTCAGTGTGGTGGTCTCATCGCAAGCCGAGGAAAATACATTATGGCCAGCAAAAGCCCGATTGCGAACGGAAGTAAGAAGCCATATCGCCAGGGGGCGCGGTAGGCTATCCAACCTGTGATTCCCGCGATTGCCAAAGAGAGGTGTGGCAATACCGCGGTCAGTAAAACGAATCCTGCGAAACCCTTCTGAGAGATGTGCGGGATGCCTATTTCTGCTGGCGTAGCGAGCATTGCGAGCCATGCGACCATTTCAAGCGACGCCAATAGCACACTGGTGGCCGACAGTACGGTTGAGGCTACGCCGAACAGTCTGGCAAAAAGGATGAAGCACATGCTAACGCCCAGAATAATGTTCGTCTTGCAAAGCCATAGGAACATGTGGCTAGAGTACTCCTTCGTAGTTGCAGTTGCCCGGTATTGTTATTCCTCGTCACCGCAAAAGTCCGGCGGATTAATCAGATGCTCACCTGAAAATTGTGTCTCAACCGGACATGGCTTAAACGCTTTCGGGGCGAGGATGCTACATTTCTTGAAACCAAGGCTAATTCCATTGGGACATTCGCACAGATAGCTGCACCCCAGTCCCCTCGCCCATCCTAGAATCGGTACAGGAGATATCCCGGGTGGAATAAGTATGCAATCGCAAAGGCCCAAGGAACCCCCGACTTGAAATGCGTTCAAAAATCCTAAGGGGAGCTGCGGCCAGGGGAAGCGGCGTGGTTTTTCCGAAGGAGCGCCGCCGTTGGTGAAGCCGCCACCACCGCCTCCGCGGGGTCCGAGACGAATGGGGAAATCAAGGCCTAAGTCCATGGGGCCGCACTCGGCATGACTGGTCGAGTAGAAAAAGTCTTGGCAAGTTCCAATAGCGTCGGTGATGAGCAGGCCCTGAGGATCGATGTAGGAAATTGGGTTATTCCGAACATAGGCGTAGCGATCTTGGGATTGCGGATCTTTGAGGCAGGTGGAGGCCACGCCAAGTGGATCCGGAGAGGGCCAGCGGCCTTGCGTGCTGTATTCACGGGCGGGAAAATCGTAAAGACCGCCAGCAGTGTCCTGACGGTGGGCAGTGTCATTCATCTGACCTGTGTAAGCTGGGTCGAGCGTTCCAGTCGAAGCGTAGGTTTCTCCAAAGGGAGCATAGGCGGTGTCGAAGTACATGCCGCGCGCAGGGGTAGTTGCCAGTCGGATGCTGCCGAGCATGTCCGGGTGGGAATAATACAAGAGTCCGCCGGAGTTATAGACTGCGAATGCGCTCCCGGCCAGGGGAACTGTCGCCTTCTGCAGAGTCTGGCCGCTCATCAGAGCGAGCTTTCGGCTTGTGGGAGAGTAGGCGATTTGGGTGTAAGTCCCAGAGCGGTTTTGCTCGACCATGCGCCCGAGGGCATCGAAGGTCAAGCTTACTGCATCGGACAGCCCTGAATCTACAGTGACCGCGTGGCCATCGGCGTCCCAGGTGTAATTATGAAAGCCGTCGTTTGTGACGTTGCCGTTGCTGTCGTAGGTCGGGATGACACCGCCGGTGCAGTTTTGGCCGGAACCGCCGATGCAGGTAATGCGGTTTGTGCCTGAGGAATACGTGGCTTGAAAACTGTATGGGCTGCCTGATTTGTTCATGTTTCCGAAGGGATCGAAGCTGAACGTTTGCGCCGCCGCGCTGCCGCAATTAGCGGAGGCTAGCCGGGTGATGTCGTCGTACCGGGCATGATTGTGTTGGAGCGGTGGTTGGCTGGCGAGTGTTTGAGAATGAATATTCACGGGAGGAATGTGGAGAGTGCTAAGGTTTCCGCACCGGGAACGGGAGCAGGCGATTTGCCCGTGAGCGATGCGGTGC
>DATJAD010000089.1:0-13122 GCA_035516615.1 Candidatus Acidiferrum sp.
CAACGATACCGCGGTGGCCAGCTACATGCTGCATGTACGGACACGATTGAAGGATGGAAAAATCACCGACGAAGACAACCAGGAATCGGATGTGCTCTTCAAACGGAATGGCGAGTGGAAGATCGTCTTTTTGCATTATTCACCGGCACCTAAGAAGAATGGGCAGTAAGCAATTCGAGAAATTGAGTCGAGCCGACCGTAGCTGGTTTTTTGCAATTCGGGAGCCTTTGGATGAGCGAAGAGAACGACCGAAAGCTGGGATTGGACCGGCCGATCACGCGGCGGGATTTCTTGAACGGGGTGGCGATTGGCGTCGGCGGCGCGGCGGCCAGTTCGCTTTTGCCGGGCGTTGATTTTGGCGCGGAACCCGGAGGGATTTCGAGGCAGGAGCAACCAGGCTACTATCCACCGGCGCTGACGGGAATGCGGGGAAGCCATAAAGGATCGTTTGAATCGGCGCATGAACTGCGCGACGGCGACTTCTGGAAAACGGCGGGGAAAGTTGACGACACCACCGAAGTATACGACCTGGTGATCGTCGGAGGGGGAATCAGCGGGCTGGCGGCAGCGCATTTCTGGAGGAAAGAAAATCCGGAGGCGCGCATTCTGATCCTGGATAATCACGACGATTTTGGCGGACATGCGAAACGCAATGAATTCCGGCCCGAGGACCGATTGCTGCTTGCCAACGGAGGAACATGGGCCATCGAGTCGCCTTTTCCGTACAGCCAGGTCGCGCATGGATTGATGGATGAGCTGGGGATTGATCCTCCCGCGCTGGCAAAGAAGTGCTATGACCAGGGCGTGTACAAAGGGCTGAAGTTCGGCGTGTTTTTCGACAAGGAGACATTCGGGACGGACAAACTCGTGGCCGGGGTGCCGGGAGGGTACCGCGGCGGAGGAACAGAGGTAGAGTGGAAGAAATTCATCGCGCAGACGCCGCTTGCCCCGGAAGTGCGGCGGGATATTTTGCTTCTCGAGACCGAACCCCCGGATTATTTTCCGGGAATCCCTTCCGAGGAGAAGAAAGACAAACTCTCGCGCATCAGCTACAAGAATTTTCTTCTCGAGCACGCGAAGGTGGATGCAGGCGTGATTCCGTTTTATCAAACGCGCACGCACGATCTTTTTGGGGTGGGAATTGACGCGGTTTCGGCGCTGGATTGCTGGGCGCTGCGCCTGCCGGGATTCAAAGGGATGAATCTGGCCCCGGGACCTTACCGGCGAATGGGCTACACGCCGATGGGAGCGGTCACGCCAAAACCGCCATACGATTTCCATTTTCCCGACGGGAACGCGACGATTGCGCGGATGCTGGTGCGCAAACTGATTCCGGGTTCGACGCCTGGCAGCACGGCGGAAGACATCGTCACGGCCAAAGTGGATTACCACCAGTTGGACAGGCGCGATTCGCCGGTGAGGATTCGCCTGAACAGCATCGTGGTGGCGGCGCATCACGACGGCGAGCCAGCCACAGCGAAAGAAGTGCGCATTTCGTATATTCAGGACAAACAGGTGTACACGGTGCGGGGGAAGAAGGCCGTGCTGGCGTGCTGGACCACGATGATTCCATATCTGTGCCAGGAATTGCCGGCTGCACAGAAAGAAGCGCTGCTCTATGGCGTGAAAGTCCCACTGGTGTATACGTCGGTGGCGATTCGCAACTGGAAAGCGTTCGAAAAGCTGGGTGTCGAGTTCGTGTTTTGCCCAGGGATGTACCACTACCAGATGAATCTGGATTTGCCGGTGGACATCGGAGAGTACAAGGCGTCGAAAACGCCGGACCAGCCGATTCTCGTGCGCATGGAGCGCACGCCTTGCTTGCCGGGACTGTCCGAGCGCGATCAGCACAGAGCGGGGCGCGGCGATCTGCTGGCTTCACCGTTCGAAACGTTCGAGCGGAAGATTCGCGAGCAATTCGCGCGGGTGCTCGGCGGCGGAGGATTCGATGCGGCGAGCGACATCGAAGCCATCACCGTGAACCGCTGGCCGCACGGATACGCGTACGAATACAACGTGCTTTTTGATCCGGACTGGGCGGAAGGAGAGAGGCCGTGCGACATTGCGCGTAAGCGGTTTGGAAGAATTGCCATTGCCAATTCCGATGCAGGCGCGGCGGCGTACACGGATTCCGCAATTGATCAGGCCTACCGGGCGGTGCAAGATTTGACGGGCACATGAGCGCAAGCAGAAAAGAGGAATGACTGGTCCGCTTCCTTGAAAAGCCGATAAGAGTGAGCGAAAAACTGAACAGCGACGAATACAACGCGGCACGGGACCGCGCGCTGGGAATGGACCGGCCAATTTCGCGGCGGGATTTCATGAACGGCGCCGCGTGGGCGATTGGCGCAGTGATGATTCCCGGCGCGGCGCATGCCTGGTCTTCAGAAACATCGGAGCCGCAAAACAGAACAGGCTACGATCCGCCGATTCTGACGGGGTTACGCGGAAGTCATCCGGGATCGTTCGAAATCGCGCACAGCCTGCGCGACGGCACATTCTGGAAGAGCGCAGGCGCGCCGACCTTCCTCGACGAAACTTACGACCTTGTTGTTGTCGGCGGCGGAATCAGCGGGCTTTCCGCGGCGCACTTTTACCGGGAACGCGCGGGCAAATCGGCGCGAATTCTGATCCTCGAAAACCACGACGATTTTGGCGGACATGCCAAGCGGAATGAATTCCATCTGGGCGGCAAACTGCAACTGCTGAATGGCGGAACGATGCTGATTGACAGCCCGACACCGTACAGCGACGTGGCGGACGGGCTGATCCGAAAGCTGGGAATTGATCCTTCCGCATTCGAAGCGAAATACACGGTTCCTTCAATCTATCGCGGGCTGGGCGCAGGGGTCTTTTTCGACAAGGAAACGTTCGGTGAGGACCGGTTCGTGACGGGATATCCGGGTGAATGGGGCGAAACGAAGAAGGAACAAGACAGCGTCCAACGTTGGACGGACTTCCTGAAGAAATCCCCGCTTTCGGAAAGCGCGCAACGCAACATTCTACGGATTCAGACCGGCATGACGGATTACTTGCCGGGATTTACGTCGGCGGAGAAGAAAGACCGGCTTTCGCGCATTAGCTATAAGGATTTTCTGTTGAAGCTCGTGAAGGCCGATCCGGACGTGATTCCTTTCTATCAGACCAGGACGAATGGGGAATGGGGCGTTGGAATTGATGCCGAGCCTGCTCTGGATTGCTGGGCGCTGGGACTGCCCGGCTTTCAAGGAATGCATCTCGAGCCGGGACCGGCCCCGAGAATGAGTTATACGGCGGCGGGATATGCCAGCGGGGGATCATACCGATTTCATTTTCCCGATGGAAACGCTTCGATTGCGCGGCTGTTGGTGCGCGATTTGATTCCCGAAGCCGTGCCGGGGCACACGGCGGAGGACGTCGTAAGAGCGAAGGTGAATTACGCAAAGCTGGACCAGCCAGGAGAGCCAGTACGAATCCGGCTGAATAGCACGGTCGTTGGCGTTCGAAACGTTCATGAATCCGATTCAGAAAGGGCAGTGGAGATTTCGTACGCGAGCGGGAAGCAGCTCTTCCGGGTGCGCGCGAAGGGCTGCGTGCTGGCGTGCTGGAACATGATGATTCCGTTTCTTTGTCCCGAGCTGCCGAAAAAACAGAAAGAGGCGCTGCACTATCTGGTGAAAGTTCCGCTGGTGTACACGAGCGTGGGGATTCGCAATTCGGAAGCGTTCCATAAGCTTGGAGTGAGCAGCTTCAGCGCGCCGGGCGCTTACTGGACATCGGCGAGGCTGAACTGGCCGGTGGACATGGGCGGATACCACACGCCGAATTCTCCGGCGGAGCCGACTTTGTTGTTTCTGGATCGTGCGCCGTGCAAGCCGGGGCTGGCCGCGAGAGAGCAACAAATTGCCGGGCGCATGGAGCTGTACATGACCTCGTTCGAAACGTTCGAGCGGAAGATTCGCGACCAGCTTGCGCGAGCGCTTGGCGGAGGAGATTTCGATCCCGCGCGCGATATTGAGGCGATTACCGTGAACCGGTGGCCGCACGGGTACGGATACGAATACAATCCGCTGTTCGACCCAGACTGGCCTGAGGAAGAAAGACCAAATGTGATCGGGCGCAAGCCGTTTGGACAGATTACGATTGCGAACACGGATTCGGCGGCGACGGCGTACACGGATGCGGCCATCAACGAAGCGCATCGCGCCGTCACGGAACTTTTGTCCACAGGATGAACCGCATCACCCCGAGCAAAATATCTTTTCCGCATCCATGCAGCGGGGATTTCCGTGCAAAAAGGAACTCGGACTCGAAAAAATTTCCCAGCAGCAGCCTGCAAAATTTGCATGGTGTCTTTTTAGATCCGCCAAATTGCCTTGATTCTCGAACTTCCCTCCCGAATTGAATTCCTTCGGCGTTTGGCCAACGGGATGCAGAGTTCACGGTAACCCAGCAAACAACCGAAGGAGGGGGACCCATGAGAAGTCGAGGAATCGTGTGCATCGGTCTGTTTGCAGTGTTGTTGGCGGTGCCGGCCGTGGCACTGCCAGTGCCACAGCAAGCAAAGACGGTGAATACAAAGATGGCTACGGCCAGTCAGAGCACGTCCGGAAAAATCGCGACCGTCGCGGCGGGCAGTTTCACCCTGGAAGTAAACAAGGGGGCGAACGCGGAGACGATCCAGTTCCAGATAGATGAAAATACGAAGATCAAGGGGAAGCTGGCAGTCGGCGCGATCGCAAGCGTCGAGTACCTAACAGACAGCAACGGCCGCAACATCGCGACCACCGTTGTGGTTGAATCCAACGGCTGAGCACGGACTCAGTCCATCCAAAACCAGTGAACCCCGGCGGGCTTCCTTGTGGAGGCCCGCTTTATTTTGGGCCGGTACAAAAATGGAACCAGAAGCGGCGATGGAAGCAGGCTTTGGTTAAGGGCTTTCCGCGAGGGGAGAAGGATGCGAGGATAAAGGGCGCGACTTTTTGAGGAAAACGCCCCATGCCACGCATCCAATCGCGAGAAGATCAACGCCTGGAAGAAAACCGTTCACGCAAAGATTACTGGAAGCGCTGGGGTCCGTATCTTTCGGAGCGGCAATGGGGCACGGTGCGGGAGGATTACAGCCCGGGAGGGACCGCATGGGAATATTTTCCGCACGATCATGCCAGGTCGCGCGCCTACCGGTGGGGCGAGGACGGCATCGCAGGAATTTGCGACCGGCATCAGGTGATTTGCTTTGCGCTGGCCCTGTGGAACGGGCGCGATCCAATCCTAAAAGAACGCCTATTCGGCTTGACGGGACACGAAGGGAACCACGGCGAAGACGTCAAGGAATACTACTTCTATCTCGATAACACGCCCGCGCACACGTACATGCGCATGCTGTACAAATATCCGCAAGCTGAGTTTCCGTACAACTGGCTGGTGCAAGAGAACAAGCGGCGCGGGAAATCGCAGCCGGAGTTCGAGCTGCTGGACACGGGGGTCTTTAACGAGAGCCGCTACTTCGACATGTTCGTGGAATACGCGAAGGCCGATGCGGAGGATATTCTGGTGCGCATCACGGCGGTGAATCGCGGGCCGGATGCCGCGACGCTGCACGTTTTACCTACGCTGTGGTTTCGCAATACGTGGTCGTGGGGAAAAGATCTGCGCCGGCCGCATGTGAGAGCATCCACGAATCTGCCCTCCGTGATTGCCGCCGAACTGGAGCACTGGAAGTACGGAAAGCGCTGGCTGCTCTGCGCCGGGAAGCCGCAGCTGCTGTTTACGGAGAATGAAACAAACTTTGCGCGGCTTTTCAACGGGCGCAACCGCACGCCCTACGTGAAGGATGCATTCCACGAATATGTGATTGGCGGCAACAAATCGGCCGTAAATCCCGATCAGGCGGGAACAAAAATGGCGGCGTATTACCCGCTGGAGATCGGACCCGGCGAGTCCACGGTAATCAAGCTGCGGCTCACGGATATCGAGCCGCTTGCCGGGATGGAAGCGGATTCGCCGATGGTGGGGATCATCACTTCGCCCGCGGAGGAAGAGCGGCCCGAAGGAGTTCCCGGAACAAACGATTTCGGGGCGGGCTTCGACGCTCTGATTGCCGCGCGAATGAACGACGCCGAAGAATTTTACTCCACGCGGATCCCCGGGGAATTATCGGCCGATGCGAAATCGGTGATGCGGCAGGCTTATGCGGGAATGCTTTGGTCGAAGCAGTTCTATCACTACGACGTGCAGACCTGGCTCGAAGGCGATCCCGCGGGCCCGCGCCCACCGTCGCAGCGGCTTCACGGACGCAACAAGGATTGGACGCATTTGTACAACGACGACGTGATCTCCATGCCTGACAAATGGGAATACCCATGGTATGCGTCGTGGGATTTGGCGTTCCATTGCATCACGCTGGCGATCGTGGACCCGGATTTCGCGAAGGAGCAGCTGATTCTGTTGCTGCGGGAATGGTACCTGCACCCGAACGGGCAATTGCCTGCGTACGAATGGGCTTTCGGCGACGTGAATCCGCCGGTGCATGCGTGGGCGGCGTGGCGCGTTTACAAGATCGAGCGGAGGATTCGCGGCACCTCGGACAGGGGATTTCTAGAAAAGGTATTTCACAAGCTGCTGCTGAATTTCACCTGGTGGGTGAATCGAAAAGATCCGGAAGGGGCGAATATTTTTCAGGGCGGGTTTTTGGGGCTCGACAACATTGGAGTATTCGACCGCTCGGCGCCGCTGCCGACGGGAGGCCACATCGAGCAGTCCGACGGCACGAGCTGGATGGGCATGTTCTGCCTGAATATGCTGGCGATCGCGCTGGAACTGGCGAAGGAAGATCCCGCCTACGAGGACGTGGCCAGCAAATTCTTCGAGCACTTTGTATACATCGCACGAGCGATGAACGACATCGGTGTGAACGGGTTTTCGTTGTGGGACGACGAGGACGGTTTTTACTACGACGTGCTGCACCTGCCGAGTGGCGAAGATCATTTCATGAAGATTCGCTCCATTGTGGGGCTGATACCGCTCTATGCCGTGGAAACGCTGGAGCCGGAGATCGTGGACCGCTTGCCGGGATTCAAGCGGCGGATGCAGTGGTTCATTGACAATCATCCGGACGTGCCGGAACACATTGAGATGACGCAGCGGTCGGCGAGAGGAGTGCGGCGGCTGCTTTCGTTGGCAAATCACAAGCAGCTCAAGCGCGTGTTGTCGCGCATGCTGGATGAGACGGAATTTCTGTCGCCGCACGGCGTGCGTGCGCTTTCGCGGTACCACCTGGATCATCCGTACGAGGTGTGGGTGAACGGGATGGAAAATCGCGTGGACTACGAGCCCGCGGAATCCACGACGGGGCTATTCGGCGGGAATTCGAACTGGCGAGGGCCGGTGTGGATGCCTATGAATTACCTGCTGATCGAATCGCTGCAGAAATTCCATCATTATTACGGAGAGGATTTCAAGGTGGCGTATCCGTCGCGTTCGAACAAGGAATGCGATCTGTGGCAGGTTGCATCGGAGCTCTCGCGGCGTTTGGTGCGGATTTTTTTGCGCGGAAAGGACGGCAGGCGGCCGGTTGCGGGAGGGCTGGACGTTTTTCAGAACGACCCGCATTGGCGTGACCTGATCCTGTTCCACGAGTATTTTCACGGAGACAACGGCGCGGGCCTGGGGGCGAATCACCAGACGGGATGGACCGGGCTGGTGGCCAAGCTGCTCGAGCAGAGCGGCGAGTGAAGCGCGCGAACATTCCGGCGCCGAGCAGATGGCTCGCGCAAATGCTATGGACAGTTCCATTCCAAGTGCGATTCGTTTCGCGCGCGAGATTTGCAATGACCTGCGCGCCGCCGAGTCCCGCGAATGGCTGGTGACCAACGGGATCGGCGGCTTTGCTTCGGGAACCATCGCAGGGAGCTTTACCCGCCGATATCACGGGCTGCTGATTGCGGCGCTGCGTCCGCCGCTGGGGCGCACGGCTCTTGTTGGCGCGGTGGATGAGATCTTTCCCTGCGGCGGCGAGACATTCGAGTTGGCGACGCATCATTGGGCAAGCGGGGCGGTCAGTCCTCAGGGCTTTCAATTCATTGAAGAGTTCTTTCTCGATGGCAGCTCTCCCGTTTGGAGATACGCTGTTGGCAAAGCGCACATCGAAAAACGTGTTTGGATGCGGCAGGGGGAAAACACCACCTACGTTCAGTACACACTTCTCGATTCGGCCACAACCTTGGAGCTTGAACTGAAAGCTCTTGTGAATTATCGCGACTTCCACTCACTGACTCACGCCGGAAATTGGGAGATGCAAATTGAACCTGTGGCGCATGGCGTCCGAATCGCAGCGTTCCACGGAGCCACGCCATTTTATCTGCGGTGCCTTGGGGCGGATTGCGAGGCGCAGCATATCTGGTACCGCGATTGTTTTTTCCCAGAGGAACAGAAAAGAGGCCTGGACGACCGCGAAGATCAGTTTCTTGCCGCCGTTTTTCATGCACGCATGAAAGCGGGCGATTCGGTGACGCTGGTTTGCTCCACCAACGAGGCGGCCTCACTGGAAGGTGGCGCGGCGCGCGCGGCTAGCGAGGCCGGCGATGCGGGGCTACGGAAATCATGGAGCAGGGGAACGCGCGTCACGAGCACGGATAGCAATCCTCCATGGCTGCAGCAACTCGTCACTGCCGCCGGGCAGTTCATCGTAAAGCGCCCACTGCCCGATGAACCGGACGGCAACAGCATCATCGCGGGGTACCACTGGTTTGGCGATTGGGGACGCGACACGATGATCGCGTTGCCGGGGTTGGCGCTTGCGACCGGCCGATTCGATGTTGCGCGTCGGATGCTGTTTGCGTTCGCGCGATTCGTTGATGGCGGAATGCTGCCGAATAATTTCCCCGATTCAGGAGCCGCGCCGGAATACAACACCATGGACGCAGGGCTCTGGTTTTTCGAAGCCGTGCGGCAATATTTTGCGGTGACAAACGACCTCGACACGCTCAAAAAGCTCTACCCGGTGCTCGCGGAAATGATCAAAGCGCACGTAAGCGGGACGCGCTACAACATTCACGTTGATCCGTCCGACGGGCTTCTTTTTGGCGGAGTTCCCGGCGTGCAAGTGACCTGGATGGACGCAAAAGTTGGCAACTGGGTGGTCACGCCGCGAATGGGAAAACCCGTCGAGATCAACGCGCTTTGGATCAATGCACTCGAAACGATGGCACAGTTTGCGCGGGCAATTCGTTCGCCCGCGGAACGTTATGCGCAATGGGGCGCCGCCGCGAAAAGCGGGTTCGGCAAATTTTGGAACGCCTTGGGCAATTGCTGCTTCGACGTCATAGACGCGCCGGGAATCGGCAACGATTCGTCTTTTCGCCCCAACCAGATATTTGCGGTTTCCTTGCCTATCTCACCACTTTCTTCCGAACAGCAGAAGGCGGTCGTGGATACGTGTGCCGTCCGCTTGCTCACGCCGTTCGGCCTTCGCAGCCTAGCGCCGGGCGAACCGGGGTACACGGGCCGCTACGAAGGCGGTCCGCGCGACCGCGACGCCGCCTATCATCAAGGCACGGCTTGGGGCTGGCTACTGGGGCCGTTTGTTCTTGCGCATTACCGAGTCTACGGCGACCGGCAGGCAGCGCTGAGCTTTCTCGAATCCATGTGTGCCACGGTTGATTCTTACGGGTTGGGCACGCTCGGAGAAATCTTCGATGGGGACGCGCCGCACGCGCCTCGCGGCTGCATTGCCCAGGCCTGGACGGTCGGGGAGATTCTCCGTGCCTGGCGCATGCTCAAAAATAATTGATCAGTGTCCGCGAATTGGCGGCTCGTAAAGCTCGATGAGGATTTTTTCCGTTTTCGAAGAAGCAACCAAAAAGAAATTCACGCGCGTTCCGTTGGCGCCCGGCCGCGTCGCAGGATAGACGGGCGCAACCCCGAACCTTTGGTTCAAGATCACGGTGGCCCGATCCACGTCCCTGCACAGAAATTCGACTTGTTGGACGCCTTCTCCGAATTTTTGCAGGAAGCGGGCGATCGCACCGTTTGTTCCCGGAGCTTTGGTGGTCAAAATATCCAGCGAGATTGTTCCCGGAAATGTCAGCTCGAATTCCCCGGCGTCCTGGTCAGGAGGAACCTCGGCAAGGCCGGGCATTCCGTGCGCTTCTCGGATTCTCGCAAAGGTTCCGGGTTGCACCGCGACGCCAACGGTGACCAACGGTGGATCTCCCAGGAGCCGCGCAAATTCGGCATCGCTCCGCCAAGCCTGTACGGCGCGGTCCGCCGGAATTCGCCCGATCCGGAAGATTTCCGCGGCTGCAGCTTCGCGCGTGGAACTTTCGCCGGAAGACAGCCTTTCCAGCAGATGAGTGAAACTTTCCTTCGCGCTCGGTCCCGGCGCTTTGCCAACTTTCGGTTTCAGCAGCAATGACGCGGCGATCGTCACTGCCAGCAGTGCAAGCACAATACCCAAGGAAACGGCCACGGGAACGTGGATCCATGGCTCAACCAGCATCTTCGTTCCCACGAACATGAGCACGAGCGCCAGCCCGGTCTTCAAATAAGTGAACCGGCCCAGAACGCCCGCGAGCAAGAAGTACAACGCGCGCAGTCCGAGAATGGCGAAGACGTTTGAGGTGTAGACAATGAAGGGATCGCGGGTGATGCCGAAGATCGCCGGGATGGAATCCAGAGCAAAGGTCACGTCCATGATCTCGACCACCAGAAGCACCAGCAGCAGCGGCGTGGCGCTCAGACGTCCTTCTTCGCGCGCGAAAAACTTTTCGCCCTGAAATTCTCGCGTGACGCGCAGGTGCTTGCTTGCGTAGCGCACCAGGAAATTCTTTTCGGGGTGAGCTTCCGCTTTTTTCGCCAGCAGCATGTGCCCGCCCACAAAGAGGAGGAAGGCGCCGAATACGTACAAGATCCAGTTGAATCGTTCGATGAGCGCGACTCCTGCGGCGATCATCGCGCCGCGCATGATCAGCGCGCCCAGGATTCCCCATCCGAGCACGCGCTGCTGGTATCTCGGCTCGACCGAAAAAGCGTGGAAGATCACCAGAAAGACAAATAGATTGTCCACACTCAGCGCTTTTTCGATGAGGTAGCCGGTGTAGTATTCGAGCGCAGGCTGCCGCCCGTAGAAGTGGAGAATCAGCGCTCCAAAAGCGAGCGCGAGTGTTATCCACGCCGCGCTCCAGGCAAACGCCTCGCGCACACGGATCTCATGCGGGCGGCGGTGAAACACGGCCAGATCGAGAACCACCGCAAACAGCACGAAGAGATTAAATTCGAGCCAGTGAACCGGCGAGTCCATCATTCCGTCAAATGAATATTCTGTTGAATCGTCCCCCGGGCCTTTGCGTGACCTGCCCGGCCCTTACCGAGGCTCTCCGCTCAATCCTGCTTCACCTCGCCCGCTCCCACCGCGTTCAGATTCGACAACTGGAGCCGCGTTGTCCGCCCCGGCTCAACCGTGATGGGCACGTCCCATCTCAAGCGAACGTCTCCCGATTCCGCGTAGAGATTCAGAGAGCTGATCCAGTATTTTCCCGCGGGAAGGGCCGTGATGGCCGCATGGCCGTCCAAATCCGTATCCACCTTCGCGGCAAGATATTTGATTTGCGCTTCGGCTGGCGCCAATTGGCGCACGCGGCGCTTCTGCGCGTTCTGAAGTTCGGCCCATTTGCGCGCCGGATTGATTGCATCCAGCTCCAGTTCGATCCCGGAAACGGATTCAGGATGTTCTTGAATGAATTTCTTCAAAGCAGCCATATACTCGTCGTATTGTTTTTTGTACCGGTCCGGATGGTCTTTCTTGTCGGCATCGCGGTATCTGGGGACGGGGATGCCGTGAGTCACTCCCCCGCTGTTCGAGCGCTGGTAGGCCAGCAAAAACTCGGGAGTGTTGAGGATGTCGTCCGCCGTCAGCAGCTTGTCCACGCCAGGCAGCGCCAGGTCCATGATGTCATGCGCGTGCAGCCACTTTTTCAGTTGCGGCGAGATTTTGAGCGTATCAATAAACTTGTCGCGCTGGGGCGGCGCGTCTTCCTTGTTGATCTGCTCGACGATGTCGCCGTAGCTTCGGGTGAGCAGATAGAAGGTGAATCCACGAACCGGCTCCGGTTTGGCCTCCGTGGGAGTCACGCTGGCTTTGAATTCGACCCCGCCGAGGGTGGTTTGCGCCTCGCCGATTTGCAGGGGAAAGGTAAGCGCAGGAAGGAGCAGAAGAAACAGGAACATTTTTCTCATGCTGGTCATGGTAGCAAAACGATAGAGCACGGGGCAGGTTTCTTGGCGCGTGTGTTGTTTGAGTAGTGCGAACAAATTGAAGAGCATGCGTCCGCTATCTGCCTCTTCGGCCACCGCGATTGCCAGATGCCATCGCCAACCTAGCGCCTAGAACAGGCGGTAGGTCGTCTCGATCACCACCCAGGAGGCGATGGGGTGATGCGCGGCGTCCTTCGCGGGAATGAATTGCCAGGATTTCACCGCTTCTTCCGCGCGTTCGTCCAGACCGAGTCCCAGGCCTTTGGTGATCTGAATTGCCTGCGCGCGGCCATCTTGACCCACCAGCACTCGCAGAGTCACTGAGCCTTGCAGTTTGGCATTTCTTGCTTCGTCTGTGTAAGTGGGATCCGGACAATACTTGCAGACGACCGGCGTGGCTGCCGGGGCATAGAGATGGCCGTCGTCTCCCTCACCTTCGCCATCCCCGTCCATGTCTCCCATGCCATGACCTTTACGGCTGCCGATTCCGTTGGTTCCCGGACCAGCGGAATTGGTGATGGTTCTCAACCAGGGCAAACCTAACTCTTTCGGTTGCGGAACGTTGTTGGGTGCTTGGGGGTCGAAGATGGTCACCGGAACGAGAAGAGCATGAGCCTGGTTGTCCGGCAGCCGGGGCAGAGCGAACTCATATTTCGCGGGCGGCGCCAACTCTCCGGCGGTCGGCGGCAAAGGATTCAAGTCACCTCCCGAGCCGTGCCTTCCGAGCGATGGCTTTTCCTGAGGTTGCAGCCAATCGGGAGCTGAGTAGGCCAGCGGTCCCAGCGATTGCGCTTCAGAACTCCCCACCGGCGGTTTCTTGCCTCGTTCGACGACAACGAAGGCAACTGCCGCGCACAAAAATAGATGCAGGCACGTGGATCCGATTTGCCC
>DATJAD010000090.1:0-11457 GCA_035516615.1 Candidatus Acidiferrum sp.
TTTATACCATTCCATTACCGAGCCTCCCCGGGGAGGCGCTCTGACCCTCGTCATCGGGGAGGGCGACGCCCTCCCCGATGGCTCGCGCGTCGGGGACGGTTGCCCCGACCGGTGCTGGTCGCCATTTGCCGCAGGCCGCCCGCCACTGGCGGAAGAATGCGGCAGGTCATCGCGTACGGCTTTCTTACGGCGAAGGTTCTCTGCGGCGACCCGACCATTTTTGCCGAGCCGATGGCCATTCGCATGGATGAGGGTGTGGTCGTTGCAGGGGTGGTTCGTGACCCCACTGGGCGAGATAGGCCTTACGAAGGCGACCTGTGCGGCTCCCAAGCGGCATTCGCTGCGAGGAATCGTGCTGGTCTCCCAATCTGAGCTCGCATCAAAAAAAGTTTGTGCGTTTTTCCCGAAATTTTGCCTCATAGATAGTGAGGGAGGTATTCGGCATGGTGAACCGGAGCCCATTCGAGCCGGGATACCCAGACGCGCGAACGGCCGCAGTACGGGCAGGCGGGCCCAGACGTTTTCGCCGGGCGTTGGCTCCCAGGCCCCGATTTGCCGTTCCATCGAACTCCAAGCAACCCAGGTGCGACGGCCCACATCGGACGACCAGGAACCTCGAACCACTTCCCTCCAAGCCAAAATTCTTCTGAATATCCACGTTCCATAGCGGCGCAGCAGTAAGTTCGAGTCTCTGCTGCGTTCCGAGTGATTTGCTTCGACTGGCGGTGCCGAACCCCATAGCGTCCGCAAGGCAGACCCACGTTATTCTTGGCTCACCGAATCCGACCCAAAGCGAGTCGGTCATCCCACACCAAAATTTCGAATCGGAGGCATGGCATGTTGTCGTCTTTTTGGGACCGGCAGGCTTTACTCGATGATGTCTCAGTCCAATTCTTGAGGGTGCTGGATGCTTTGGGCGGGTACTGTGCCGTCGCCCAAGCAAAGGCCCTGAGAATCGGAAGCTCAGAGCGAGAAATACGAGCGCGGCTGAAGGGATTGGAGCGTCTCGGGTTCTTGCGACGGGTAACCCTATACCCGGTGGTTTACCAGATCACGAAATCGGTAACTCGCTTGCTCGGCCGCGATTCGAGCAGCCGCCGACGTCACACGCTCGCGACCGTTTGGGCGCGCCTGCTGGCGATTACGTTTTATCTCGAAGCCCGCGAATGGCCAGCAGAAGTCGTATTGGATCACGGAAAGAAGATCGCGACATTCCTCGACGCTGGGTGCCCCTTGACGGCCCTGCCACACCCCGGCGGCCGGCCCTACCTGCGTGAGCACTTGGTGCTTTGGCTGCCGGATGGGCGCATCGGGATTGCGATGGTCGATCAAGCGCACCCCAGCCCCTTGTCGCAATTGCGGAATCTCATTCGGCAATTTCTGCCCTTGCTTCGAATACTCCTGGGAGAACTGGATCTTCTCATTGTCACGGGAGACAAAGGACGCTGTCACCTTTACGAACGGCTGCTGGCAGGGCATCCGGCGATCCAAAAGCTGGGCCTGGGGGAATCTGGCGCGAGAATCAAGCCGTTCTGCGTTCGATCACCAGCGCCCAAAATCACGGAGCTCCTCTGGCCCAGACCGGACCTAGCCGAATTGTCACTGGAGCCCTACAAGACTTCCAGAGCGCTACCGACCTCCAGCCCGGCCAAAAACACGCCTGCGCGCCAAGCGGCAAAGGATTCAAAACCCGGCCAACTGCCCGGCTCAGCCGAAGAGAGCGAATAAACACAAGAAAGCCATCGCAGGCGCGCTACCCACTCTTTCGTTAAAAACCACCCTGCTCGTCGCCAAAACGCAAACGCACCCTTCGAATTTCCACCCACAAGGCAAAACACACCACTTCTTCCACCCCGGCACCGAGAGGCGGCAGGCCCGCCGCCCCTCGGTGCGAGCCACCGCCAAACGCAAAGCCACTTCGAGAAATAACCAAACGCACAAAACTCAACGTTGAGAATCGTTAGCTTCGTGAGGATGCCGGATCGAAACCAAACACGATCACCATCCCCTCCGGGACGCGGAGGCCAGCAGGCCGACGCGTCCCGGCCCTTGCAGTGAACAGGGCGGAGGCCATTCCCTTCGCCCTTAACCCATTCTCCCTTAACCCATTCCCCTGACCCACTCCATTCCCTGTCCTTTGCCTTGCAGAGGACAGTTCAAGAGCGGGGTACGATGGAGAATCGAAATGTCCGGCTTCCGGAGCGAGAATGCATTCGGGAAGCATCGCTCAGCGATGCGGAATTGCATGCGCTGATCGAGTTTTTCCAATTGCTCGACCAGTGGGATCGCGAATTGGTGCAGAATGTAGATGAAAACGTTGAGGTGAGCCTATGCCAAACGCCGTGATTTACGCCCGCGTTTCCAGCCGCGAGCAGGAGCGCGAAGGCTATTCCATTCCGGCGCAACGCAAGCTGCTCGCCGAATATGCGCATGTGCGCGGCTTCCACGTGCAGCACGAATTCATCGACGTGGAATCCGCCAAAAACCCAGGCCGCAAGGAATTCGGCGCGATGCTGCGCCTACTGCAATCCGATCCGCAATGCCGTGTGGTGTTGGTCGAGAAAACCGACCGGCTGTACCGAAATCGCACCGACAGCATTGCCTTCGAGGAGTTGATCGAAAAACGTAACTTGGAGATTCATCTGGTCAAAGAAGGCCGGGTGATCGCGAAGGACTCGCGTTCGCAAGACAAATTCATGCACGACATCCACGTCGCGGTCGCCAAGCACTATTCGGAGAATCTACGCGAGGAAGTGAAGAAGGGCATGCGCGAGAAGGCCGAGCAGGGGATTTATCCCAGCCGCCCTCCGTTCGGTTACAAGAACAATTCCGCTACGCGCAGCATCGAAGTCGACCCGCAGCGTGCGCCGGTGCTGAGGAGAATCTTTGAGCTCTACGCCTCGGGCCAGCATTCGCTTACGACTTTGCGGCGAGCCATTCTCCGCGAAAGCGGAGTGCAAATCTGCCGCGCCTATCTGGAGATCATTCTCAAGAATCCCTTCTACATCGGTCGATTCCTCTGGCAAGGCATCGAGTACAAAGGCACGCACGAGCCACTGGTTTCGGCGGGATTCTTCCAGCGCGTACAGGACACCTTCGCCGGACGGAATAAACCGAAATACCGCAAACACCATTTTGCCTTCGCGGGGCTGCTGACCTGCGCTCACGATGGCTGCACCGTCACGACGGAATTGCAGAAAGGCAGGTATGTCTACTACCGCTGCTCCCACGGACGCGGCAAGTGCTCGCTGCCGTATTTGCGCGAGCAGGACGTGTCTGACAGGTTGGGTGAACTGCTCAAACAAATCTACGTGCCGGAAACAATTGCCCGTACCGTCGTAGATTCCCTACAAGCAGACCTGAACCGCTCGGAGCAAAAGCGGCAGGAAGAAATGGCGGCTCTCCGGCAGCGACTCGCCGCACTGCGTACGCGCATGGACCAACTTTACGAGGACAAGCTGGACGGAAAAATCACCGAGGAATTTTGGGCGCGCAAGCAGGCCGAGTATTCCGACCAGGAGCGAAGCCTCGAAACAGCGCTTTCCAGCCTGAACCACCCGATCACGCCCGAACACATCTTGACCGTGGCAAGAACTTTTGAACTCGCGCAAAAAGTGCATTCTCTGTACCTTACGCGAAATCACGCGGAAAGAGGCCAACTACTGAAAACTGTGCTTTTGAACTGCAGGACGGATGGCGTAAGTCTCTGGCCCACTTACAGAAAGCCCTTCGACTTGATCTTTCTACGGGCAAAAAATGAAGAATGGTCGGGGCGCCCGGATTTGAACCGGGGACCTCACGCACCCCAAGCGTGCGCGCTACCAGGCTGCGCTACGCCCCGACTGAGCGATTGCAGCTCTTCAAGGCTATCACCGACGTTCGAGAAGGGTCAAGAAAGCGCGCAGCGAATCGCGCAAATCCAGGAGCATCTTGCGATTCAAAATTTGCGCCGCGCCGATCCCTGGCGGAATGTGCGCCGCGGATTCCGTCTCGGCCGCGCCGTTCGTTTCGCGAAGATGGCGGCGCGCTCCCGCGATCGTGAAGCCTTCGTCGTACAACAGCCGCTTAATCTTGAGTACCAGGTCCACGTCCTCCTGGCGATACAGCCGGTGGCCGTTGGGACTTTTCACCGGCTGAAGCATCGGGAATTCCGATTCCCAATAGCGCAGAACAAAGGTCTTCAGATTCGCGATGCGGCTCACTTCGCCGATGCGGTAGAAATCCTTTTCGAAGGCGGTTTGCGCTGCGCTGGCGTTGCCTGCCATGTTCACTAAATCCTGGGGGCGGGGACACGGTGATTCTAGCAGTTTGTAAGGCTTCGCTGTACCTGTTGGCCCAAAGAGTCCTTCCCTCCCGTTCATTCCTCTTCCTTGGAGGATCTTTCGCCGCGCTTGCGCAGCCGCTGGACGAAGCGCACCGGCGTGCCGAGGAAATCGAATTGCGCGCGAAGTTGGTTTTCCAGGAAGCGCTCGAAGCTGAAATGCAGCGGCTGTTTCTGGTTGGTGAAGAGCAAAAAAACCGGCGGCGCGATTTTCGCCTGCGTGGCGTAGTAAATGCGGATGGGGCGTGATTTCGGCAAAGTGCCGCGCTGCAAATCCACGGACTTGACCCAGCGATTGATCTCCGGCGTGGGAATGCGTCGCTTCCGTGCCGCCGCAACCTTGTCAATCAGCGGAAAAAGTTTTTGCGCGCGCTCGCCCGTTTTTGCGGAGAGAAAAACAATCGGCGCGTAGCTCAGGAATCTGAGCTTTTTCCGGATGAGTTCTTCGTAATCGAGAAGCAGACTTTCTTTGTCAACTTCTTCTTTTGCATGCGAGGGCCCAGCCGCGCGTTTGGCTTTACCTTTTGCAGTTGCGGCATCGCGATCGGCGGCGCGCTGCGCCGCCTCCACTGCAAGATCCCATTTGTTAACCACAATGATGACCGACCGTCCGGACTGCTCCGCGTAACTAGCGATCGTCGCATCGCCCTGCGTGACGCCCTGTTCTCCGTCCACGATCAGCAGCGCAATGTCCGCGCGCTCGAGCCCGCGCTTGGCCATGACCACGCTGAGCTTCTCCGCGACGAGATTCGTTTTGCCCTTGCGACGGATTCCCGCGGTATCCACGAAGCGATACGTCCGGCCATCGTGGAGAACGTCTGTGTCCACGGAATCCATGGTCGTGCCCGGAATCGGCGAAACAATGGAACGTTCCTCACCGGCAAGGCGATTGAGCAATGTGGATTTGCCGACGTTCGGCCGTCCGATGATGGCGATTTCCGTGATTTCCTTTTCCGGCTGTTCCTCCGGAGTTTCTTGCGCGGTGATTTGTGCGAGGGCAGCGTCGAGAAGATCGTCCACCCCGGTCCCATGCTCGGCAGCGATGGGGAAAACAGGAACACCGAAAGAATGAAATTCCCCGGCCAGAGATTCCTGCGAGCGCGAATCCACTTTGTTGACGGCGATGAAGAACGGCTTTCCCGTTCCGCGAAGGAGCTGAGCAAGCTCCTGATCGAGAGGCGTGATGCCGGATTGGCTGTCCACAACAAGAACGAGGAGCGCGGCCTTTTCAAAGGCCACGCGCGCCTGGCGAAGAATTTCCTGCGGAATCAGTGCTTTGTCGTCGGGAATGATGCCCCCGGTGTCCACCACTTCAAGCATGCGGCCGCGCCATTCGGCCTTGCCGTAAATCCGGTCGCGCGTGATGCCGGGCTCGTCGGTAACGATCGCGCGCCGCGTCCCGGTAAGGCGGTTGAACAGCGTGGACTTGCCGACGTTGGGGCGTCCAACTATGACCAGAGATGGCAGCTTTTGGGCCATGGATGAAATTCGAGCCGCGACAGTTCGTTAAAAGCCGCAACTGCAATCCTTTACTCTACCGTACAAACGAGTTCCGCGTCGAAAGCGGAGCCAACCTTGAGCGCCTCCAACACGGGTTTTGCAGTGAATTCGCGTGAAAGTCACACAAGGGGCGAGCTTGCTTGACGGTGTGGCGGGAGGCAGGTAGTGTAATTTCACCGAGCCATAAGCAACAACCGCGGCGCTGTTCGGGGTAGGCGCCGGGAGAGCATCACCTGGGGGAAGGGATGAAATCAATGAAAATGAAGGCGATTCTGCGGGTGTACGTGTGTACAGCGATGCTGCTGCTCTGCGGTGCGGCGAGCGCACAGACGTTTCGCGGAACGATTTTAGGGACAGTGACGGATTCCACCGGCGCGGCCATCGCCGGAGCCACCGTCACAGTGAAGAACACTGGAACCGGCTTAACACGCGTGGTGACCACGGGCGATGACGGCAGCTATTCGGTTCCGGAGTTGCCGATCGGGAACTACACGGTCAGCGTGGAAAAAACGGGATTCAAGAGCGCGCTGGTCAGCGGCGTGGTGGTACAAGTTGCCGTGCAGCGCCGCGTGGACGTGGCTCTGCAGCCGGGCCAACTGGCACAGACGGTGCAAGTTTCCGCGGCGGAATTGCCGGAGGTGCAATCCACGAGCAACGTCCTGGGCGGGGTCATCGAATCGAAAGTAGTCACGAACCTGCCGGTGAACGGCGGCGATTATCAGAAGCTGATCTACCTCGTGCCCGGAGTGGCTGGCTCGCCGGACCAGATCACGGATTCGCCGGGATCGTACGGCGTTTTTTCTGTCAACGGCGCGCGCGGCCGTTCGAATAACTTCCTCCTGGACGGCACGGACATGAACGATGGCTACCGGAACGACCCGGCTATCAACGAAGCCGGTGTGTTCGGAACGCCGGCGACCATTCTGCCGGTGGAAGCCATCGCGGAACTCCACGTGGAATCGAACTTCGAGGCGGAATACGGGCGGAGCGCGGGCGGCGTGATAGACATCGTGACGAAAACTGGAACGAACGCGTTTCACGGTTCGGGATTCGAATTTTTCCGCAACAACGCGCTGGATGCGCGGAACTACTTCAACGACGTGGGGAGTCCACAAAATACTTTCCACAACAACCAGTTTGGCGGTTCCTTGGGCGGGCCAATCGTGCACGACAAGACGTTTTTCTACATGAACTACGAAGGCGTGCGGGAGAAAGGCGCGGAAGCGAGCACCGCGTGCGTGCCAACGGCACAGAATTTTGCGGATGCAATCGCGGCAAACGGCGGCACGGTAAACCCGGTGATCGCAAACTTGCTCGCACTGCCCAACAAAATCTGGCCGCAGCCGACCACCAGTACGGATTGCTACGACAACGGCGGGACGAATACCTCGCTGGCGACCCCATTCTCCAACCGCGGGGACAACGCCATCGTGAAAATTGACCATAGCTTCAATGAAAAGAACTTGCTGACCGGGCGCTATTACATCGGGGACAGCGACCAACTGTTTCCGCTGGCGCTCGTGGGCGGTGGATTGATTCCGGGATATAACACTTACACGCCGACGCGGGTGCAATTGATCTCCCTCTCTTACGTCACCACCCTGTCACCGAAAATCATCAACGAAGCGCGCTTAGGCTGGAACCGGTTCGCGGAGGGATTTTTCCCTCAAGACCGGAGTTTCGACCCGACCAGCATCGGGCTGAATACCGTCGAGCCGGGAACACCGAACGCGGGGACCTACAACCTGGGAATGCCATTCATCACCATCAGCGGGCCGGGAAGCAGCCTGGCACCGCTGGGAGCCGACAAAGGCGATCCGCGGCAGCGCGTGGACACCAACTGGCACTACATTGACAACATCTCATGGACAGCGGGCAAGCACGACATCAAATTCGGCTACGAATTTCGCAGGACTTCGGTCTCACAGATTTTCAATCGCGGATACCGGGGAACGCTGGACTTCGCCTCTCTGGACGATTTCATCGCGGGGATTCCCGACGACGGGTCGCAGCGGCAAGGGAATACGAACCGAAATCTCTTTGAGAATTCCTATGCGGGCTATTTCCAGGACAGCTATCGCCTCCTCCGGCAGGTGACGCTGAACTTGGGATTGCGCTACGACTATTTCGGGATTGTGCAGGACAAACAGGGAAACTTCACGAATTTCGATCCCATCACGGGCGAACCGATCCAGGTGGCCAACGGGCGGCTCTACCAGCCCGATTACAACAACTGGGCGCCCCGTGTCAGCCTCGCTTGGGACGTGACGGGCAAAGGAAAGACCGTGGTTCGCGCGGGCTACGGAATCTTCTACGACGCGTTTTCCATGGATATGTTTGAAGGGCACCTTCCTTGGAACAGTTCCTTCGATCCGGGACCTGCGTATTCGGGATTCGGTCCCAATCCCATCTCGCAGACAAGTATTACGGGGAGCGCTCTCGATCCGGGCCAGCCCGTCTATTTCCAGTTTTCCTCGCCAATCGGCGACGCGTTCGGCGTTGACCAGCACATCCGCTCGCCGTACATGCAGAACTTCAACCTGAACCTGCAGCAGGATCTGGGACACAGGATGGTCCTCCAGATCGGCTACGTCGGTTCGAACGGTCACAAACTGTTCCGGTTCCGCGATCTGAACCAGCCGACGCAAGCGGAAATCACCGCCGCGGATACCGGCTGCGATTGCATCAACGACTATGGCGTGCCACGCGCTCTTAACAACTTTTTCTACTACATGAACTACCAGGAAAGCTCCGCGAATTCGAATTACAACGCTCTCCAGACCAGTTTCCGCGTCAACGGCTGGCACGGGCTGACGTCAACAGTGAACTACGTGTGGTCGCATTCCATTGACGACGCCAGTGACGGCGAGGACTTCGTGCCAAATGCCTCGCAACCGAACAACAGCCAGGCCCCCATCGGCGACAACCGTGGTAATTCCAATTTCGACGTGCGCAACCGCCTGACCTGGAATTTCATTTACCAGTTCCCGAATTCCTCGGGCAGCATGCAGAAGCTGACCAACGGTTGGGGCATCAACGGAATCGTGACTGTCCAATCCGGCCAGCCGTTCCAATTGAATTACAACTTCGAGGATGATTTCGACGGCAGCGGCGAAGGCTTTGGCCGTCCGGATGTTTCGGGACCGATCGTGTACCATCCCGGAGATCCGTCCAACTATCTGGACTTGAGCTCGTTTGTGGTGCCGTGCACTTACCCTTCAGGCGGCGGAGACGGCACAGCGCTCACCTGCATTCCCGGCACGCGCCACTTCGGAAATGAAGGCAGGAATTCGCTTCGCGGGCCAAACTTCCGGCAGCTGGATTTCTCAATCTTCAAGGACACCAAGCTGACCGAACGCCTGAACATGCAACTGCGATTCGAAGCCTACAATCTGCTCAACCATCCGAACTTCGCAAATCCCTACTTGCCCGGGTTCATCGCCGATGCGGCGCCCAATGGCATTGGAACGGATGGTCGGTCGCTGGGAAGCCTGGGATTGACAGCCACCGGGGACGTCGGGATCGGCTACCCATTCTTGGGAAGTGGCGGCCCGCGAGGGATCCAGTTGGCGGCCAAGTTTACGTTCTAAGCTTTTAAAAATAAATAAGTTAGGAAGGTGGCCCGGGGAATACTCCGGGCCACTTTTTTTGCCTGGGACAGCAAATGACCGGCAAAATGCAGCAAAGGGCTAGGCGCGATTGCGGCGGAGGACGATTTCGCAGGCGCAAATTTGGTAGAGTGCTGCGAAGCAAAAGGGCCGAAAGAGGCAGCAATTAGCGGACGGCTGGCGAAAGTGCTGGAGTGTAATTTTTGCGGACTCAGGTGCGTACTAGCATATGGAAACTCCGAGACCAGGCCGAATGAACGCGCCGGGAACAACGGAAACCGATGAGGTGATCGCTCGGGCAAAGGCAGGGGATGCAGAAGCCTGGGGCGAACTCTATCGGCAATTCGCCGGAGCGATTTTCCGGTTCTGCCGGAGGGCGTTGCCCACCAGGGAGGACGCCGAAGACGCGACTATGGAAGTCTTTGTGAAAATCCGGGAGAAACTGGTTCAATACGACGCGACTCGTCCGTTTACGGCCTGGTTGTACAAAGTTGCGGCGAATCACTGCTGGGACGTGCTCCGCCGCAGGAAAATCCGCCAGGACAAGGAAACCGACGATTTGGATAATCTCCCGCTCGAACATCCGGACCCGGACCAACTGGAACAACTCATCGAGCAGCGCACCAGCGAGGAAGTGCGAAAAGCGCTGGACAAGCTGGGGACGCGCGCGAGAATGGCGCTGGTGTTGCGCTATTACTCCGACATGAGCTATGACGAAATCGCCGAAGCGTTGGGCGTGCGCCGCGCCTTTGTGGGCGTGGTGCTGCTCCGCGCGCGGCATGAACTGCGACAGGCGCTGGAAGGCGCTGGCGCGCTGGCGGCGGGAGGGGCTTCGTGAGCGGACCGTCAAGAAATGCTGAGATGAAACATCTGGACGAGATGACCTGCCTGTTGTATGTCGAGGGGCAACTGGACCGCGCGAGGGCCTCGGAAGTCTCGGCGCATACGCAGGAATGCCAAGCGTGCCGGACATTGTTGCGGGCTTTGGAGCGCGAGTCTCGCCTGCTGACGCGTGCGATGCTGGAAGAAGAGGAACCCTTGCCCGCGCGGCTCGAATCGTTCGGCGAGCGCGTCCGGCGCTCGATGCAATGGGTTTGGATGCTGGCATTCGGTCTCGCGGCAACGACGCTCTACGCCTTGTACACCGGATATATTCAGCCTTTGCAGGATCGCCTCGAGCAGGCGGGATTCGGCGGCACAAATTTGCTGGGATTGTTGGTATTTCAGGGAACGTTCTGGAAGGGATGGCAATCCATGATTTCACTGGTGGAAGCGCTGGCGATGGTGACCTTGATTGCATCCGTGGTTCTGGTTTTGAGACGGCGATTGCGGCGCGGCTCGGCGATGGCGTTGGTGCTCGCGAGTCTGTGCGCGGCCTTGGCGGCAGCGCCGCCGGCAGGCGCAACGGAATTTCGCAAGGGCCCCTCCCCGTCGGTGACGAAGGAGGAAACTATCCACGGTGATATTTTCCTGAGCGGCGAACGCGTCACCGTTGATGGAACCGTGGACGGAGATGTCTATGCATTCGGGCAGTCTGTGGACGTACCGGGACACGTGCTCGGAGATGTGATCATATTTGCTCAGACTGCCCGTGTTTCCGGGCAGGTGGATGGCAACATTCGCGGCTTTGACAACAATTTGACGATCACGGGAACGGTCGGAAAGAACATGACGGAATTCTGCCAGACTCTGACCATCGAGAACGGCGGAAATGTGGGAGGAAGCCTGACCTCTTTCGCTCAAGCTGTCACGGTGGATGGCCACCTGGGAAGGGACATTCTTTGGTTCGGACAGAACATGAGCATCACCGGCTCTGTCGGCGGCGGCTTGCAGGGCAAAGGCGAAAACCTGGAGATCTCGAGCACGGCAAGCGTCGGAGGGCCGGTGCATTTTGAAGGGAACAATCCCCCCACGGTCGCGCAAGGCGCGAAACTGGCGTTCCCGGTGCAGTTTACGAAGCATGTCGAGAAGAAATCTGAGTTCGGACGGAGCAGCATTTTCTGGCAGGTGATCCTGATGGCGGCGTTC
>DATJAD010000091.1:0-7461 GCA_035516615.1 Candidatus Acidiferrum sp.
AAGGCGGCGGAGCGGCCGGAGGTGCTGGGACTTTGGCGCGACTTTGTCCTGCGCCTCGCGTCGTCGGCAGTAGTGAGCGTCGCCAAGATTCGCGGCCGCACGCGCGGCATCGGTAACGAGTTCGTGCTGGCCTGCGACATGCGCTTCGCCAGTCGGCAAAGCGCCCTGTTCGGCAACCCCGAGGTCGGCGTGGGGCTGATCCCGGGCGGTGGAGCGTTGGAATGGCTACCGCGTTTGGTGGGCCGTTCGCGGGCGCTTGAGTTCGTGCTCAGCGCCGACGATTTCGATGCTGATATCGCCGAGCGCTATGGCTGGGTGAACCGCACGCTGGACGATAATGACCTCGACTCGTTCGTCGATGCGCTGGTCCGGCGTTTGGCTTCGTTCGACCGTGAAACACTGGCCGCGGCGAAGGCCCAGATCAACCGGTTCGGGATTCCGACAGCTGCCGAGCTTCAGTCGAGCAGCGACATGATCTTCCCGATGCTGGCCTGGCCCGATGCGCAGGCGCGCCGTGCCAAGCTCCGTGGTATCGGTTACGGCGTTCGGAGCGACTTCGAATTGAACTTCGGCCGGTATCTGCCTTCGTTGGGGCGGGCGGACGATGAGCGGGATACGCAGCTCGGCTGATCCCAGAGATAGGGCTTGCGGAAGCGGCAGGGGGTTGGTACAAATCCGGAAATGGCGGAAGCGGCAAGAAAGCGGCATTCCTTTCTGGTTCGAGTCACGCACTGGCTGATGACCATAGCGTTCCTGGCGCTACTGGTGAGCGGGCTGGAGCTGGTGGTCTCGCACCCGCGGTTTTACTGGGGCGAGACCGGGAACGTGAACACGGGCACGCTGTTCAAGATTCCGATTCCGTCGTCACGTGACTTGGTTCCGACGGGTTACGGCTACGTGATGCCGGACCAGAACGGCTGGAGCCGGTATCTGCATTTTCAATCGGCGTGGGTGCTGGTGCTGACGGGGCTGCTGTACGTGGCGATCGGATTGTTCAACGGACATTTCCGGAGAAACCTGCTTCCGGCGCTTGTGGAGATTTCGCCGAAGCGGCTGGCGAGATCCGTGATTGAGCACTTGCGATTCAAGCGACCAGGCACGGAAGAAGCATGGTCATATAACGTGGTGCAGCGGATGGCGTATCTCGTGGTGATTTTCGTGCTTTTCCCGATGATTATTTGGACGGGGCTGGCGATGTCTCCGTCGTTCGTATCGGCGGTGCCGGGGGCGGTGAATATTTTGGGAGGGCAGCAATCGGCGCGGACGCTGCACTTTTTTCTGACGCTAGCGCTGGTGCTGTTTCTGCTGGTGCACATTTTCATGGTGATTCTGGCAGGATTCCGAAGCCGGATGCGCGCGATGATCACGGGGCGCGCGGCCGAGCCACTGGAGCGAGCATGAGCACGATCTCGCGACGCAAATTGATTACGAGCGGAATCGCGGCCACGGCGGGCGTATCGGGGCTGGTGGTGGCCGCGAAGCTCGCGAAGCGTTACGGATTGATTCCGCCGGATTCGGGGGGAATCTACGGGCCGGGCGAGACGCTGACGTACGCGGCGCAGCGGCTTTTGACGCGGCATTCGATGGCGCGCGAATTTTCGGCGAGCCAGGTTTCGAAAAAGCCGTTTGCGAATGAAGTGGCGCCGCTGGGGGAAGAGTTTCAGCGCCTGCAGCAGAGCGCGTTTGCCGACTGGCGGCTCACACTGGATGGCATGGTGACGCGGCCGGCGACGTTCACGCTTGCGGAGCTGAAGAGCTTTCCGCGCCGCAGCCACATCACAATGATCCAATGCGAAGAAGGCTGGTCGTACATCGCGGAATGGAGCGGGGTGCCGCTCTCGCACATTTTGGGATTGGTGGGGGCGCTTCCGCAGGTGCGGTACGTGGTCTATCGTTCATTTCAAACCGACTGGTGGGAAAGCATGGACATGGCCGATGCGCTGCATCCACAGACGCTGCTGACGCTGGGGATGAACGGGGGCGAACTGCCGGTGCCATTCGGGGGACCGCTGCGCATGCGCGTGCCGAGGCAGCTCGGGTACAAGAGCTTGAAATACATCACCCGCCTGACGATGACGGATGGCGTGAAACAGTTCGGCAAAGGATTGGGTTCAGCGGAACCCGAAGCCGGGTATTCCTGGTATGCGGGGATCTAGCGCGCAGGCTGCCCCTGGAGCCTGAGCCTATTTCTGGTCAGGGTTGGGAAGCATCTGATCGCGAATCGTGCCATCAAGATCATGACACGCGGCAATGAACTGCCGCAGCGTGCGCCGAGTTGGGCCGAAGGAGTCGAATTCGTTTACCGAAAGACCATTCTCCGCATAAGCGCGCTCGAAATCCGCGAACTTCGAGAGTAACTCATTGACGATTTTGGGGGCGACCGGATTGTCAATTCGGGGAACAACCTCGACGTCACTCGCATTGAAACGCACTTGCCACTTGTGCGGCGGAGAGATCACCACATCGCCGCCGATGAATTCGCTCCAGTGCATGTGATTGCGGAATGCTGCGGAGAGCAACCGGATGCGGTATCCCCGCTCGCGAAAGATTTTGTAGGTTTTCTTGAACACGGCGACCCCCGCCCACTCGAGGTAACCCGGATCTATCGTGATGTTGTTCTGTTCCATCAGGACTTTAAGCCAATCGTCGAGCCTCCCGACCATGATCGTGCAAACCGGCCCCATCGAGGAAATGTCTTTGCCCTCCTTTTCGCGCCGCTGCAGGCCGCGTTCAACCGCCTCCGCTACTGCGATGCACTGTGGAAGTGTGAAGCAAACCGTGGCGTTAATGCTGATTCCCAGATAAGTCGCTTCCTCCATGGTGGGAATTCCTGCCTTGGTCGCCGGTATCTTGACAATCATGTTCGGCGCTAGCTCGTTAAAACGCAGAGTTTGTGCAAGAATCCCTTTCGAATCCCGATAGAGACGTGGATCCGTTTGAATGGATAGCCGCCCGTTGATTCCCCGAAACTGCTTGAAGACCGGTTCGAGGAGCGCCGCGCCTTTAATGGAAATCTCTTCCACCACCCTCCAGGCGATTTGGTCTTCGGTGGCAAATGGCATTTCCTCGATGAGTCCCCGGATGCGGTCCTTCCAAAGAGGCATCTCCTTCTTCAACACGTCTCCCACAATTACGGGATTACACGTGGCCCCGACAGCTCCGTGTTCGATCGAATAGTTCAATTCCTGAATGGATGCCGAATCGTTCCAGAGGCAGGTGGGAGTTGTCTGTGTCATTTCATGCAGCGGGCTTTTGAATCTTACGAGCTGCGTCATAACCTTCTCCTCTTCCAGATCACTTCGTCTGCCCCGCGGCAAGCCACCGCTGCTTTGCAGGTTGTCCCCTCGTCAGACGAGTCCGGAGACGCGGACCAATTCCCGCTTTTCCATGCGGGGTAGTATACACCCTTCGCATTTTGCGCAACGGCGTCCCGAAACGTTTTTTATTGGCCTTTTAGCTAATCATGCGCGAGGGTCCGGCGCACTTGCAGTCCCACGCCTCTTGCACCCGCGCTCTTGGAAAAGTTGAGCCCGGCGCGGGAGAGCTGGTGCAGTGCGCTCTGGAGGCCATGGGGTGTTACGAGCGGAAAAAACCGGACAGTGACGAAAAACTGCAGAGCGCTAGCCAATTCCCGCCTGCAATATTAAGATATTTTGGTCAGCAGTCTATCGGCCCAATATCGAAATGTTTCGGTCAAATCGGTTCATGGGTATCATGCTCTTCCGTAACCGTTCGCTCGTCGCCTCTGCGGGACCCGGGGAGCGAGTAAGGGCCGGCTCATGCAGCGATGGCAGGTGTCGGGGCAAACGACGCACGACAGATAACGAGTTGAAGGAAGCGAGTTGAGATCAAAAACGAAACGCGCGGGACGCCACGTTACCATTCGCGAGGTGGCTAAGGCGGCAGGTGCCTCGGTCTCTACAATCTCGGCTGCTCTCAACAATTCTGATTATGTTAGCGCGCAAACTCGCAGCCGCATCGAGGAGGCGATCAAGGAACTTGGCTATCGTCCCAACGATCTGGCCAGAGGGCTCCGTCTTCAGAAAACCCATACAATTGCCATCGTCGTTCCCGATCTTTCCAACAATTTCTACATTGAAGTCGTGCGCGGCGCCAAAGACTACTCGGCTTCCGCGAACTATACCGTCCTGATCGGAGACTCACGCGAGAGTTGGGAAGAGGAGCGCAACTATCTGGACTCCTTTCACCGTCGCCGCGTTGATGGAGTCGTGCGGGTGCCCGCAATCGACGCGCCGGGTGGAAAAGCGAAGTCAGTTTTGGGCAACCTGCCTGTCGTGTACGCGGACCGCTACCCCCTCGTGCGCGATTCCTACGTCGGCAGAGTTGGTGTGGACAACCGCCGCGCGGCCGACAGCGCGACTCGCTATCTCCTCAGCCTGGGACATCGCCACATCGGCGTAATCACCGGCGATCCTTCCAGTGGAACATCCGTGGACCGGCTCGAGGGATTCACGCAAGCGCTTCGCAGCGCCAAGATCCGTGTGGACCGCGCGATGATTCACCGGGGTCACAACGACATGGAAAGCGGCCACTTTCATGCCATGCAGCTACTGACAGGAACCGAGCGTCCAACAGCGATTTTCTGCACCAATAACATGATGGCCTTGGGGGCGCTCGCCGCCATACAGGAGATTGGCCTCGCCTGTCCCGAGGATATCAGCCTGCTGGGCTTCGACGATTTTTATTGGGCGACCCTGCTTCGCCCGAGACTCACGGTAGTTCGCCAGCCGGCGCGCGAAGTAGGAATGATCGCCGCTCGGATGTTGATTGACCACATCGAGGGGCGTCCCAGCATCCCCACGCCCGCCTTGCTTGCAACGCAGCTCATCGTCCGGGATTCGTGCTGCCCGCCGAAGAAGCCCCAACCCCGTTGACGGATCACCTCATTCTTGCGAACGCCGCAAGAGTCACCGAAACGCATTTCTGTTCATTAAGGTTTACTTGGCCTGTGTCGCCCGAGGATCGGGTGCTTCTCCGAATGGCCAGGACTTGATCAGTTTGGCCCGCAGCACATAGGCACCAAGGCCGAGTAATAAGAGAAGCAGGGCCGTGCCCAAGTACTGTCGCTGATCCGGCGTTGCCGCCACATATACCCAACCGATCAGCGCAACGAGGGCCGGCACCGGAAACAGCCACATCTTGTATGGGCGCTCAATTTCCTTGCGGTAAATCCGCATCGCAAAAACCGCAAAAATCTGCGGGATAAATTGGAACACGATCTGAATAATCATCAATGCGGACAGCAGCCGTTCCAGGGAAAACCAGCACAGAGGAATTGCCAGCGCGTTGATGGCCAGCAGCGAAACGGTGGGAAAGTGTCCCTTCGAATGGACTCGGCCAAAAACCTTGAAGAAATTTCCTTCCGCTCCCGCGGCATAGAGAATTCTCGAATAACCTAAACTCATCGTGAATATTCCTCCGAGCGTTGCCGCCAAAATCAAGCCGGTCATCACGGAGGCCGCGCGGGATCCGTAAAGCTTGCCGATGAACTCGGAAACAACCGCATGGGATGCGGCTGCCTCGCGCCACGGGATGACCCCGATAATCACCGTGCTCATCAGCAGATACAGGACCGCGACCGCCAGAACCGACAGCACGATCGCCCGCGGAATGTTTTTCGTCGGATTTTTTACCTCACCTCCGAGATAAGTGATGTTGTTGTACCCGCCGTAGTTGTACATCGCAATCAACGTCGCGCTCGCCAGCCCGTAAAAAAACGCCTTCGAAAGATGAAACGCGCCGGGTGGAAAAGCAAAGGCCATCTTCGCATTCATGTGAATGAGCCCCGGTCCGATGACCCAAAACATGGCCGACAACACCACTGCCAACATCACCACCGATAAACGCCCCACCGTTTTGATGGGCCTATAGAGTAGGAAAGTGATCAAAATCACCGCGGCTGCGGCAATCGATCCCACCCCTGCGTGATTTAGTCCGGGGAAGACATAATGTGAATACTCCGCAAAGCCCACGCACGCCGCGGAAATCGCCAGCGGCGCGACAAAAATGGTTTCCCAAAGAAACAAAAACGAAACCAGGCGTCCCCAGGTCCGGGGGTTAAAAGCCTCCTGAAAATAGATATACGATCCGCCTGCGCCGGGCATCGCTGCGCCCAGTTCCGCATACACCATCCCATCGCAAACAGAAAACAGCGCGCCAAGAAACCAGCCCAGGATTGCCTGCGGTCCTCCCATCGCGGAGAGAATCACGCCGATAGTGATGAAAGGCCCGATCCCGATCATCTCCAGCATGTTGACCGCGGTGGACTGGATCAGGCCCATCCCGCGCACAAGTTTTTCGGATGTTAGGGCGACTTCAGGCGGAAGATGTGGCGTTGCGTTATCGGCCAAGTTGGGTGTCCTGGACTTAGTACGAACGAAAACGGCGAGGCGGCAATATAGCAGCGTCCGTGCCATCCGGCAAGCACGGAACGCGGCAAAATACTGAAACGTTTCGGCACCGTTCTGCTCGTTCACGAGCAGGACCATCCGTCCGGCTAATCCCGATTCTTCGAGACAATTCTACGTGGACACCTCCACAGCCTTGCGCTAACCTCCCACGGGTATCAAGGCGAGGCAACATGACATCTTTCAGCAGAAGAGAAGTCCTGCGGGCGGGAATCGCATTGCCCGGAATCGTCGAGGCCGCTTACTCCGGCGCTCCAGACAGCGAACGCCCGGAAAAGCCGAAACGATTCGAGGAAGTCATCGGCTGCCAGGTCGAGGAAGCTTTTTCCCCCCAATCGCTCGCGATTCTCCCGCTCGGCAGCCTGGAGTACCACGGGCCTCACAATCCCCTGGGAGTGGACTCCATCATTATCTCGGGAATCGCCGAACGCGTCGCGATTCGCACCAAGGGCCTTCTTTTCCCCACAGTGACTTTCACCCAGTGCCCTTCACACACCGCCCACTTTCGCGGCACGATCTCCATACGTCCCGAAGTCATGACTATGTACTTCGCGGACATCCTTCGCAATATTCTCCACCTCGGAATTCGCAAGGTCTTCATCCTCAACGGGCACGACGGCAACATCGGCCCTGGGCGTGGCGCAATCGCCCAGGTTGCCGATGAAACAAAGGATTCGGCTCTGATGTTTGCGAGTTGGTGGGAGTTCCTCTCCGGGGAAATGATGAGAGCGACGGGAATGTTTCACCAGGCCAACGGCGGTCACGGCCACGGCGGACCGCTCGAAACTTCCGCAGTTGCCGCCTTCCGCCCTGACCTGGTTCATCTCGATCAAGCGCGCGATCTTCCAGAGCCGCCTGACCTTTCCGGCGGCGCTCCGTATTTTCTGCAAAAATCAATGGCCGCCGATTGGCCGGGATATTCCGGCCACGTAAGCGAGGCTTCTCCGGAAAAGGGGCGCAAATTGGTCCAGATCAGTGAAGACGCCATCGTGAAGCTGATCGAGAATTGGCTCGCTCATCCTGACGCTCCGGG
>DATJAD010000092.1:0-2918 GCA_035516615.1 Candidatus Acidiferrum sp.
ATCGGGGTACGGATCGGAAGCGCACCTCGCGCGAGGCTGCTGGATATGCGGTTCCTTCAATTCTTCCCCACGCATGGCCGCGCGGGCGAGAGTCTCTACCTGCGAAGCACCAACATTCGAATAGATCACATCGTTGATCGAAACGGCGGGAGCGCTATCGCAGCGGCCCAGGCAGGAGACTTCACGAATCTGCACCTCTGCCGGGCGCGCTGCCGCAAATCGGCGTTCGAGGTCCGCTCGCATTTCGCACGCGCCGTTCAAGTGGCAGCTCATGTCTGCGCAAACTCGAACATCCGCGCGCGGCGGTGGCGTTAGATGAAAGTGCGGATAAAAGCTGGCCACGCCATGAATCTGGTAAAGAGGCGTATGCGTGCGGCTGGAAAGAGCTTCGAGCTCCGCACGGGGAAGAAAGCCGTGGCGAAGCTGGATGGCCCGCAGGTCGTCAAAGATCACGGCGCCTCGCCTCGCACAAAAAAACGCCGGACGGAGAGAGAAAGGACCGAGCGGCGCGATGTGGAATTCAAAGCTATAGCGACACGGCCGCCGGGCGGCCGGGTAAACACATCCGAATACTAAATTGGGCGTGTGGGCAAGTAAATGGGATGCTCTTACGCTTTTGGCGGCATGGAGCGAAAAAGGCAATGGAGAAGCGTTGACTTGGCGCGTGCGCAGAAGCTATAAGCGAAACAGATTGGCGCGATGAAATGCGCGCCAAGCGGTTCAGGCGTGGCACGAAAACAGCTTTCATGACAAACGCTTCCATTCTTTGCAGCGCAAGCGGAATTCTGTGCTCGCTGCTGGCAATGCCCGTGTTTCTCAGCGCTGGCCAGGACGGCCTGAGCAAATTCATTGGGCCGGGATCATGCGCCGCCACCAGTTGCCATGGGAGTGTGAAACCCGTTCCGGGTAGCCGCATCCTCCAAAACGAATATTCCACCTGGATTTTGCAGGACAAGCACAGCCGCGCTTATCAGGCGCTCACCAGCGACGTTGGAGAACGGATGGCGCGCATCCTGAAGCTCGGGAGCAGAGCCGAAGACGCGCCGAAATGCCTGATGTGCCACGCGCTCTACGCAACACCGGGACAGCGCGGTCGGCCGTTCGAAATTTCCGAAGGCGTGTCCTGCGAAAGCTGCCATGGTCCTGCTTCCGCGTGGCTTGGCCCGCACACAACGCGGGAGTGGGCCCACGAGAAGTCGGTTGCGGCCGGGATGACGGATACGCGAAACATCATCGTCCGCACGAAGAAATGTCTCGAGTGCCATCTCGGCAGGCGGGAAAAATTTGTGGATCACGAAATGATCGCCGCCGGCCATCCCGATCTTTACTTTGAGCTGGATTCGTTTTCGGCGGTGATGCCGAGACACTGGAAGGAACCGCGAGAATCGGCGGCCGGAGTGTCCGTCGAAAATGGAGAATGGGTCGGAGTGCGCGATTGGAGCGTGGGACAAGCGGTGCAATTGAGCGCCGCGATGCAACGTCTCGTTTGGAGAGCCAAAGGCGAACGAGTGGACAAGAAAGATGTCTGGCCGGAATATTCTGAACTTTCCTGCTTTGCGTGCCATCACGCGCTGGGCCCGGCGAAAAACAGTTGGCGGCAGGAACACGGCTACGATGACAGACGTCCGGGCGACCCGGCCTGGAACGAATCGCGCTACGCAGTGTTCCGGCTGCTGGCAAAGCAGGTTGATCCGGCGGCGTCCCGGAATTTGGACCAGCAGATGCAAATTGTTTCGCAGGAAATGAGCAAGCTGAACCCCGACCGCAATACAGTGGCTACGGCAGCACAAGCGGCGGCTCCGGTTGCGGAACAATTTGCCGAGCGGCTCTCAGCGATGCCCTATGACCAGGCAATCGTTCTGGGCATGATGCAAAAGATCACCGATGACGCGGAAAGCATTTCGCTCGCGGATGAGCGCGCGGCGGAACAAGCGGCCATGGCTCTCGATTCCCTGTTTATCGCCTACAGCAAGAATGCCCATCCCGCGAACGCAGAAGAAATGCGCGCGGCGATCAACGGGCTGTTTCAGCAATTGGAGAATCCCTCTTCCTACAATGCCGACCAGTTTGCGGCAGCCCTGATGAAAATCCGCGGACTTTTGCCTTAGCCGGCCTCTCGCCCGAGAAAACGCGCTAAAGTAAAACATCCCTTTCGAACGGGCATCCGATGAATGCTTTCGAGAACTGGTTCTGCGGTTCACAAATGTGGAGGCACATCACGGAGAAGCAACTCCTGCCGTGGATCGTTTCAGATTGTGCTCTTGGCGAACACGTTCTCGAAGTCGGGGCAGGGCCCGGTGCGACGACGAGAGCCTTACGCGGGAAGGCCAAACGTGTGACGAGTATCGAGCTTGACGGCAGGCTCGCGGACCGCTTCGCGGAGCGGCACAAGAATGCCGGAGCGAAAATCGTGCAAGGAGACGCAGCGGCGCTGCCGTTTGCGGAACGCACATTTTCCTCCGTCATCGCAATCCTCATGCTTCACCACATGAAGTCACCAGATCTGCAGAATCACGCCTTCGCTGAATTTTATCGCGTGCTGCAGCCGGGAGGGATGCTACTTGCGTTTGAAATTCAGGATGCATGGTTGCACCGGATCGGACACATCAGGAGCACTTTCGTGCCCGTAGCGCCGCGAACTGTACGCCGGCGCCTGGAAGCCACTGGATTTTTTGGAATTAACGTGGAGTCTCGGCATGGTGCCTATTGTCTGCGGGCGTTGCGCAGGTCTGAATCTTCAGAATTTCCCGCCTCGCGCGCTTGAAAACAATCGCTACCGGTTGGGCTGAAGCTGGCCGAGTTCGCTGCGCGTTTGAATCACGCGAAGAATCGAGTCGCGCGTGATCATGCCCACGATTTGCGCGGAACCATCGCCGCTCCCGCTGACCACGGGCATTTGGTTGACGTCCGCGGAGAGC